>JAFGYD010000187.1 GCA_016936295.1 Spirochaetales bacterium | reverse complement strand
GCTATCATTTGAGTAGAAAGAGGCGATATAGATCATAATAGATTTAACCCTGCTTATGGCTATACCCTCTTTTTTGTAACACTCATGAACTATATTATTAAAATCCATTATATATTCTATAAGCTTGGCATTTCGCTCAGTTAAAGTTGGTTCAATCCCTGTTTTAATAGAGTTAGGAAGAAATGGATCACGAAGAACTCCACGTCCAATCATCCATGAACTAACCCTTGGGTATTTATCTTTAAGTCTATTATAATCATTTAGAGAGTAGATATTACCATTATAACTTACAGGATTAATGGAGTTATTATACACATAATCAAAGGCGTCCATATCTGGTATTCCATTATAGAGCTGTTTTGCAAACCTGGGATGTACAATTATTTCATCAATTTTATAATTATTGAATAGATCAATAAGTGGACCAATTAGTGAGCTATCCTCAATACCTGTTCTTATTTTTACTGTAAATTTTCCAACTATTTGACCAATTACACCATCAAGAAGCATTCTAACACTATCAAGATTCTCTAAAAGTCCTGAACCCCTCCCCTTTTTATATATAGCAGGTGCAGGACAACCCATATTTAAATTATACTCTTTTATCCCTAATTCATTCATCATTTTTACCGAACTAACAATAGCCTGAGGAGTTTTTACTAAAAACTGTGGAACAACCTCTATATCACTCCCTATTTCCGGTAGAAATTGAGGGAAATAGGATTTTTTAGGACTATTATGCTCGGAAAGTAGTAGAAATGGTGTTACTACTTTATCTATACCGGTAAAATGACTAAAATAACAACTTCTCCACAACGGGTCTGTATAACCCTTTATAGGAGCAAGAACTAAATTATTACCCATTAAACCTCAAAATCAACAACTATTCGGCTAGTTACTGCCTCTACAATTTTATCCCTTACCTTAACGTGTAGTGGATGATCCTGGTAGAGATCTAAAGCATCTTTTGATTCATGTATAGAGATTAAAATTAAATCACCTGCAGCACTACTTCTATTTAAATCCAAACCAGTTTCTATTGAAATAAGACCTGGAATTTGTCCATTTAAAGAATCAATCTCTTTTTTTAATTTTGGTCCATCTTCAATCTCTTTTAACTTCCAAATAACAACATGTTTAATCATACTAGCCCCCTTAAATCCAATATTTCAAATGGAGTATGTAGCTCCTTATATCCACTTTTTTTAATTATTTCCAATGCTTCTGAAAAGTAAAAATCTATATTTACATGGTTGTGGGCATCACTATTAAGACATATCTTAATACCCCTATTATAACACTCTTCTATTATCCACTGGGATGGATATGGGGTATCCTGAACACCTCTTGCAATTGCCCCGGTATTAACTTCTACAATTATATCCCTTGTTTCAAGCAAGTTTAAACACTCTGAAATTTCTTCTTTGTACCATTTATCACTTTCTTTGAAAAAACGATTATCTCTGTTAAATTTTTTAAATAGATCTAAATGTCCTAAAATATTAAACCCACCCTGAACTATCATATCTCTTAAAGCTTTATAGTAGTCTCGACCAAAATTTTCAATGTTATTACTATATACATCTTCCAGGATTTTTTTAAAATCAATAACACTGGCATCCACACTAAAATAGTTACTGTAACCTTGAGGTTTTACCATATGTACAGATCCTATAGAGTAATCGAGATTATATTTTTTGAACTTTTCAAATCTGTTTTCATTTGGATAGTAGTCTATTTCCAACCCTAAATAAATTTTTATAACATTTGCATATTTAATTTTAAGTTCAGTAATTCTATCAAAATATTTTTCTAGGTCACCATCCTGTATAGTCCAGTCATTGGCTTCGTTTAAAGGTGCATGGGATGAGAATCCAAGGGAAGAGAAACCTCTTTCTATTGCTTCTTTTACGTAGAGTTCCGGATCACCTTTACCGTCGCAATAAAAACAGTGGGTATGATAATTTACTTTCATATTTTTCATTTAATAATCTTTAACTTAATAGGTCAATATACTATGATACATTTCATGGATTTGTTTAAAATTTACCTTTCACCGGAATTTAATAGTAATATATTAAATATTAGTGAAGATTCAGCATTTGAAATTACCAATAATAAAGATAAAAATATTGACCTGGCTATAATTCCAGATATAGAAAATTCACAAAGTGATTGTGGTATAATCTCTATTAAAAATAGTGATAATAATTCTGTGTGGATTGAAGGTATTTTAAATTCCACAAAAGATGCAGTATTTGGAATTGATAATTCAGGAAAAATTACATTCATAAATACTGCAGCTCACCACCTAATAGGAATAGAGATTGCAACAGCAAAGGGCATGGATGCAGATAGAGTAATTCAACTAAATCTGTCAAACAAGAAATCAATTAGTTTTTTAGATAAATTAGAGCTTGGAGTAAAAATTGATGGAGAGGTTTATAATCAAATTAACAAATCATTTATACATGTAACAGGAAAAATAACCCCTATAAAAGATAAAAACAAGGTGTTAGGAAAAGTTGTTTTACTAACCGATATTAGAGAGTTCAAATCCCTCTTTACTAAAATGAGCTATCAGTCTGCCCACGATAATTTAACAGGAATTCTTAATAGACAATCATTTATTGAGCAGGCAGAAAGATTAATTAATATGTCAAAATATAACAATGAAACCAATGGACTTATAATACTAAGCTTGGATAAATTCAGGGTTGTTAACGATACATGCGGCCATATGGCTGGTGATGAACTACTTAGAAAAGTAGCATATTTATTAAACGAAGCAGACGAAAATAATTCAATTATCAAGGGTAGAATTGGTGGTGATGAGTTTGGCTTACTTTTAAAGAACGCCACTGTTATAGAAACTAAACATTTTACAAAAAAAATTAAAAGGGCAATTACTTCCCAGGATTTTATTTGGGGGGATAAAGAGTTTCCTATTAGTTGCAGTTTTGGTATTGTTACGATAGATAAAGATACTAAGGATCACTACTCCCTTTTTGCAGCTGCCGATGATGCTTGTGGTATAGCAAAGGAACGTGGTGGCGGTAAAATAGAGATCTACAGTGATATAGCTGCTGAATACAATAAACGTAGAGGCGAAATGCTGTGGATTCATAAACTAAAGGATGCAATAAATAACAAACAGTTTAAACTCTATTACCAGGAGATAAAATCCTTAAAAAAAGAGGATGTTATTAAAATTGAAATATTAGTCAGAATTGACGATGGAAATGGGAATATAGTATCCCCCCTAGATTTTATCCCTCCTGCAGAAATTTATGGAATAATGCCTAAAATTGATAAAATTGTGATTGAACAATCAATACTTACTTGTAAGAAAATCCTTGATAATAAAAAAATAAAGGATAAATTTCTATTTAGTGTTAATATTTCAGGAACTTCTATTCCTGATAAAAGCCTTCCAGGATTTATCACATCAATGTTTCAAAAGTATAAAGTACCACCAACTCTATTCTGTTTTGAAATAACAGAAACTTCGGTAATAAAAAATCTTTCAATTGCATCGGACTTTATTAAAAGTTTAAAAATGATAGGTTGTACATTTAGTTTAGACGATTTTGGTTCCGGATTTTCAAATTTTACATACCTGAGAAATTTAGATGTAGACTATCTTAAAATCGATGGTTCATTTATTAAAGATATTGTTAAGGATCCTATAAGTAGAGCTATGGTTGAATCTATTAATAGTATTGGACACACCATGAAAATGAAAACTATTGCGGAGTTTGTAGAGAATAATGAAGTGTTAGATGAACTTATAGAAATAGGAGTTGACTATTTCCAGGGCTTTGTTTTTAGTAAACCAACTCCTATTGAAAATATACTTTTATAATTAGGCTGTTTGTACTTCGGTTAAATAATTTGTTCTCAGGCAAGACTCAAAAAGCTGTTTTGACAGTTCTTCTTCTCTGGTTTCAATACCATATCCGTTATTTTTCTCTAATAACACACTTAATTTATCTTCGGCTTCGTTAAGTATTGTTAAAATTTCTGGATAGTTTTCTGTACCTTTTACAATGAATTTTCTCATAAACACCTCTTATATTCTAATTAGATAAATTTATGATCGGAGCTTTTTATAAAGTACTTTATTGAAAGTTTACTTTTACTAAGATAACATGGGGTATGAGTAAAATATATTTTATTGTTGGGATTAAACACTGCGGGAAAAGCACTGTTGGATTACAACTTTCTAAAGAAATGAATATACCATATTTCGATCTTGATACATTAATAGAAGAAGCAACAGGTTATCCTGTAAGAGAATTCTATATAAAATATGGAAGAGATGAATTTTTAAATGAAGAATTTAAAGCTCTAAAAAATCTTTTAACTTCAGGCTCAAACTATATTTGTGCCACAGGTGGAGGGATTTGTGAAAATAGTAGAGCTTATGAACTTTTAAAAAGTCTGTCAAATATTATATTTATTAATACACCACCCGAGACTTTGTACTCTAGAATTATTAGAAATGGTGTTCCTGCATTTTTAAAAAGTGAAGATCCCGAAACAGAATTCTATGAACTATATGAAAGAAGATCTCTCCTATATAAAAAGATTGCAAAAATAGAGATTAATGGTAGTAATAAATCCCCTAACGACATTGTAGATGAAATATTAACTTATACAAAGGAGCAGTAGATGCCTGGAAGTAATTATGGAAAAATTTTTAAAATAACAACATTTGGTGAATCCCATGGAGAGGCACTAGGTGTAGTAATAGATGGTGTACCTGCTGGGTTTGAACTTTCACTGGAAAAAATACAGCTAGAGATGGATAGAAGAAAACCTGGACAATCCGATGCCACAACCCCAAGAAAAGAGAGTGATACAATAAAGTGTCTTTCTGGTTTTTTCCAGGGGAAAACAACTGGAACTCCCTTAACCTTAGTACTTTTTAACGGAAATACCCGGAGCCAGGATTATGGGGACATTGTAGAAAAATTCAGACCTGGTCATGGAGACTGGACATATTTCAAAAAATATAATGGACACCGGGATTGGCGTGGAGGTGGTCGTTCATCAGGTAGAGAAACAGCAGCAAGAACTGCGGCAGGTGCTGTAGCCAAACAACTACTTCAAACAATGGGCGTAGAGATCCAAGCATATACAAAAGAAGCTGGTGGTATTGAGTGTACCCAGTATATAAGAGAAGAGATTGAAAAAAATCCCATGAGAGCCTGTGATCCGGTTGCTGCAGAAAAAATGATGGTGAAACTACACGAGCTAATGAAGGAACATAACAGTATGGGAGGAATTGTTGAGTGCAGAATAACAAACCTTCCACCAGGGCTTGGTGAACCGGTATTTGATAAACTAGATGCAGAACTGGCAAAAGCAATATTTTCTTTAGGTACTGTAAAGGGATTTGAAATCGGCTCAGGTTTTGCTGCTGCAAAAATGACAGGTAAAGAGCAGAATGACGAAAGGGATAAAAATGGATTTCTATCAAATAATGCGGGTGGTATTATTGCAGGAATATCCAGTGGACAGGATATTGTTTTTAGAGCAGCAATAAAACCTACACCTTCAATTAGTATAGAACAAAAAACTATGGACATAAATAACAACGAAACTACACTGGTAACCCATGGAAGACATGACCCGTGCATCTGTCCAAGAATAGTTCCTGTTATTGAGGCAATGACTGCAATTGTATTAATGGATATGGTTCTACTTCAAAAAAGAAATGAATTTGTAAAATAAATTTTTAATTAACCTATTCTTAACAGAAAAAACATTATCTTATAACTTACTCCATCTATTTTTAAATCATTCTTTTAAAACAGATGGAGAAAATGATGAATAAAAAATTTTTGTTATGCTTACTAGTTCTTTTAACAGTAACAACAGCAACATTTGCAAATGCAAATAAGGAAAAAAGCGGTTCAGAATCTAAAGGGGATTTAGCTTCTTCACAAATGGAATTACCTAAATATGTTTTTGTTTTTATAGGTGATGGAATGGCATTACCTCAAGTTGGAAGTGCAGAAATATACGAAGGAGCTATGAAGGGTGGAGAGTATCCTGATGCACCAAGAGCACTTTCTTTTACTAAATTCCCAGTTCAGGGGATAGTAACAACACACGACTCAAGTTCATTCATTCCTGATTCAGCTTCAACAGGAACCTCAATTGCTACAGGTCATAAAACATTAGCAGGTGTAATTTCAATGGATGAAAAAAAGGAAGTATCTTATAAATCTATTGCTAAAATTGCTAAAGATAAGGGAATGAAAGTAGGTGTTGTAACAAGTGTTTCAATCGATCATGCTACACCAGCTGTATTTTATGCAAATGTTCCTTCAAGGGGAATGTACTACGAAATTGGTATGCAGTTAGCAGAGAGTGGATTCGACTATTTTGGTGGTGGAAGTCTAGCAGATCCAGAAGGGAAAAAAAGTAAATTAGAGAATAAACCTGGTAATATCTTTGATTATGCCAAGAAAAACGGATATAAAGTAGTTAATACTTATGCAGATGTTATGGGATTAAAACCGGTTGAAGGTCAAAAAGTTTGGGCAGTTACCGAAGCTCCAGCAGATGGTCAAGCACTATTATACGAAATTGATAGAAAAGAGAATCAACTTTCATTAGCAGATTTTACACAAAAAGGTATTGAGCTACTAGATAATGATAATGGATTTTTCATGGCTATTGAAGGTGGAAAAATTGACTGGGCTTGTCATGCAAACGATGCAATGGCAGCAATTCAAGATGTATTTGCATTTAACGATGCTGTTCAAAAAGCTATTGATTTTGCAAATAAACACCCAGAAGATACATTAATTGTTGTTACTGGAGACCATGAAACTGGTGGGATGACTATTGGATTCTCTGGAACAAAATATGACTCATTTTTTGAGAAACTACAATACCAAAAAATGTCATATGTTAAGTTTGATGAAGTGTTAAAAAGTGAATTATCTAAAAATCCTGAACTTACATTCGATGAAATATTTAATTTAACAGAAGCTAATTTTGGACTTACTAAAAATGAATCATCAAATGGATTACAACTATCAGCTTACGAGTTAGAGCAATTGGAAGAGGCTTTTATGCAATCAAAAACTCCTAAAGATTCAAGGAACAAAAATGAGGAGTATTATATTTCATATGGATCTTATGAACCATATACTGTAAAAGTTACCCATATTTTAAACCAAAAAGCAGGTATTGGATGGACAACATACTCGCACACAGGGACTCCTGTTCCAGTTTATGCTTACGGTGTTGGTAGCTCTAACTTTAACGGTTACTACGATAACACAGAAATTAACAAAAAATTAGTAGAACTAATTAACTAAAACTAACATTAGGATTGAATCTTGAATAAACGTATTTTTTTGGAATATGGTGAATTACAGGAACTACCTAAAAGAGAACTAATTTTTATACTAGCAATTGTAATTGCTAGTATTTTAGTTTTTTTTATTCCCTCATCATTTGAAAAAGCAAAAAATAACAAAATGATCTCTGTAAAAGCTGTAATAACATCAGTTGATGATTCATTGACTAGGCCAATTGGTCTTATTAGAACAGGTCAGCAGTACATAGATGCTAAAGTTATTAGTAAAGAGTTTAAAAATGAAACCTTTAATAGCATTAATCGGTTTATGGGTAAACTCGAGTTTGATAGAGTTTATAAAGTCGGGGATACTGTTTTGGCTAATGTGGAAGTTAAAACAGATGGGACTAAAAATTTTCAGATTATAGATATTTACAGAATTGATTATATTAGAGTCCTTTTAATTGTTTTTGTTGTATTTCTAATTGTATACGCAGGATTAACTGGAATTAAAGCAGTATTATCCTTTTTCTTTACTGCAGGTGCTATCTGGAAAATACTCTTACCTGGATATTTACTGGGAATAAATCCTATTTTACTCTCTTTAGGTATTACTGCTGTTCTTACATTTGTAATAATATTTCTAATTGGAGGTTTAAACAAAAAAGGAATGGTTGCATTTTTAGGTGCAATATCAGGGGTGGCTATTACCTGTGTGCTTTCACTTATTTTTGGCCATTTCTTTAGAATCCCGGGGGAAATTAAACCATTTGCAGAAAGTCTGCTTTATTCAGGTTTTGGAAACATAGATTTATCAGCTATTTTTCTTTCGGGGATATTTATTTCATCTTCCGGAGCTGTTATGGATATAGCAATGGATATTTCCGCTGCAATGTTTGAAATAAAACAAAATCAACCTAGGGTTAGATTCCATGAACTACTCTTTTCTGGTCTGACAGTTGGCCGGGCAGTTACAGGAACAATGACAACAACACTTCTTCTAGCTTATTCCGGAGGATTTTCTACTCTACTAATGATTTTTATATCCCAGGGAATTCCATTTGATAATATGATAAATCTTCAATATATCTCTGCGGAAATCCTACATACTGTTGTTGGGAGTTTTGGATTGGTAATAGTTGCACCTATAACAGCTATACTTGGTACATTTTTTTATACAGATTTAAAGAAATAGTCTATCTTAACCAGCCACTCTCTTGTGGCTCTGGTATTAAGTCTTCTGTTTTATTTTTTACTGGAGCTTCAAAACCTGTTGGTGCACTGGCATTTAATACAAGATTAGTTCTCTCTATTAAATCAACTCTTTTTAGTAAGGAGAGAATTTTCTTTCCATACTTTGGATCTTCTGCCCATTTCCCTGCTAACTGATGAATTGTTGTTGCAGAACCTCTTTGAACATAGTGAAATCTGGGATCTATTAAATCTCCATTTAGTTTATCTGTTGATGAGTATGCTTTTAAATGTTGAATATGGGCTCTAACCCCTTCCCTGATTGTGGGGAAAGATGCTCCTTGCTTATTATCAAAAGAACCGAGTCCGCAAAAATTATTTTGTTCGGAAATAACTAAACCACCAAATTTTAAAAATCCTGTTTCCAAGCACATTTGGGAAAATGCAATATCCCAGTTAATACCCTCTTTTTTAGCTTCTTCAATATAAATTTGGGCAAATTCATTTACAAGTTCTTGTCCTAAAGATCTGTTTCCACTGGATAGTAGATGAGCTAATGTCTCTTGGGTACTCTCACCCGCAGAGTATATATTTTCATTTATACCCCACAGATTAGTTAAGAAAACAATGGGTAGTATAAAGAAATAAAATTTCCGAATCATTAATCTATTCTAACCTAAAAAACCAAATTATGTATAGTAATAAAGGGGCAAGATAAATGCCCCTTTTAATTAAAAGTTACTTCCCGTAATAGGCGTTTAAATATATCTCTTTAAGCTCTGAAATTAGTGGGAATCTTGGGTTTGCTCCAGTACACTGGTCATCGAATGCCTCTTCGGATAAGAGATCTACTCTTGCAAGGAACTCCTTCTCGTCTACTCCAAAATCCTTTATTGTTTCAGGAATATTTAACTCTTTTTTAAGTTTTGTTAACGCTTCAAGTAAATTATCAATTTTCTCATCAACACTCTTTCCTCCTAGATCTAAATAATTAGCAATTTTAGCATATCTGGATTTTGCTGTAGGGTGTGTATATTGAGAGAATACTCCCTGTTTAGTTGGAACTTCTGTTGCATTAAACTTAATAACATGGTTAATAAGTATTGCATTTGCAATACCATGTGGAATGTGGAATGCTGCTCCTAATTTATGTGCCAAGGAGTGACAAATACCTAAAAATGCGTTACTAAATGCCATACCTGCCATTGCAGAAGCATTGTGTACCCTTTCTCTTGCTTTTTTATCACTTGCGCCATTATTATATGCATCAGGAAGATATTTAAATAAAATTCTTAAAGACTCCAATGCTATTCCGTTTGTATAATCTGTAGACATAATTGATGCAAATGCTTCAAGGGAGTGGGTTACGGCATCAATACCGGAAGCCGCTGTTAATCCTTTAGGCATAGATTCAACTAACTGTGAATCAATAATTGCAATATTTGGAGTAAGAGCGTAGTCTGCTATAGGATATTTCATTCCTGTTTTCTCATCTGTAACAACAGCAAATGGAGTTACCTCTGAACCTGTACCAGAAGTTGTAGGTATAGCAACCATATTTGCTTTTTTCCCCATTTCAGGAAAGGTATAAATTCTCTTCTCTATATCCATAAATCTTAGAGCCAAACCTTCAAATTTTACTTCCGGGTGTTCATATAATAGCCACATAATTTTTGCGGCATCCATTGGAGAACCACCTCCTAGAGCTATAATTGTGTCAGGTTTATAAGAATTAATTCTCTCCAGCCCCTTATTAACCATAAACATAGTTGGGTCTGGTTCAACATCGAAAAATACTTCATTATCAATTCCAAGAGAGTCTAAAACCGTTGTAACCTGTTCAACATAACCAAGTTTATACAACGCTTCATCGGTAACAATAAATGCCCTTTTTTTACCTTTTAACTCAGTTAATGCTAAAGGCATACAACCTGGCTTATGATATATTTTTGGTGGAATTTTAAACCAAAGCATGTTTTCTCTCCTTTCGGCAACGGTTTTTATATTAAGTAAGTGCTTTACTCCAACATTTTCACTAACTGAGTTTCCTCCCCAGGAACCACAACCTAAAGTTAGCGATGGTGCAAGTTTAAAGTTATATAAATCCCCTATTGCTCCTTGAGAAGCAGGAGTATTTATTAAAATACGTCCGGTTTTCATTATATTACCAAAAATATTGATTCTATCGTTATTTCCAGGACTGGTATAAAGAACAGAAGTATGTCCAAAACCACCTAACTCTACTAAAATTCTACCTTTATCTACTATTTCATCGAAGTCCTTACCTGAATACATAGCTAAAACCGGTGAGAGTTTTTCATGGGCAAATGGTTCAGAATGATCTGTTTTTGTAACCTCGCCAATTAGAACTTTTGCTTTTTCGTCAACCTTAATTCCAGCTAACTTAGCGATATTAAAGGCTGATTGACCTACTATAGCCGAGTTTATTGCACCTTTTTCATTAAGGATAATTTTTGCAACTTTATCTTTTTCCTCTTTTGTTAAAATATGAGCACCTCTTTTTTGAAACTCATCTTTAACTCTTTTATATAAATCTTTATGTACAATAACCGACTGTTCAGATGCACAGATAACACCATTATCAAAAGTTTTACTTACTAAAATAGAAGATACAGCCATTTCTACATCAGCTGTTTCATCAATAACAGCAGGGGTATTACCAGCACCAACACCAATTGCAGGTTTCCCTGAAGAGTAGGCAGCTTTTACCATTCCCGGTCCACCTGTTGCTAAAATAAGGTTTATTTTGGGATGTGACATTAAGTGTGCAGAAAGCTCCATTGATGGCTCCGAGATCCAACCTATTATATCTTGTGGAGCACCGGCTTCAATAGCGGCATCTCTTATGATTTTTGCAGCAGCAATTGTCGCGTCCTTTGCTCTTGGATGTGGAGAGATAACAACTGCATTTCTAGTTTTTAAAGCGATTAAACACTTAAAAATAGCAGTTGAAGTAGGATTTGTTGTTGGAATAATTGCAGCAATAACACCGTAAGGTTCAGCTATTTTTTTAATTCCGTGAACTTTATCTTCCTCTATAATTCCACATGTTTTACTATCTTTATACTGATGAAAAATAAATTCAGAAGCAAAATGGTTCTTAATAACTTTATCTTCCATAATTCCCATACCTGTCTCGGTTGCTGCCAGTTTTGCCAGTGAGATTCTATGCTCATTAGCTTTAATGGAAGCTACCCGAAAAATTTCATCAACTTGAGCTTGGCTATAACTACCATATTTTTTTTGTGCCGCGCTAACATTTTCAAGAATAAGATCCAGTTCTTCTATCTTTTTCATTTTACTCCCTCCATACTATAGAATTTTATCTATAATTTATTATCAATATAAAATTATCTAAACATGAGATAATTGTCAATAGAAATATCTTTATATTAAGTCGGGAATAGAATATTATATAAATATGAGTAATGAATTAGATCTTATGGATAGTGGAGATATTCTATCTACAAAATGTGAAGCTGCTTTTCTCGTTGGTATTAGAGAACAGGGCGAAAGTGAATATGATGCGAACGAGCATCTCGAAGAGTTAAAATCTCTGGTTGATACAATGGGAATTAATGTTGTAGATACTGAAATTGCAGTAATTAGGGAGAAAAATCCAAAACTTTTCATAGGATCTGGGAAACTGGACGAAATTGTAGAGAAAGCTAAAAGAGCTGGAGCGGATCTTATTATTTTTGATGCTGAACTCTCTCCCCGGCAGCAAAGAAATATTGAAGAACAGGCTATAGTTACTGTTATTGATAGACAAGAAGTAATACTTGATATATTTGCAGATAGAGCGAGTACCAAAGAAGCCACACTTCAGGTTCAATTAGCAAGACTGGAATATTCATTACCCCGTTTAACAAGGGCATGGACCCACTTATCCCGTCAGAGAGGTGGAGCAAAGGGGAATAGAGGTAAAGGGGAAACCCAACTAGAAAGTGATAAGCGAATGGTCTTGAAATATATAACCTCTCTAAAAAAAGAGATTAAAGAGGTTCAGAAAACAAGATCATTAATGAGGAAAAAAAGAGCTGACAGGCCTGTTCCTTCGGCAGCCATAGTTGGATATACAAATGCCGGGAAGTCTTCTCTGTTAAATTTCTTAACAGGAAGTGATGTATTAGCCGAGGATAAACTGTTTGCTACACTGGACCCAACATCAAGAAAAATAGCACTACCTGGAGGGCGGGAATTTATTTTAACCGATACTGTAGGTTTTATAAGAAAACTCCCCCATGACTTAGTAGATGCCTTTAAATCAACCCTAGAAGAGGCGGCTTTTGCAGATTTTATAATTCATGTGTTAGATATTACAAACCCTAATGTAATGCATCATCACAATGTAACACTTGAGGTTTTAGAAGATCTTGGTATTAAAGATAAAAAGATAATTACAGTTCTTAATAAAATTGATGCATTAAAAAAAGACTCTGAAGAAGAACTAAATATATTAAAATTCCCGAACTGTGTACAAATTTCAACCTATACAGGTCAAGGTGTCGATGCTCTACAGGAAACAATAGCACAAGTTCTACAAAACCTTAGTAAAGAGATAAATGTGCTTATTCCTGCAGATAGATGGGATATTGTTGCTCTTTTAAGACGAGAGGGAAATGTTCTAGAAGAAAAATATCACGATGGTGGTGTAGAAATTAGAGTAGCAGTATCTGAAAAAATAACTAATCAATTGCAAGAGTATTTAATATAATTATATCTCTTTTAATGTTTGCTGGATTAATTGAACTGTATAGTAAATCTTCTTGTAAACATTTAACATGGATTCCTCTAGTGGGGAATCCTG
>JAFGYD010000186.1 GCA_016936295.1 Spirochaetales bacterium | reverse complement strand
ACCAGCGAATGAAGTAAAGTCTATTGAAGAGCAGGTATAATTACACGATTTAGAGATAAAGAAATTAAATCAAATCTTCAAAGAAAAAAAGTTTTATCAATTGAATTATCTAATGCAACCCCTACTATTTTTTCTTAAGGTTAATTAGTTGCAGTAAATATTGCAAACGCTATAGAGCAATTACTAACGCAAATAAGTTCTTCCATTTTTTTTATGAGACTATAGCAAGTTCCAATAAGTTTTATGTAATGGGTAACATAAAAAAACATCATGTGAGATAAATCATAAAATACTTAGATTAATTCCAAAACACTAATTATTAAATTACATGAATCAAGAAAAAACAAATTTAATGAATGGATAATATTAATTCTTACAAAAGAGAAAAGTTAGGAGATAATACTCCAACCGGAATCTTTGAAATAATATATGGATTATCAATCATAAAAAAATTGGTTTAAACTTTATCCAATCCGATGAAGTTAAACTAAGACCAAGTCTAGTTAAATAACTAGACAAATTAAAAAATACAGTAAAAAAATAACCAAACATCATACTTACCAATATATTAATTTTTACACAATTACCCATAGATGCCTTAAAAACATATTAAATTAGCCTTATACAAAAACAGATATTTCTTAATTACTTACATTAAAAGAAATTAAAATTGAGCATTATTGTATCAACGATAAGTACTTAAATGCTAGGAGATACATGTAAATGTACAAACTATGCACTTCTTGGATCTTTAGAATTAAGAGATGAAATTGTAAAAACTTTAGGAGATAAATCTAATTCTTGTATCATTTATTCTCATGGAGCAGTATGTGTTGGTACAGATATGGATGAGGCTTTCAGAGAATCTACCGCATTAGAAGTTACAGCTCAAATATTGACTTTAATTGAATCAACTGGGGAAAATCCAGTTGGGATATGTAAAGAAAATATAAAAGCAATGCAATACCATGTAGCAAATAAATACGGTCAAGTAAAATAATATTTTAAAAGAATAACATAGTACAAGAGTTGTTGTTTATGACTAATTGAGTTAAACAACAACTTTTTATTTTTTATTTATTACCTATAATCTAGTACACGTAAAATATTTAACATTAGTACAAACCCCAAAAAATTACTGATAAATAATTTCTTTTAACCTGTTTATATCATTTATAACAATAAACCTTTTTTCAAAAGATAAAATACCATCTAATTCTAATACTTTTAATTCTCGAGATAAAGAAGTCCTAGATACATCCATAAATTCCGCCCATTCTTTTTTTGAAAAAGGAAGTTTTAGTATATTATTACTAACTATAAGATTTTTTTCATATTGAAGAGAATGTAATAAATACCCAGATATTTTTCCCTTAATTGATTTTAAAGATAATAACCCAATCTTATATTCTAAAAACAAAGCTGAATTAGAAATATACTCTAAATAATTCAACATAATCTTATTATTCTTTTCAAACAACCTCATTAAATTAACTTTAGTAATATATAAAATAGTAGATTTTTTCGAAGCAATAGCACTTTTAGTATAAGTTTCATATTGAGAAAAAATTGATGCTTCTCCAATAATTTGAGAAGGCCTCTTTCTTTCAATTAAAATCATCTTTCCATTTGGGAAACACTTCTCTATATCAACAAGCCCTTCAATTATAATACCTAATCTATCTGATATATCAATAGTTGAAACACAAACATCATTTGCATTGTATTTCTTTATATTATAATTAATCGATGAAAAATAAGTTTCAATATCATCAAAATCAATACCAGCAAATAATGAACATTGCTTTAAACATAAAAATGTTTGTTTCATCTAATATTTTTCCTTTATTTTTTATATTTAGTATCCAAGGATACTCTTTATTACAATTTATTGTGTTATAAAACATGCAAAAAGTAAATATTTAAGAAAGTTAATTTGACAAATTAACTTAGGAGGAAACATGTATACTATCGGTATAGACATTGGTTATTCATCAATTAAAGCTGTTTTAATAAATGAAAAAAAAGAACTCATATATTATAAATACAAACTTCATAAAGGTAAAATCAAAGATAACCTAATAGCATTAATTGAAGAGATAAATACAAAATATAATATCAAAGAAATTAAGTTTGGAGCTGTAACAGGAAGTGGATGCTCATACTTAGAAAATAGTAAAGAAATTTCATATATTAACGATGTAACATCAATAATTGAAGGAAGTAAATTAGAAAATAGCAATATTAGATCCATTATTGATATTGGAGGAGAAAGTGCTAAATATATAACAGGAATTAATACTGATAGAAAGTCTAATTTAGAAATTTCAATTAACTCTAATTGTTCATCAGGAACAGGATCCTTTTTAGAAGAACAAATGTCTAGATTAAATTTAAATATATCTGATTATTCAAATCTAATCAAAGAAGCTAAATCAATACCAAGAATTGCAGGAAGATGTAGTGTATTTGCTAAGAGTGATATTACTCATCATCAACAAGAAGGAGTTAGTGTTGAAGATATTTTATTAGGGCTCGCATATTCCTTAATTAGAAACTACAAAGGAACAGTAATAAAAAAACATCCTATAAATAAACCAATATTTTTCTCTGGTGGTGTTGCTTATAACGATGGAATAATAAAAGCAATAAAAGATGTTTTGAAATTAGAAGATAAAGATTTAATAATTTCAAAAACAATTGGACTTCAAGGAGCAATAGGAGCTGCTACAATAGCACAAACAAATAAAACAACAATTAATCTTGATGAAATAATAGTTCTTACAAAACATAAAAATAGCTCAATGTTAAAATCTAATTATCCAACATTAATGCAATTTGGAAATAATGAAAGCTTATTCAAACATATATGTAAAAGAGTTAACCAAAATCAAAAAATTGATTGTTATCTTGGTATTGATATTGGTTCAACAAGTACAAATCTAGTATTAATAGATGAAAGCAATGTTGTTATAGATTTTAGATACTTAAGAACATTGGGAGACCCTTTACGTGCTGTAAAAAAAGGGTTTGAAGAACTTTCTAATAAATATAATCATAATTTAAATATTAAAAGAGTAGGTACAACAGGGTCAGCAAGATATCTAATTGCAGAGAATATAGGAGCTGATGTAATTAAGGATGAAATTACAGCTCAAGGAAGAGCTGCAGTAGCACTAGATAAAGATGTAGATACAATATTTGAAATTGGAGGCCAAGATTCAAAATTCATAAGCATAAAGGATGGTTCAATTGTAGATTTCCAAATGAACAAAATATGTGCTGCTGGAACAGGATCCTTTATAGAAGAACAAGCAAAAAAATTTAATATCCCTATTAATACTTTTGGAGATATAGCTCTAAAAAGTGATAATCCAATCAACCTTGGAGAAAGGTGTACAGTATTTATAGAAAGCAATATATCATCTGCCCTTGCTGATGGAGCAAAACTTGAAAACATAGTATCAGGGCTTTGTTATTCAATTGTTAAAAACTATATCGATAGAGTTGTTGGAAAGAAAAAAATAGGAAATAAAATATTCTTCCAAGGAGGAGTTGCAAATAACCAAGGTGTTATTAATGCCTTTAAAGCAATAACTAAAAAAGAGATAATAGTACCTAAATTCTTTAGTGTAACAGGAGCTTTAGGTGTAGCTCTCATTGCTAAAGAAGAAAGTACTAATCAAAAATCATTATTTAAAGGACTTGATTTTGAAATCCATAAAGACATTATCCTTAAGAAAAAGAATATCATAGAAGACAAAAGTGATACCTTCAGTAAAAGAGTTGAAAACATAATATTTGATAACTATAAAGCTGAAAAAACAAATAAAAAAACAGTTGGAATACCAAGAGCTTTATTTACTTTTGGAATGTTCTCTATGTTTAATAAAATCTTTACAACCTTAGGATATAATGTAATACTTTCTAATCCAACAAACGAAAATACCATAGCCCTTGGACAACAATATGCAATGGAAGAAACTTGCTATCCAATTAAATTAATTACAGGGCATGTCGCTGAATTAATGGAAAAGAAAGTTGATTATATATTTTTTCCAAATCTTGTTTCTGTAGATCATCCAGGTTCTCAAAGTAGAAAAAACTATGGATGCTCATTTATGCAATTAGCATTTAAAATAATGAATATATCAATGGACTTAGATAAAAAAGGAATAGAATTACTAGCCCCTACAATGACATTCCATTTAGGTCCACAAGCTATGCAAGAAAGCTTTTTGAAAATGGGAAGGAACTTAAACAGATCTCCAAAAGAAATAAAACATGCTCTAAAACAAGGCTTAGAAGCTGCATATGAATTTGAAAAAAGATTAGAAGAAAATAGCAAAGGAGAAATGAGCAAATTAAAAGAAAATGAAAAAGTTTTTGTAATAATTTCCAAAATCTATGGAGTAGCTGATCCAATGCTTAATATGGGAATCCCTGAAAAATTAGAAAAACTGGGATATAAAGTTCTACCTTTTTATGATTTACCAGAAGTTGATATTTCAGCCGAACACCCTAATATGTATTGGCCATTTGGGCAACATATATTAGAACCAACTAAACTAGTGAAAAAACATCCTAATTTTTATGCTATATTACTAACTCACCATGGATGTGGCCCTGATTCAATATTATCGCATTACTTTAAAGAAGAGATGCAAAACAAACCATATTTACATATTGAAGTAGATGAACATTCATCTAATGTTGGAATAATTACAAGAGTTGAAGCCTTTATTAATAGCATTAAAAATATAAAACCACAAAGGATACTTGAAATAGATGAATATATTAAACAAATAAAGCATCAACCTACTCAAATAATTACTTCAATAAATGATATAGATAAAACTAAGGAAATAAATATTGTGAATATCTATCCATATTCCATTCTTTTTAAAGAAATGAGTACTAAATATGGTTTCAAAATTAACATTATTAACCCAACAACAAAACAATCAATTGAAGAAGGAAGACAATATACAGTAACAGAAGAATATTTTTCTCTAACTGCATTATTAGGTAATTTCATGACTTCAGTTAAGAATATAGATAAAGACAAAATAGACAAAACTACCCTATTCTATCCACAAAATGAAGGAGCTGAAACAAACGGACAATATAGTAGAATAATAAGAGAGAAACTAGATGAGGAAGGTTATAATAGCATTGACGTAATATCTCCATTTATTGAAGATACCTTATTATTAAATAATCATAAGTTTAGTGATATTACCTTATGTTTAATTGCAGGAGATATAATCCTTAATGCTCCTAAATTCTACAGAGAGCCATATTTAAATCTAATTATTGAATATATCAAAAATGATTTACTAACAATAGATTACCTAATCCAAATAGCAAGATGCTCAATTGAAGAAAAAAATAAAATTAAATATAAAAAGAATATACTTGTAACTGGAGAAACTAGTATTCTCTATGATTCTATACTTAACAATAACACCCTAAAAGAACTTGAAGATAAAAGATATAATATAATTTATTCACCTATAAGTGAAACAATGCTTATGTATTGGTTTGACTACTATAATCAAAATAAAAATATTCAAACAAAGCAAATAAAAGAAAAAATTGATAACTTTTTAGCTAATATAAACTTAATATCTAGAACATTAAAAAACCATAGTCCTTTTGAAGCAAGATTTAATACATTAATTGAAGATGCTAATAATAGTGTTAAATATTATGCTGGAGGAAATGGAAGATATAGAACAGCAAAACAAAAAACTACATCAAATAACATTGATGGAATAATAAGTGTAAATTCAATGTATGAAAATACAGCAATAGTTCTAAGTATGCTACAAAACAATTTTGATAAAGAATTAAATAAACCAATATTAAACTTGACATTCGATGGCACCAATAATGAAAATGATCAAATCAAGATTGAATCATTCCTATACTATTTATAAAGGAGGAAAATAAATATGAACAATCATATTAACTCAAAACTACATAATAATAAATGCCACAAACCTACAAGCTTTACCGAGGAACACAAAGAAGCAATATTTAAAACATTAAATCTTCAAAAAGGAGAAACCTTTTTAGATTTAGGATGTGGTGTTGGAGATTATTCACTTTATGCAGCTACAATCAGCACAAAATTAAAACAAATATTTGCTATAGATATCAACAAAGATTTATTATTAGACCTAGAGAAAACTGCTAAATTATTAAAAATAGATAATCTAACAACTAAATATTCAGATATTAACAAAGATATTAATATTGAAACCAATTCTATAGATAAATGCTTAATTGCTACAGTATTACATGCCACAAATATTTTTGATACTCATAGTAAATTTTTCTCAGAATTAACAAGAATAATGAAAGATAAAGGAGAGATTGTAATATTAGAATGCAAAAAAGAAAGAACATTTTTTGGACCACCTTTTGAAAAAAGAATTGATCCTAAAACCTTAGAACAGCATTTACAACAATATGGATTTGATAAACTTGAACAAATCAATCTAAACAACTTTTATCTTATGAAATTTAGAGTTTAATATAATCTAAACTCCAAAAATATTATCAATCTTCCCCTTCAGTTAATAACTAAAGGGGTTTTTTAACACTATATTCTATTTAACAACATAAATAGTATTAAAAATCATTCTTATTATTAAAGAACTTTCCTTGCCTATAAATTATAAAGCTAATAACACCTCTGACAATAAGATCAAAAGTCATTACAGTCCAAGCTCCATTTAAACCATAACTAGTATAATTAACTACTAAATAAGCTAATGGTAGGTAGCCTTATAATCCACATATCAATAAGAGTAATAATAAAAAGTCTTTTTGAATCTCCAGAACCTCTTAAGATACCAAATACCATCATAGATCATCCGAAGAAAGGCTCAAAAATAACTACAATTCTAAGTAACTGAATATCAGATTCAATAACTTCAACATTATTAGAAAAGAAACTTACAAGACCATGAGCAAATATAAAGAGAAATAAACCTACTATACTCATAACATGAGTCCCCATAATAAGAGAGTTTCTTGCATACTTTTTAGCTAAATTAATTTTCTTAGCACCAATAGCTTGAGCAATTAAAGTAGTTGCTACTGTAGCAAACCCAAAGGTTGGAATATAAGTAATAGATTCTGCTTGTATAGCTAGATAATGAGACTCTAATGCTTTAACACCAAGGCTAGTAACAATGGCAATACAAGTTGCTATAGCAGCACCTTTAACACCTAGATTAGATCCTCTTAGAGTAAAAGATAATCCTAATATAGAAACTTCATTTGATGGAAAAATAAACATAAAGTTAAAACTACATTAATAATATTATTTAATATATTAACTAAGAAAGGAGTTTTAGTATCACCTGAAGCTCTAAAAATCCCGTTAGACATAATCATTAATCCTTGAGGAATAAAAACTATAGTTAGAAATTTAATATATTCTTGAGAATCCTTTACTATAGATACGTCAGCACCAAGAATATATGGAATATTGGATCCTAAAAAAAGCATTATAACAAAAATAACAACCCCAGCTAATAAAGCAATCATAATCCCTTGATTAACCACCATCCTAGATTTTTCATAATTCTCAGATTCAATATTATTAGCTATAATAACAATATAGCCTATAGCTAATGCCATTAAAAAACCATTAACTAATAAAAGAACAGAAACATTCAGAGAAACCGCTGAAGTAGCTATAGCTCCTAGAGGCCCTACCATAGCAGTATCATTTACACACATTAATAAAATCTGTTTAACTATAGTAGGCCATGCTAATAATAGGATGGTCTTATTTATTGAAGCCTTCTCATCAAGTAAGTCTAGAGTTTTCATTTATCCTCAAAACAAATAGTAATATTTATCAATTCTT
>JAFGYD010000185.1 GCA_016936295.1 Spirochaetales bacterium | reverse complement strand
TTTTTTAGTGAATAAATATTTATTAAGCAAATTACAACTATTTTTTTTATTTATTTTATTCAATAGTATTTCTATATTTTCCCAAAATAAAATAATACCTATATTACCCAGTTCAAACAATAATTTAATTTATCATGAAGCGGAGGATGCATTAGTTACAAATTTTGCAACTACTCCAACTCTGAATTACAGTGCATCAGGGAAAAAAACTCTTCAACTAAATACATATCAGAGTAATTACAATCAAACCCCTTTTTTTTCTGAATATGTAATCTATGTTGAAGAAGAAGGTTTATACTCATTCTGGTATTCGGGAACACCACCAGGACCTATAGATGATGTATATCCATCTTATTCATCACCATTTACTATTAAAATTGATGATATTGAAGAAAAAAAATATAGGGAAGATATTAATGTTGTAGAAAACTATGCTCCCGGTTTTTATTGGAACAGAAGTGGTGAATACAAACTAACTAAAGGGTATCATAATATACGAATAGAAGTTTCTGAAAAAAGGAAATTTGATGGTAAATATTATTTTTATATGGATAGTTTTTTTCTTTTTAAAGGTGATGAAAAACAGGTTGGAGAAACACCAGAGATCTTTCCAAAAGATTTGACAAATAGAAGTATAGATAATTCCTTTAGAAGCATATCCTTTTATCAAAATAATATAAAACAATCACCTGAAATATTAACTAACTATTTCTCTTTAGGAAATATTTATGTTTTAATTGGTGACTATCTAAGTGCAATTAGAATGTTTTCAAGGGTTATTCAATATGAACCTGGAAATAAAGAAGCATTATTACTTATTGCAAAATCTAGAATATGGAATGGCGAAGCTGAACGTGGTATATCAGAATATGAGAAATATCTAAATTTATACCCGGAATCACTAGAAATTTGGGAAGAAGCCGCAAAAATTGCTGCTTGGATAGGTTTATATGATAAATCTATTGAGTTATATAACAGAGGACTTATTGTTTACCCTAATAATATTTCATTATCAATAAATTTAGCTTTAACATATTTATGGAACTCAGAGATTGAAACAGGATTAAAGATCCTATCGGAACAAGAAAAAAAATCAAGTCAAAACATAAATACAATTAATACGTTAGGAGATGTTTATAGCGTAAATGGATACCCAGATTATGCCATCAATCTATATACTAATAGTATTGAGAAATCACCTGAATATATAGAATTGTATTTAAAATTAGAGAAGCTTTTTCGGGATACAGGAGAAGTTTTAAATGCTGATAATGTTATAAAGACAATAAAAGAAACCTTTTATATATCCGATGATTTACAAAAAGTTTTAGATAAAAACAGTAAAGAAAACAGTGCCAGAAAGAACTATATTAGCGAGTTAAAAAATAAAATAAACCTTGATCCAATGAATCTGGATCTAAGAGAGAATCTTGTTCAAACTCTATTTTGGAATGGATTAGTTAATGAAGCAATTATTGAATATAAAAGTATAATCACAATAAATTTATATAGTGAAATTCAAAATTTTGACATTAAAAGCCATCAATTATATTTAACTTATGATCAACTCAAAATTCTAAATATTAAAAATAATTTGGACAAACAGATATTAAACAGTAAGAAAAACGCGTTATATAATGGTGTTATTAAATACAGAACAGCCATTATTAATAATACAAATTTAGAAGAATCAAAGGTTGAACTTGAAAAAATTATTGATTCTATTAAAAAAGTTACCAAATCTATTGAATTAACTTCTAACAAACTTTCTCGTATTAGAGAAATAAATTTACTTCTATTTCAAACTGAGTATGAAGAAGAAAACTTCTTTTTAAAAACTATAGAATCGAAAAAATGGAGTTTTAATGATAAATATTTTATTAAAGAATTAGAAGAGGTAAATCAACTTCCCGAGAATTTTACATATACTAATTACATTCTTCATAGATACCAACTATTTAATAGTAATGAGTTATTAGACATTGAAGATAGCTCAAATTTGCTATTAAGGCACCAAAATTCACTTTGGAATAGTGGAACTATTGATGAAAAAAATATTATGGAAATATCAGTAACTTTCCCTGCTTTATGGGACGAGTATCAATTAATTAATGATTTTAATAATATTGAAATCTCAAAAACAGAAATTTCTCCTGATTTTCTTGATAATGTCTATGTTATTATTAATGAGATTGATAATAATAACACTTTGATTTCTAGAATTAATTCAAACTTAGCAAAAGATCTTAATGAACAAAAAAAGATTTTACAAAAAAAATTAGTTAGAACAATTTACAAGAATGAAGAAAATACATATTTAATTAGACAGAAAATTGGGGACTATTATCTATCAAAAGAGTTATATCCGGAAGCATTAGAGCAGTATAATTTAGTTATTTCTTTAGACCCTTACAACACCCAGGCCAGATTTAATATAGGTAGATTACAACAATTAACAGGTAAATGGAAAGAAGCATTAAATAGCTATGAGAGTGTTTTTAATGTAGATACAACATTTAATAATGCTTTAGTAATGCATAATAACCTCTCTATTCAACACCCAGAAAATAATAATGGATCCCTTTCTTATACATTAGACCCTAACCTATTCTATTTTAATGATAGCTTTTTCACAGAGTTGAATATATCTTCATGGTTTAAGTTAATACCTCAATGGATTGGTCATACGTATGCTTTTACAAAATGGAATGAAGTAGGAGCTCCGTCAAAATATAGAATTGATGATTTTTTAGTTAATTCCCAAATAACAATTAATAATAACTTAATAGTTAAGCCTACAATTGGTGCTTCACTATATAATAGTTTATTTGATGTTTCTTCTCCAAATGACATTATTAATAATGAATATTTATTAAATTCAAACACTCTTAGTCCTAATGTATCTATTTATCTATCAAATACAATTAAGAATTTTACTGTTACAGGACAATTATCTTTAAAAGAGTTACCAGAAAGTAGTCCCGATAACATTATCGATATTACAACATTAGCTCAAGAATATAGTGTTACAGGTTATTTCCCTCTAAAAGACTATAATAAACTTAAAAGTTTCTCATTTAGAACCTATAGTAAATTAGATAACCGCTTTTCAAATGATAAAAATAATATGCTTTATACGTTTGTGCAGGATTTTATTCTTGGATTAACACTAATAACAGATCCATGGACTTCACAAATTATCTACTTATCAACATCTTTTGAAACATCTGAAAAGCAGGATACCATTGTTTATTATACACCACTTAATGTTTTTGTTTCAAAAATTGGAGGAACAACTTCAACATTTATAGGCGCATATAATGGAGTCCTTGGTTTATCCGGTAGGATTGGTGGTGGTGTTTATATAAATAAATTAGGTATTGATAATGATTCTAGTCTAACAACCGATGGTGATATAGAGATAAACTATACAAAAAACTTTAAAACCCTATTTTTTAAACTATATGGATCGAGTTCATTTTCAGACTCTTTTACTCCAGAATATTGGTCAATCCAAGGAACTTTAGGTTTTAATATTGGGATGCATAAAATACTATCTCCTTAAAGAACTAAGGATTTAAATTCTTTATAGCTACTGTTATTCTCAACCCTATTAATTATTATTTGTTTCTCCTCATTAAATCCCTTTAATGTTATTCCCAAATAATCCAACCAATGAGTTTTGTCAAAATTACTATTAAAAATTTCCTCACCAGAAATTACTTCCTTAGACATCAAATCTCCTAGTGTAATTATAATAATTTCTCTTTTAAATCTGGAAAGTATATTATTAGACCCATATTCCCTTGTACAATCAATAAATATATCAGGGAAAGACCACTCTTTTAATATGTTAGATCCCAGAATTTTATGATCAATTCCAAAAGCTGTTAATTCAGCATTATCTATATTGCTAATTAGTAAAAGATTGCTACTATTTAATATTTTTTCATAGACAACTGGGTTTGTTCTATATAGGGCAATTTGACCTATCTTGTGAATTAATCCTGCAAGAAAAACATCGTCAGCTACTCTTTTATCTGAAAATGTTAGAGCAATTTCTTTTGAAAAAAAGGCTGTTAAAACTGAATTTGTCCAAAATTCTTTGAAGAAATTTGAACTACTTTCAGATTTAAATGCTGATGTAGCAGAAATTATTAATACTAAATTTTTGATAGTTTTAAAGCCTAATAATGCTATTGCTTTTTCCAAACTTTTTATCTCGGCTTGTCTAGCATAAAGGGATGAGTTAGCTACTTTTAGAATTTTAGATGTTATAGCAGCATCAATCTTTATTATCTCTTCGAGTTCATGAAAAGATAGATCTAAATTATCCTCTGCACTTGATATAATTTTTGCAGCAACTTCTGGAATTACAGGTAGATTTTCTATGTATTTACTTAAATTATCCATTTCATTTCCTATGCTATTGAGTTAAAATCATGTCCTTTTCTTCTTCTCTGATAGCCTAATGCTCTTTTTTTCATAATTTCTAGAATATTATCCATTTTGATAAAGTCATTTTTATAAAAAAAGCCATCTGACTCAACTCTAATCATAAAAGATTTATGTAACATTGTTTTATTTATTTCGTTATAGTTTACATCGTAAACCTTATCTATTTTACCATCGGCATCTCTTGTTAAATACATAACCTCTGTTAGCCTTGAAATACCTTCAACTTCTTCCAATATATTCTTCCTTTAATATTTTTCATCTAAGAATAACATACTATAATGTTTTTATGAGTACAATTAAAAGAAAAAAAGATCATATAAAACTTTTTATAAAGAGTAATTATAAAAAATTTAACAAAGATAATAGATTTGATTATGAACCACTACTAAATAGTCACCAAGAAAATGTCAAAAAAGTCACTTTTTTGGGTAAAGAAATTGATTCTCCAATTTTTATATCCAGCATAACAGGTGGAACAAAATATGGAGGAGAAATCAATTATAGATTACTAAAAATTGCAAAAGAATTTAATTTACCTATTGGTTTGGGTTCTATTAGACCGTTTCTGGAGAATAATAATCGAAAAAACTATATAGGTTCCCATTATATTGATCACAATTTAGTTTTTGGAAACATAGGAATTTCGCAACTTGAAGAACTTAGGGTTAGTGAAAATATTAAAACATTACAATTAGCATTGGAGGATTTAAACTTGTATGGATTAATTATCCATATAAATCCGCTTCAAGAATGGGTTCAGCCAAATGGAGACAGATTAAAATATTCTCCTCTTTCAACATTAGAAGAAATACTACCCATGCTTAATTGTAAAGTTATTATTAAAGAAGTTGGTTGCGGGTTTGGCCCTGAAAGTATTCAAAAATTATTGAAATTACCAATTGATGCATTGGATACAGCCGGTTATGGTGGCACTAATTTTACTTACATAGAATATTTAAGAAATAATATTAAAAATAGATCAAAGTATAAACCCCTATTAGGTATAGGGAATAGCAATGAAGATATGCTAAAAATATTAAATCAGGACTCTAATACATCAAAGGATATCATTTTTTCCGGTGGTATAAAAAATTATCTGGATGGATTCTATTATATAAATAAATATAATGGGAACTCCATATACGCGTATGGAGGAAATATTTTAAAACAGTGTTTAAAATCAGAAAAAGCACTTTATAATTTCATTGAAGGAGAAATTTCCGGTTTAAATTTTGCAAATAATTTTTTAAAAGTAAAAAAGTAGTTGTAAAAAATAGATAAAAAATATATTTTAAATTTATTGCTAGGGGAGCCACTAAGGCTGAGAAGATAAGATCTGACCCTTTGAACCTGATACAGTTAGTACTGTCGTAGGGAAGCCTTAAAATAAATTCTATTCTATAGATTTTATATACTTTTGAAAAAAAGTTTTAAGATTTCCACTGTTCAAAGCCCCGATTAAGGAGTTTTAATGGAAATAATAGTCAATGGAAATCTAAAATCTATAGAAGATTCATCAACTGTCTCTAACCTTCTCTCAAATTATAACTTAAATGAGAAACATGTTATTGTTCAAATTAACGAAATTGTTATTCCTCTTGAAAAGTATAATTCCCATATAATAAAACATATGGATAAATTAGAAATTCTCTCTCTTGTGGGAGGTGGCTGAATGTCTGACTTATTTGTTGTTGGGGAGAAGAAATTCAACTCAAGACTTCTAACGGGAAGTGGGAAATACTCAAGGGATTCGTTAATATCCGAAGTATGTGAATCTAGTAAATCTGAAATTATTACTTTAGCTCTTAGAAGAATAGATTTAAATAATCCTGTAAAATCTTTACTGGACTATATCCCGAAGAATATGCAGCTACTACCAAATACCTCAGGAGCCAGAACATGGGAAGAAGCTGTTAAAATTGCCCGAATTGCACGAGATAGTGGTTGTGGAAACTGGATTAAAATAGAAATTATTAGGGATAACAAGTATTTAATGCCAGATGGATTAGAAACAATAAAGGCTACAGAAATATTAGCCAAAGAGGGATTTATAGTTCTACCGTATATAAATGGTGATTATTATATAGGAAAAAGCCTGGAAAATGCTGGTGCTGCAGCTGTAATGCCATTGGGTAGTCCTATAGGAAGTAATAGAGGAATTAAATGTAAAGAACTTATTTCAATATTAATAGAAACAATAAAAATACCAGTAATAGTAGATGCAGGTATAGGAAAGCCTTCAGATGCCGCACTTGTTATGGAAATGGGTGCTGATGCATGTTTAATCAATAGTGCTATAGCTTCAAGTCCTGATCCAGTACTCATGGCCAATGCATTTGCTTTAGCAATTGAATCTGGAAGAAAAGCCTATTTAGCAGGTCTTGGCCATGTTAAAGATTTAGCCCAGGCATCAAGTCCCTTAACAGGATTTTTATATGAGTAGTTTTTATAATTATTTAAGTAACTGGGATAAATTTGATTATATAAAATTTTTACAAAGCCGGACAGAAATTGATATTAAACAAATATTAGAAAAAGAAAAAATTAATGAACTAGATTTTCTAGCATTACTATCTTCCAAATCTGATCTTTTTTTAGAACAAATGGCTGTTAAATCAAGTAGCATTACTAAAAGAGAGTTTGGTCAAACAATATTAATTTTTACCCCACTATATCTTTCTAATTTTTGTTCAAATGGGTGCACATATTGCGGTTTTCACAAAAAAAACAAAATAAAAAGAGGTAAACTTACTAAAAAAGAGATTATTGACGAAGCTATAAAAATAAGAGAGCTTGGGATTCAACATATTCTTATTTTAACAGGTGGAGACAGAATTAGAAGCCCCTTTGAGTATATACGGGATTCTATTATCATTATGAAACAGTTTTTCAAATCAATATCTATAGAAGTTTATGCCTTAAGTGAAGAAGAGTATCTGGAATTACATAGATTGGGTGTAGATAATTTGACACTTTATCAGGAAACATATAATAAATCCAGATATGAAGAAGTTCACTTATATGGAGAAAAAAGATCATATGAGTATAGGTTATCAGCACCAGAAAGAGCTGCTAAATCAGGATTTAGATCTGTAACTCTTGGTGCACTATTAGGGTTAGATAATCCAGTAATAGATTTTTTTAAAGCCTCCTTACACACATTATATATTAGGGATAATTTCCCTGGGACAGAAGTCAATATATCTCTACCACGTCTTAGGAATTCCATGGGAAATAGTATTAAAAGTATTGAATTATCGGATAAAGATATAACGAAATTTATAATTGCATATAGGCTATTTATTCCAAGATCGGGAATATCACTGTCTACAAGGGAGAGTAGTAAATTAAGAAATAACTTACTCCCATTGGGAATAACTAAAATGTCAGCTCAATCAAAAACCACAGTTGGAGGTCATAGCGAAGTTAAAGGTGATGAGCAATTTGAAATATCTGATAAACGTAGCGTTAAAGAGCTTCATAGAGATTTGGTTAGCATGTCATTTCAGCCAGTGTACAAGGATTGGGATATTATATGATTAAATTTGATATTTCAAAAATAGTTATAGGTATTGCAGGATGTGGTGGCTTAGGATCCAATGCAGCTCAAAATCTTGTGAGATTAGGATTCTCTAATTTTGTATTAGTAGATTTTGATATTATAGAAGAATCTAACCTTAATAGGCAATTTTATTTTAAAGATCAAATAGGTTTAATCAAATCTTATACTTTAAAAGAGAATCTATTAAAAATAAATCCTAATCTTAATATTCTAACTCATAATTTATTTTTGCACGAAGGTAATATAAAAAATATTTTTGAAAGCTGTAATTATATTATAGAAGGTTTTGATACAGTTCAAAGTAAAAAAATGCTTATTGAATTACTAGCAAACAGCAAAAAGATTGTAGCAGCATCGGGCCTTGGAAATGGATTCGATGTAGAAAATATAACAACCAAAGTTATAAGTGAAAGTTTAACAATTATTGGAGATTTCAAGTCAGATATTTCAAAAGGAATTATGCCACAATCACCAGGTGTACAAATTGCTGCGGCTAAACAGGCTGCCGTAATACTAAGGTACGTAACAGAGGATTTATGCTAAAAAGAATTATTGATGTTAATTTGAATAGAGTATCGGAAGGGTTAAGAGTAATTGAAGACATAACCAGATTTTACTTTGAAGAAGTTACAATATCAAAAAAATGTAAAGAGCTACGTCATGAATTAAGGGATATACAAAAAAGTAAATATGAATTTACGATAAATTATCGAGATTCAACTAATGATATAGGTTTAGATATTAGTAAAGACATAAAAAGTGCCAAAGAATATAATTTACAATCAATTCTAAAAGCAAATATTAAAAGAGTGCAAGAAGGGCTTAGAAGTTTAGAAGAAATAACTGGTCTAAATAACTTTGAAAATCTACGATACAAATCCTATGACCTGGAGCAGAGAGTGTTTATGTTAATGAAAAGAAATAATTTTTCTCTTCCAGATATTTACGGCATAACACATTCTAAAGCCTCACTTGGAAGATCAAATATCGAAATAGTAAATCAGATGCTAATAGCTGGAATTAAAATTATACAGTATAGAGAAAAAGATTTATCAATGAAGGAAATGTTAAAAGAGTGTTTAGAGATTAGAAAACTTACCACACAACATAATGCAACTTTTATTATTAATGACTTTTCTGATTTAGTTCTTTTAACTAATGCTGATGGAATACATATTGGTCAAGATGATATTCCTATTGAGAGTGTTAGAAAAATTTTAGGAAATAAAATTATAGGACTTTCAACACATAATCCAACTCAGGCTATTGATGCAGTAAATAGAGGAGCGGACTATATAGGTGTTGGTCCTATTCATAAAACAAATACAAAGATAAATGTTTGCGAACCAGTAGGTTATGAGTATTTAGAATGGGTTGAAAAAAATATTTATATTCCCTACGTCGCAATTGGTGGAATTAAAGAGAGTAATTTATTTGAAATTGTTCAAAGAGGAGCAAAAAGTGTCTCTTTAGTTAGTGAAATAACAGAATCGGAAAATATTGTTAACAAAGTAGAGAAACTAAGAAGGATCATGGGAGAATATAATTATGTATAAAACACAGATGGAAGCAGCAAAAAAAGGTATTGTTACAAAAGAGATGCTCTATGTATCAAAAAATGAAAATATAGAGATGGATATTTTATTAGAAGAAATTGCCAATGGGAGATTAATTATACCTGGGAATGTTTTACATTCCAATATTCAACCAAGGGCGATTGGAGAGAAAGCATCTACAAAAGTAAATGTTAATCTTGGAATATCAAAAGATTGTATAGATAAAAATATTGAATTATCAAAGGCTAAAAAAGCGATTGAGCTCAATGTAGATGCAATTATGGATTTAAGTTGTTGGGGAGATACACGAGAATTTCGAAAAAAGCTAGTTGAATTATCCCCTGTTATGATAGGAACGGTTCCAATGTATGACATGATTGGAAACAGTGGGAAAGCACTGATAAATTTAACAAAAGAGGATTTTTTTAAATGTGTTCTGGATCATGCAAAAGATGGTATAGATTTTATGACAATCCACGCAGGATTAAATAGAAAGACTGCAGAGAGAGTAAAAAATAATAAACGTTTAACAAATATTGTATCTAGAGGTGGGTCACTACTTTTTGCCTGGATGGAAATGACCGGTAATGAAAATCCTTTCTATGAGTATTATGACGAGTTTCTTGATATAATGAGAGAATATGATGTAACAATAAGTTTAGGTGATGGTTGCAGGCCAGGCTCGTTATACGATGCTACAGACGCTTCCCAAATAGAAGAATTAATCACGTTAGGTGAATTAACTAAAAGAGCATGGGCTAAAGATGTGAGTGTTATGGTAGAAGGTCCTGGGCACATACCATTAAATGAAGTTAAAACCAATATAATTCTTGCTAAAAAACTCCTGCATAATGCTCCCTTTTATGTGTTAGGACCATTAGTCACTGATATCGCTCCGGGGTATGATCATATAACAAGTGCTATAGGTGGTGCTGTAGCTGCGCAAAATGGAGCAGATTTTCTATGTTATGTAACTCCTGCGGAACATCTCCGATTACCAGATGAAAAAGATATGATTGAAGGCATTATGGCTGTTAAAATTGCGGCGCATGCAGGAGATGTAGCTAGAGGATTTAAAGGTGCTATTGATAAAGATCATAGAATGAGTAGAGCAAGAGCAGAGTTGGACTGGGAAAAGATGATTAACCTTTCAATAGATCCCTATAAATCAAAGAAGTATAGAGGGAACTCACAACCAGAAATTGAAGAGACTTGTACAATGTGTGGTGAAATGTGCGCAATAAAAAATATGAATAATATTTTAAATGGAGAAAAAGTTACTATATAAAAAAAGCATCCTTAAGGATGCTTTTTTTATTCAAAAATCTCGGAAAGATCTGCTAAATCCTTATCTTCTGAAATATAATGTTCTGCAAATTCTTCTTTTGTAAGACCAACTAATTCGTGGGACATATAGTGAATCCATGGATTTTCATCTTCGTTTGTTATAACCAATTTATTACAGTAGTAGTCAGGTTGAATAGGTAATGCCTCTTTTTCTGGAAAAATCTTATAATCATAAACTGCGACTTTAATATCTTCTCTTGGAATTCCTTTATTTAAAATAACTTCTACTAAATGGTTCAGTGTTCTTCCTGTATCAAAAATATCATCTACAAATAATATCTTATCACCTGTTCGCAAATGTTCAGGATCATAGGTCCAACCATCTATAATAACCCTACTCTGAGAACGAATCCCTGTATAAGATCTTGCAACTACAGCAGCAAATAAAACTGGTCTATCATCCTTTTTTACAATTTTATAATACTCACTCATTATATTCCCCATATAAGCCCCGCCTCTTAGGGAAATATAGATTACATCTGGCACAAATCCTTCTTTATGTATTTGTCTAACAAGCTTAAGTATATTATTTCTCATTTCATCATATTCTATAAATTCTTTTTGCATAAAACCCTCTTAGTAAATTAATTTTAATTCAAGTTCATTACCATCTCTACTAATTATTATACTATTTTCACCCTTAATAATTGAAGAATAGAACTGAGTTATATCAGTTATAATACGACCATTAACAGAGTTTATAATATCATTCTGTATAAAACCTGATAATAATCCAATAGATTTTGGTAAAACTTGTAAAATGATTATCTTATCATCTCTTTGACCTAATATAAAGCCGGGAAATACTTTTTTTGAAGTTTCCAATACATTTTCCGAACTCTCGGACAATATTAAATTAATTTCTATTATAGATCCATCTCTAATAATTACAATATTTGCTTTAGCTTGTGGCTGTAAAAGTGAAATTTGGAGAAACATCTCTTCAGGAGAATTAATAACCTTATTATTTATACTAATAATAATATCTCCTGCCCTTATACCTGAAATATAGGCTGGAGAATCAATAACAACCTGGTTAAGGAATGCGCCTTTGTATTGTGAATAGTAATCACCCTGAGGGAACCCGTAGGAACTAACACCTACCCAACCAATTTTTACACCACCGTTATCAACAATACTACGAAATGAAGGATAAATATTCTCTATAGGCATTGCAAAGCCCAGCCCAACATTCCCACTTGTAGGAGATGAAAGCCATGTATTAATCCCTATGACTTCACCATTTATATTCACTAGTGGTCCCCCGGAATTTCCATGATTAATAGCTGCATCTGTTTGAATATAGTTACTTAAATTATCTTTAGGACCACCAAAACGACCTAAATTACTAATAATCCCTATAGACATAGATTGAACATAGCTCATTGGGCTTCCAATTGCTGCCACAAATTGACCAACCTTTAAATTTCTACCTCTATATAATCTTGCAATTTTAAGAGGCTTCTCTGATTTTATTTTAACTACTGCAATGTCAAACCTAGCATCAAATCCTATAACATCACCTACAATTATGGAGTTATCGTAAAGAATTATTGTAACCTTCGCCAATTCGCCAACAACGTGTTTATTTGTAATAATATAATAATCATCATCTTGAGATTCAATTATAACACCTGAACCTACTCCTGTGTTTAGCTTATCACTCTGTAAATCTTCCTGATCCTGAAAAAAATCTTTCCAATTATCACTATCAACATTTTCCAATCCTACAGAAACAACTTCAACTACAGAAGGCAGTAATTTATCACCTATGTTTATATATCTAGACTCAAGATAACTTGCAGAACTAATACATGAACTTAAAAAGATAACCAATATATATAGAAAATTTATTTTTTTATGCATCATTATGTTTATTCCTTTTAACTACTTATTATCTTTTAAATTCAAATAAATCGATTTTAATAAATCGCTTGTATAATTATCTGGGTCTAATTCAAATGCACTGTTTAATACCCTGATAGCTTCTTCGGTATCGTTTAAACTTATTAAAACTTCGGCTTGTTTAGTTTTAATTTTAGAAAGATACTTATTTTTATTTTCCACAAAATCATTCTGATTTAAAGAAATTATACTTTTATTAAAAAGTCCTAGAGCTTCAGGAAAATTCTGCATTGATAAATTAATAATTCCCATATTATATAAAATATCCCAAGATGGATTTTTATAACTACTAAATATTTCTAAACCTTTGGCATAATTACTATTTAAAGTTAACATAATTCCCTTATAATATTTTATCCATTCATCTTCCGGGTGTCTGTTTTCATTTCTTTCAATTATTAGATTGATGTCCTTATAATTTTCAGTTCCTAATAGATACCAAATAAAAAACTCAGAAACATCTTTGTAATTTTTATCTTTATTCAATAACTTCCACAGTTTAGATATATAAATATCTGGTGGAGTATGTTTACTCTCTTCTCGTAACCTAATTAATTCAACTTGTACATCTTCGGGGTATAAATTTATATAATCTAATATTACTTCTGATGAACTATTAGTTAACCCCATTTTATTGTATAGATGATGTGCCAATAAAACTATTTCTTTATAGTCCCTCTCTAACCCATCAAGATTAATTTGTAATTTAGTAATCAGTTTAGTTGTTATATTTTTATCTTCAGTTGAATTGGCTTCTTCTTGCTTTTTATATAATTCATTTAAATTATTTGATAAGTTTATTATATTATTTTTAAACTCAGTTATTCCACTTTCCAGAATATTTAATGCTTGCTTATAGTTCTGATTTTTTTGATAAATTGCGCTAATATTTAAATACGGGGCAGATTTAAACTTATTGATTTCTAAAGCTTTTTCATAATAAAATTTACTTCTAGGCCAATTTTCCTTCAAATAAAATAGATCGGCAATTAAAAGTACATTCTCGTATTTAATTGAATCACTTTGGGGTAATTCTAACAAATGAACCAAGGCTTCACTACTTCTCCCTGTATCATATGCAAATAAAGCTAAAAGTTCAGATCTATCATGTAAATTTAAAGATTTTAGTAAACTATAGGATTTCTCCATGTCACCATTTTTAGCCCAGAGTAATGCTGCATTAATTTTCAATAAATCGCTATTAAGTAAATTAGAAATATACTCAAAAAAAGCTGGATCTTTTCTATTTTCAATATAAGATAATATAGATGTACCACCAGATTTCTTATTTTCCAGTAATATTAAACTCTCTGCAAGTATAGGTTTGAATTCATCTGATATAAGGTTTTCATATGAGACATTGTATGCTTCTTGGAAGTTATTAGTTTTTAACAAAGACATTGCATAAAAAGCTTGTAAATCTTCATTCCCGGGATATAAGTTTACAGATTCTTTTGATATTAAATTAAATAGCTCATAGTTTTTAGTATTGTCACCAATTATAATAGATCTTTTAATTAGCCTGTAGCAGCTATACCTATCTGTTATATTTTTACTTATTTTTAAAATAATTTTTTCAGCTTTATTATAATCAGAAATTTCTATTAATTGATCAACAAGAATTAATTGTTTATCAATATCATTTTTATCTTTATATTTAAAATAAAATGAAAAACTAATAAATATTATAGCTAGAGCCGCTAATACAATTGAAGTTATAAAAAGACTTTTACTAATTTTAATACCATATCTCCAAAATTTTAAAGTATAGAATCTAGAATACCATTAATAAACATATATGATTTATCTGAACTAAAAATCTTTGAGAGTTTAATAGCTTCATCAATAGTTATATTTCTTGGAATTTCCTTTAAATATAATAAAGAATAGATACTTAATCTTAAAATAGCAAGATCAACCTTCTCCACTCTTTCAATATCCCAATGCTCTAATTTGCTTTTTAATATAGCATCAATTTCAGGAATATTTTCTTTTACACCATTAAAAAGCTCTTCACCAAACTCAGAATTTATATCTTTATTAAGCAGATCCTCCTCTATAGTAATAATATCGGAAAAGTAAGTGAATTTATTTAGCTCTAAACTGTACAACGCTTTAAAGGCAAGTTCCCTTGCCTTATGACGATGCTCCATTTAAACCTATTTCCATGGAATGCTTTTATCTATAATTCTAATAACAGACTCTTTCTTTAATCGATCTATTACTAATTCTGTAACAGTATTAAATGCTTGATTTGCTTTCTGTTGTTGAAGACTTTGAGAAATATATTGCTTTACAGTTATTGTAGAAGATGGATTTACCAGGTCAGTTTCCTTTAGAATTCTAGCAGATCGTTTCTCTGTTATTACAACTATGTGATAACCTGAAGCGGATTGAAGAACTCCGTGTATATTATCCATAGAAAGATTAAAAACCTGATTAATAAAATCATTTCCTAAAATCTGAACGGTTGTAGGTTCATCTCTAGATATAAATCCTAATTCTCCACCATTCTTAACTGAGTTTCTATCGTCACTAACTTCTTGAACAAGATCCTGAAAAGTTTTTTCTCCATTTTTTATTTGTAACATTGCAGTTTCTGCTTTCTTTTTTTGTTCATCTGCCTCTGCTACAGTTTTTCCTTTTGTTGAGAAAAAGATATGATTTACTCTTACCATATCGGGATTAACAAATTTTGTTTTATTACTATTATAGAAGTTTGTAATTTCATCATTAGTAGGAGGTGTAGCAAGTTTTTTTAAATCCTCTTCTCCTGCTTTTTTTATATACTCCTGTACAGTTAATTGTTCAATTAATGCCTCTAATACAACGTTATATGGTTTACTATATTGATTTGCCAATGCATCTTTTATCATTTGATCTGTTGCATTCTGCCCAGTTTGAGCAGCTTGGGCTTTAAGCATATTTAATACCATTTCTTCTGTAATTACAATTCCATCCCTTACTGCTGCTTGTTTAACTAATTCATTACTAATAATAGAGTCCAGAATTAAATCTTTTTCAGCTGAAGAAAATGTTTTTCCTAACTGTTTTTCAGCCAAATTAATCTTCTCTTCAACAGAACTTAATGTAATTAACTCGGTTTTAGTTAATTTAACCTGTGCTATTACTGTATCAAATGCATTAGCAGAAAATAAAGATAATGAAGAAATGATACAAATTGATATTAAAAATATTTTTTTCATTTATAATCTCCGATGAATTATTTTATATGTAATTTGCTACCTATAACTTCAGCCTCTTCTGTTGAAGAAATCAAAGCTGATGATTTAAGTAATACACCTTCACTCTCAATAGTTTTCATAAAATTATTTAGAAATTTTTGGCTATTAAATCCATTTGATGTAAACGCAAATGTATGTTTTCCAGTTATATGTCCACAATTTTTTAAAAAATGAGAAATTTGTTTATTAACTTTTAAATTAAATATAGAAGTTTTTTCTGAACCAAATACAATGTAACTATATCCAGTCAATCTTTTATCAGAATCTTTAGCAATATCAATAATATCAACAACAGAATTTGATAATTGTTTTTCTATTCCTTTACCTAAGGCCTTTGCAAAATCTGCAATTTTTTGTCCTTTGGTACTATTATATGCTATACATACTCTCATTTAAATTCCTTAAAGCAAAAAAAGGGGTATAACCCCTTTTTTATTTAGTATCTGTTTCTTCAGTAGTTTCCGGTTCTTGCCACCAGTTGCTACCTTCAGAACTCTCTATTTCTGCTTTTACAGCTGCTTTAAGTATGTCATCATCACTCTGTGTTCTAGAAACCCATGCTAATCCTAAGGATGAAACAAAGAATAAAACTCCTAATATCGTAGTTGCTCTTGTTAACACATTTCCTGATTTAGCACCAAATGGAGAAGAACTACTTCCACCAAAAACACCGCCAAGGCCTTCCCCTTGATCATCTTGTAATAATACTAATGCCACTAATAAAACTGCTACAATTATAAACATCACTAATAGCAGAGTTGAAACAAATTCCATTATATTCTCCAGTATAAAAAATATTTTACTTGTTAAAGTTTGCTAAAGCTGTAAATGAAACAACATCAAGTGATGCACCACCAATAAGACCACCATCTATATCAGCTTGTGCCATTAAATCTTTAACATTTGCAGGGTTAACAGAACCACCATACTGGATAATTACTTTTTCTGCAACTTCTTTTGAATAAAGTTCAGCAATTTTTCCTCTGATAGCTTTATGTATTGCTTGAGCATCTGCTGGTGAAGCAGTTTTTCCTGTCCCAATAGCCCATACAGGTTCATACGCTATTACAACACTATTCATCTCTTCAGCTGTTACATTTTTTAACCCATTTTCAGTTTGTTCAAAACAAACTGTTTCAGCTTTTCCAGCTTCTCTTTCTTCAAGTGTCTCACCAATACAGAAAACAGCTGTTAAACCGTGTTTGATTGCCAGTTTTACTTTTTCGTTTATTAAAGCATCAGATTCACCGTAAATAGCTCTTCTTTCGGAGTGACCTAAAATAACAGCTTCAACACCTAAATCTTTTAACATTAATACAGAAGTTTCTCCAGTTCTGGCACCAGATTCAACAGATGCCATATTTTGAGCACCTAAAATTATATTTGATCCTTTAATTACTTCAGCAACAGGTGCTAATGCAGTCATCGAAGGAGCTATCATTAATTTTGTATCTGAATTTTTTAAAGATTCAACTAATTTCTTAGCAAAAGCTACAGCTTCTGAAGGAGTTTTATTCATTTTCCAGTTACCTGCAATAAATGTTTTTCTCATAATTTATCCTCGATTTGTATTTTGTAAAAAAGAAAAAGCTGAAAGAAATCTTTCAGCTTTTAATGCTATTTTTTTAATGCAACAACACCTGGTAAAACTTTACCCTCTAAATATTCAAGAGAAGCACCACCACCTGTTGATACATGATCAATGTCTTTAGCAAAACCGAATTTATTTACAGCAGCTACAGAGTCTCCTCCACCTACAACTGTAATTCCTTTACACTGTGCAACATAAGACGCTACATCTTTTGTTCCTTGAGCAAAGTTATCAAACTCGAATACACCCATTGGACCATTCCATACAATCATTTTTGCAGCTAAAATTCTATCTTTAACTAAAGCAGATGTTTTTGAACCAACGTCTAATGCCATTAAACCAGCTGGGATATTTACACCATCAACAGCAACAGGTTCAGCATTTTCACCAAACTCCTTAGCACAGATATGGTCGATAGGTAAAATAATTTCAACTCCAGCTTTTTTAGCATCATCTAGGAATTTTTTAGCAGTATCCAGGAAATCTTCTTCAAACATTGAATTTCCTATTTCTTGACCTAACACTTTCATAAATGTATAAGCCATTCCACCACCAATAACAAATGTAGAACATTTATCTAGCATTGATTCTAAAACAGTTATTTTTGAAGATACTTTTGCACCACCAATAATTGCAACGAATGGTTTTTCGGGAGCAGTAAGAACTTTATCAAAGAAAGAACACTCTGTTTCCATTAAGAAACCTGCACAAGATGGTAAGTATTTTGTAACACCTTCTGTTGAAGCATGGGCTCTGTGTGCTGCACCAAATGCATCATTCACATAAACATCAGCAACTTTAGAAAGTTTTTCAGCAAACTCTGTATCATTTTTTGTTTCAGCTTTGTAATATCGTGTATTTTCTAGTAAAAGGATTTCACCAGCTTTTAAATTGCTTGCTAATTTTTCAACTTCCGGACCAATACAGTCTGGAGCCATAATTACATTTTTACCTGTAAGTGCAGCTAAATGATCTTTTAACTGACTTAAACTATATTTTGGTTCTCTTTCTTCTGTTGGCCTGCCAAGGTGACTCATAACAACAAGTGAAGCTCCGTCCTGCTCTAAAATATAATTTAGAGTAGGCAGAGCACTAACCATTCTTGTATCGTCTGTTATTTTTCCATCTTTCAATGGAACATTGAAGTCAACCCGGACAAGGACACGCTTATTTGTTAAATCTAAATCTTTAACAGTAGTAAGGCTCATCCTTATCTCCTTTAAGTACGGTTTTTCTTATTTCATTATTTTTGCAGCTAAGTCAACAACTCTGTTTGAGTAACCCATCTCATTGTCGTACCATGATAATACTTTAATAAGACCGTTGCTCATAACCATTGTTGATAAAGCATCAAAAATTGAAGAGTGAGGGTTACCAACAATATCACTTGATACAATTGGATCTTCAGTATACTCAAGTACACCTTTCATTTCACCTTCTGCAGCAGCTTTAATTGCAGCATTGATTTCAGCAACTGTTGGGTTACCGTTTACTCGGCAAGTTAAGTCAACAATTGAACCTGTAGGAACAGGAACTCTCATTGCAGAACCATTTAATTTTCCTTTTAATTCAGGTAATACTTCACCAACTGCTTTAGCAGCTCCTGTAGTTGTAGGAACAATGTTTTGTGCAGCAGTTCTAGCTCTTCTTAAGTCTGAGTGAGGTCCATCAAGAATAACTTGATCGTTTGTGTATGCATGAACTGTAGTCATTAAACCATCGATAATACCGAATTTATCGTTTAATACTTTAGCAACTGGAGCTAAGCAGTTTGTTGTGCAAGAAGCGTTTGAGAATGCAACTAAAGATGTATCAATAGTATTGTCATTAACACCAAGAACGATTGTTTGATCAATTTCATCTGCAGCAGGAACAGTTAAAATAACTTTCTTTGCACCAGCAGTAATGTGATCTTTGTATCCACCTTTTTCACTTGTAGCTTTTCTAAAGATACCTGTAGATTCAATAACAACGTCAACACCTAATTTACCCCATGGTAAATCTTTTGGGTTTCTTTCAGCGTAGATTTTAATCTCTTTACCATCTACTACAATTGAGTCTTCTTTAGCCACAACTGTTTTGTTGTATACACCAAATGTTGAGTCATACTTTAAAAGGTGAGCAAGAGTTTTAGGTGATGTTAAATCGTTTAATGCTACGATTTCCATTCCTTCTCTTTCCATTGCAATTTTGAAAACATTTCGTCCGATTCTTCCGAAACCGTTAATAGCTATTTTCATCTATTTCCTCCAGAAATCATTAATAAATTATTTATTTATATATTATGAAAAACCACCTATAATGTCAATAAAGCTCATATAAAATCATAACTTTAGTTAACAAGTAGTAGCTGATTAATCAACTCTTTATCAGTTATAGTTTTACTATCTAATAATGTGGGATTATTGTTAGCTGAATCTAGTAATATTATATTATCTCCCTCATTGATTAAATTAAATGCACTATTTGATTCGTACTCTCCGCTACACATATATTCACCAATATCTTTAACTTTAAAACTACCAATTACATCTTCTTGATTATATAAAATATATGGTTGATCTGGTACTAATTTGTAATTGCCCTTTTTAACAATTTTAAACTCATCATCAACAGATACTTTATGTATTTGACCAATATTAACCGAAATTTGATTCGCTTTTATACTTCTTACACTTCCGAGAACAGGAATGAAATCATCTAAGTCTGAAGATAAATTTTCAAAACAATTAAAAACCCTATCGTTTCCTGTTTTCAAATACGAAAACGTATTCAATTTTCTACCACTCCGTGTTAAAAACAGATCGGTGTGTAAAGAGAATGTTCTACTACCTTCAATAAAATCAACTACCAAAAAATAATCGCTTCCAGAATCCCTTGCATTGTTAAAAGCTGTAGAAAAACGCCCATCATAATTTGCAATATCATTTATATTAAATTTAATTCCATCGGAAAGAAATCTTCCTGCAATACTCTTAACAATTTCATTACTGTAAATATGTTCAGACTTTTCTGGAGAATTTACATAAATAGATAGTAGAAAATAATCTCTATCATCAAAGTTTTCACTACCCCACTCCTGGTATATGGGTTTTAAAGGTAAGCTTTTTTCAATTGTTAAAATATCCAGGACTTCTTTATTCTCTGGAGATTCCTGTAGAATAAGGTTTAGTTGATTAATATATTTCTCTCTATATCCTAACTTTTTATATATTTTAGCAATTGCATATCTTAATTCAAATGAAAATGGATCAAGATCCAATCCACGTTGATAAAACTCTTCGGCCTTATTGTAGAAATATTTAGATTCATATAATTTCCCTTGATTATAATACCAACTGGAATACTCAGATCTGTTAGAATCCTTTAGATTATAGATATCATCCATAATCATTTCGCTATAAAATCGATAAATCTCTTCATCTGGTTTTAATGAAATTGCTCTTTTTATTAGGGATAAAGCTTTTTCTTCCTCACCTGTTTTCCATAAAATTACTGCAGCAGTGTAATAGGATTCAGGATTATCTTTAACCTCTTTCATATATTCAGTTAGAACCTCAAGAGATTGAGAGTACTCCTTTAAAAGTATTTTTAACTCTGCATTTAATAGAATTATACGGCTATTTAAACTTATATTTAATAGCTCATCCATATAAAGTGAAGCGGCATTATAATTTTTAGTATTTATATAATGTCTAACAGCAGCTTCCAGAACTACAGGATCCAATGGGTAGTTTCTAATAGCTTTTTGAATAAGTGAACCTGAATTTTCAAAATCTTTTTGGGAATCATACAGTACTACAAGTGTTAATAGAAGTCGTCTACTATCTGGGGAAAACTTTAATATTTTTTCAAAGTCGTATAGTGAACCTTTTAAATCTCCAGCCACTATACGAAGCTCTGCAAGACCACTTTGAGCACCTACGTTATATATTTCAACACTGAGAACCTTTTTGTAAAGATCTTCGGCTTCGGCATATCTTTCTAAAGCTGTTAAAATTCTACCCTTAGTATTAAGTAATTCTAAATTTTTATTATTCAATAATATGCA
>JAFGYD010000184.1 GCA_016936295.1 Spirochaetales bacterium | reverse complement strand
GTTGACATCTCTCTATTATATTTTGTCTGCTCAACATCGTAATAACAGTTAACCTTAATAAAATAGTTTAAAAATTTACTTATGTATAATATATATGGTTCGTTATTTAAATTCGAAAGTCTAAGGGATTGGAGAACAGATACGGCACTAACTGTTTCTATAATTGTATTATCCTCGGTTGTAGTGATAACACTTATTAATCCCGAGTTACTGGATTGAACCTGATATTCTGAAGAGATATATCCCCTATTAAGAATTCTTTGCAACTCTTGCAAAGTAAGTGTAAACAGAAGCTCTGGATCCAATGAATATAGACCTAAAATCTCTGATTCTGAAAAAAAACCAGAAAGTTCTGTATTAAAAACCTCTTTTACCAAATCCAGATTTTTAATTGAACTTAATAAAGGAATTAACCTTCTTTTAATTATATTAAAATTAGAAATTATTGTTTCATTGACTTGCTTATCTATTTTATATACAGGTAGAACCAATTGTTCTTCAACTTTTTTTGCCAGATTTGTTTCAAATTCATTATAAAAAGATATATCTGATTTTAAAACATAATTTCGCTTAGCAGGCTCCCCTACTTTGAAATCACCTGGATCAAAACTAAAAAAAGCATAAATAAAATAATTAAAAAATAGTATAAGTAAAACTATCATTATAAACGAAGAAACTAAAAAGATATTTGTAAATAACTTATTCCCTCGTAAGTAGTTTTTAAATTCACTGATGTAAAATTTATTTTTCATCTTGCCTCATAGTATAAGATATAAAATAATAAGGCTTATAGTCAAGCATTGTTACTCCTTAGCACTTGTGGAAACTGTCCAATTATCATCATCGTTCTTAATATCAGAACGGATTAAAGAGAGTGGTTTCCACTCTACAAATAATGAGAAGACTTGATACCACTCATATTTACTCTCTACCAACTTAGGTTCACCTTTATACTCAAAAAGCAGATCCCAATCTGGCATTTTATATGTTGCAGAAACTTTCAAACTATTCAAATTAAATGATGATTCTTTTCTATCATCGTCAGAAAAGAAATTAAATGATTTAATCAAATCACTAAATAGATCCTTTCCATACTGCACACCTAATAGATTGTAATCATCTTCCCAATATTGATACATAGTATTATTTAACGATGAAGAAGCAATATTTAATGTTAAAAAGTCGTAAATATCAATATTAAATTTCAAGGTATATTGTAATTTAGATTCATCGACCTTTATCATTGCCTTTTTAAAAATTAATTCCGAATCTACATTTAATAATATTCTATTCTTCCAATATCGGGCTTTCACTAGTTCAAAATCATGTTTTACTGTAATATTATCCAGACTTAATATCTTTTCGTCTTCTGAATTTGTAACCCATGATAATTTTTCCATATCCCAGGAAACAGGCTGTGCATAAATACTATTTAAACCAAAAGCGAGTCCGAAAACTTTAATTTCACCTGAATACTTTTGCCACTCTTCATCTTCGATACTATATTCGGATAAAAACTTTAATCCTACTTTTTCTTTATATTTATACCCTAAATTAAGAGTTAATGGGTCAAACTCCCATTCATCCTTATCTTCTTCAATATTAATAAATGATTCACTATATTTAAACCCGGAGAGTGCAGATGTCTCAATTCCTGCAATAGAAAGGGTATATTTTTGTGTTGCAGTATAAATTTCTTCAGTTATTTTTTCTTTAGTTTCTTCATCCTCTAGTCTTGTTCTGTTGTATTTTAGTGTTGTATCACTTTTATTATTTAAAAATGTAAATGTATTAAAATCAAAATTTTGAGTAAATGAAACGGTATCATCTTCATCGTAAGGTGGTAATTTATGGATATAACCTAATTGAGATTTTGAAAAATCAGTCTTAATAGTATAGTCAGAACTCAATTCATTTTTTTCTATAAAATCTTTATCCCATTTAAAATCATCACTGATATAGTAATCATTAAAATTTCCTCCCTCCTCGTAGTTTGAATAATCGAAATAGTCCTTGTAAATAACATGTACTAAATCGTATTTAAACTTTAAAGATTGATCTTTTATTTCTGGGAATAACTTTAAAATATCAAATTGAACTAATACTGTATTATTTAATGTATTTTTATTCCATTTATATATATCCAATAAATTTTTCTGTTCATCATCTTCTAAATATCTTTTTAAATATAATTGATCCTTTAGAGTATCCTTTAAAAGAAAAAAAGTATTAAAAAAATCTAAATTATAAGTAAGAGTTGATGTTGGGTCAAAATTTACAAGTAGATCAGAATTTTCCAGATCATAGTTAATATCATCATATACAACCCATTCATCGTTATCCCAGTATCCGTATACATTTAATGGAAGTGTAAAATTATAATCCAAACTTGTTGAAAAATATTTATTCGCTGATTCAAGTAACTTTCCATTACTAAATATTTCCTGCCCCTTTATATCCCAAATATCACTACTCTCTGCTTCCACTTTATCTTTTTCTTCAGTTTTTGTAACAACTGGATTAGTTATTTCAAAAATTGGATCTGTAAAGGTGTATATATCTTTATCATCGTTAATCTCATTGTTTGCTTTAAAAGATGTATCAAAGAATCGACCCTTTAAATAAATAGTCAATGGGATTGTCAATTTATCTGGATAGAAAAATTTGTAGGAAGGATCATATGTCTGGTAGTCATTTTCCGAAATTTTTGAATTATATTCGAGTTTCATTCTCCTGGCATCTATATCAATCTTATCTATAAATGGGTTTAAAATTTTAACCGATGGTGTAAAACGCGCAAAATCTATCCCATTTTCAAAAGTTGAGATCTCTTTTATAGTGGTAGTATCACGTAAATAAATATCTTCATTTGAATTTAATGCACTATCTAAACCTGAATTTAATTGATCTGTAAAGTAGTTAATCCATTGGAAATTTTCTTGTCTATTATAAAAGTCGCTTAAAAATACGGTATCAGATAGATTTAAATAGTCTATATTTACAATAGGTGTTCCTATCTTTAAATTTAATAAATATCTAAACGGGACAGGGTCTTCATAATAAAAACTACTATTCCATTGAGACTCATTATTTATAAATATTTCACCATTTTCTGAATTAATATTACGTGAAAAGGCTATCCCTCCATCAAATTCAATCTTGCTTTTTATGCTATTAAAATTAAACAGTGAGGTGTTTCCAATAAATAGACCAAGATTAGAGTAATAATCTATCATTAATTTTGAGAAATCTTTACTATATTGAATCTTCTCGTTATTAGGAACGATGGAAAGTCCGTTTAATTCATAATTTGTAATACCTTCACCATTGTCGAATGATAAAAATGAAAAATCGGATTCCTCATCTAATAATTGTTTTCTTCCTACTAAATATATGGTGTTTTGTAGGATTGTACCTTCTCTGGTTTTAATACCAAATGCTGGATTAAAGTATAAATTATTTTCTGAATGATAGTAGAATGGAGCGATAAAAACAGGTACATGTCCAACATTTATTCTGGGTAAAACCATTAAAAAGTCCGAAGAATCCAGCATCCATAAATCAAGTGCAGAAATATTAAAATAGGGAGATCCTGTAACAGTTTGTACCGTTACATTTTTCATACCCATTACTTCGGTGTCACTTTTTTTTATCTCCCCGGAAACGTAGTAAAAAGTCATCTCCTCTTTATTAATTTTTTTATCCTGCCTGGAAACACATTTTATTAGTGACCCTTTCCAGTTACTAATATTAAATGTCATTGATTCTGCTGTAACTATTTCAGGTTTTCCTGCTTCTGTTTTAGTGTATTCAACATTTCCCAATGCTGTAACACTATTAAGTGTTCTATTAAAATTTACTTTATTGGCAATTATAGAGTGTTGAATTTCTTTTTCTTTATCATCAATAATAATTTCAACTCTACCTTCAAATTCAGCGACACTCTCATCTACAGATTCTAACGTATAGTAATTAGATAGTTCCGCTCTATTTACAGTTATTACTTTTTTGCTACTATTCTCGGCCTTAGACCCTAGTTTTACATTGTAATAGTTGGCAAGTGATCTTTTAAGTGCATCAATACTACCACCTGTAACTAATCCTAAACTTTTTGCCCATATTTCCAGCTCTTGAATAGTAGAAGTCTCTATATCTTTAATTAATGCTTTTTCTTCAAGGGATATTTCTATCCCATTATTGGAATTTATATTTTCCTGCCCATATACTATTGAGTTTATTAAAAATAGAGTTATTAATAATAGTTTTTTCAGTTTAATTTCCAAGTACTTCTTTTAGATAATATCCTGTATATGAGTCACTACACTTTGATACTTCCTC
>JAFGYD010000183.1 GCA_016936295.1 Spirochaetales bacterium | reverse complement strand
GCTATTAAAGAAGCCGGGGAAATAAATGATTTTGCTCATAATAAATCGAATATTGATTATACAAAATTTGTAGGGGGTATTTATTCTTCGGAATGGTTTTGGGCAAAAATTTTACATATACTACGAACTAATGAGGATATTAGAAAAGACGCCTACTCATGGGTAGAACATACCGATTGGATACCAGCGTTATTAACCGGAAATACTCACCCCGAAAAACTTAAAAGATTTAGATGTGCTGCAGGACATAAAGGGATGTGGAATGAAGAATTTAATGGACTCCCTCCCAACGATTTTTTTAAATCAATCGATCCATTACTGGATGGAATAAGTGATAGAATTGGTTCAGATACAGTAACTGCAGAAAAACCAGTGGGAAAAATAAGTGAAGAATGGGCTAGTAAACTAGGACTATCACCAAATGTAATAATTGGTGGTGCAGCATTTGATTGCCACTTTGGAGCTGTAGGTGGAGGTATATCAGCCTACGACATGGTAAAGGTTATAGGAACAAGTACATGCGATATTGTAGTTGCTCCTAAAGATGAGTTTGGAGATAAACTTATAAGTGGAATTTGCGGGCAAGTAGATGGATCTGTAATTCCTGACATGATTGGGTTAGAAGCTGGTCAATCAGCTTTTGGAGATGCCTATGCATGGTTTAAAAATATTATTTTAGATCCTGCAGTAAAACTTATAAATAATAGTTCTATTCTATCCGAGTCTGTAAAAAACAACTTAATAAAAGAATTCTCGAATTCTCTAATACCATTACTTACTTCCGAAGCACAAAAACTCCCTGTAGAGAGTAGTATTATTGCTCTTGATTGGATTAACGGTAGAAGAACACCAGATGCAAACCAGGAATTAACAGCCGGTTTTATGGGTCTAAATATTAGTACAACAGCCTATCAGATGTTTAAAGCTGTAATAGATGCAACTGCGTTTGGAGCAAGAAGTATACAGGATAGATTTACAGATCATGGAGTAGAAATTAAACGTATAATTGCAATTGGAGGTGTATCCAGAAAATCGCCACTTGTTATGCAGACACTCTCGGATGTTTTAAATAGAGAGATTATTGTTTGTGCTTCTGATCAAGCTTGTGCATTGGGATCCTGTATGTTCGCTGCTGTTGCGGCTGGGATCTATCCTTCTGTAGAAGATGCATCTTCTGCAATGAGTTCCGGATACGACATAACATACAAACCTATTCCAGAAAATGTAAAAATTTACAAAGAACTATACGCAAAGTATAAAACTTTTGGAACATTTATAGAGTCTCAGACAGGTGGAAATTGATGAATAAATATAAAGATCTAAAAGAGATGTGCTATGAAGCAAATATGGATATACCTAAAAGAAATTTAGCAATTTATACATTTGGAAATGTAAGTTCACTGGATAAAGCAAGTGGGATTTTTGCAATAAAACCAAGTGGTGTACCATACAGCGATTTAAAACCTGAGGATATGGTTCTGGTTGATTTGGATGGAAAGAAAATCGAAGGAAAAATGAATCCATCATCAGATACAATGACCCATGCAGTCTTATATAAAACGTGGCCGGAAATTAGAGGTATAGTGCATACCCATGCAACATATTCTGTAGCATGGTCACAGGCAGTAAGATCTGTACCTATTTATGGAACAACCCATGCAGATCATCTAGCAACAAATATCCCTATAACAGAAATAATGTCCGATGAAATGATTAAAGGAAACTACGAAGAGCAAACAGGATATCAAATAATTAATGCTTTTTCAAAAGCTAATCTAAATCCAATAGAAGTTCAAATGGTTCTTGTTGCATGTCATGGACCTTTTACATGGGGAAAAACAGCAGAAAAAGCAGTATACAACGCAGCTGTCCTTGAGGAATTATGCAAAATGGCCTTTTTAACAGAATCAATTAATAGTGAAGTTAAACTTATGAAGGATAGCTTAATAAATAAACATTACCAAAGAAAGCATGGGAAAAATGCTTATTACGGACAGTAAAAGGAGTTTATATGAAAGTATATAGTAATATGAAAATTTGGATGGTTTCTGGAAGTCAGCATCTATATGGAGAAGAAACTTTAATTGAGGTAAAAAAACATACCAAAGAAATAGCTGATTATTTAGATACACAAACAGAAATTTCTGCATATATTGAGTACAAAGGAATTGTGACAACGCAGGATGAAATAACAGATTTCTGCTTAAAAGCTAATTCCGATAAAAGTTGTGGTGGTGTTATACTATGGATGCATACATTCTCACCTTCTAAAATGTGGATTAATGGTTTAAAAATACTTACAAAACCAATACTTCATCTACACACCCAGCACAATAGAGACCTACCCTGGGATACAATAGATATGGACTTTATGAATCTGACTCAATCTGCTCACGGAGGAAGAGAACACGGCTTTATTAATACAAGGTTAAAAATTGATAGAAAGGTAGTTGTTGGTTATTGGAAAGATATAGAGGTTATATCTCAAATTGATTCATGGATTCGAGCAGCAGCAGCTGTTAACGAGATGAAATATGCTAAAATTTGTCGTTTTGGTGATAACATGAGAAATGTAGCCGTAACAGAGGGGGATAAAGTTGCTGCTCAGATATCCTTTGGTTATAACGTTTTAGGATTTGGTGTTTCGGATCTGGCAAAAGTTGTAGAAAAAGTAACAGAAAGTGAAATTGACCAGGTAATCTCAGAATATTTGTTAAACTATAAAATTAGCACAGAACTACAGGAAAATGGTTCAAGACACAGCGCCCTAAGGGATGCAGCTAAACTGGAAATAGCCATAGAAAAATTTCTGGTTAAGGGTGACTTTGTAGCATTTACAACAACCTTTGAAGATTTAACAGGACTATGTCAACTTCCAGGATTAGCATGTCAGAGACTTATGGAAAAAGGATATGGTTTTGCTGGTGAAGGTGATTGGAAAATTGCAGCATTAGTTAGAGCAATGAAAGTAATGGGAAAAGGAAAAAATAGAGGAACATCATTTATGGAAGACTATACATATCACTTGGACCCGCAAAATCCTCTGGTTCTAGGAGCTCATATGCTTGAGGTCTGTCCAACAATTGCAGAAGATAATCCGGTTACCCTTGAAATTCATCATCTTGGGATTGGAGGAAAAGAAGATCCTGTTAGAATGGTTTTTGATACTAAACCGGGAGAATCGGTAATGGCTTCCATTATGGACATGGGCAACAGATTTCGTTTACTAGTTAATGAAATAGAAACTGTAGATCATGGAAAAAATCTACCTAAACTTCCAGTTGCCAGAGCTGTGTGGAAACCATTACCAGATTTTAAAACAGCAGCTCAAGCATGGATTTTAGCAGGAGGAGCTCACCATTCAAGTTATAGTAAAGATGTTACAACAGAGATGCTAATAGATTTTGCAGAGATGAGCGGTATAGAAATAGTTGTAATTAATAAAGATACAAAAATACCTCCATTTAAAAATGAATTAAAGTGGAATGATCTATTTTTTACTATGAAAGGATTTGCTGGTGGATTATCGTAAATGATAAAAAAAAGAAGTAGTGAAAGCTACTTCTTTAACTATCAGCCTTTCCCATAATCCTGCTTATAAATTTTAAAGATTCATTATTTTGTAAAAATATTTTAACAATAACTAACAAAGGTACAGAAAGAAAAGCTCCTGGAATTCCCCATATAAATGACCAGAAAACAAGCCCGAATATTATAGTTACTGTGTTGAGTCTTAATCTTTTCCCCATAATTCTTGGTTCAATAATATTACCCATAAGCATTTGAACACCAAACAGAATTGAAAAAAGAAGAACAACTCTAACCCATGAATCAAATTGTATAACAGCCATTAATGTTGGTAATAGTGTTGCAATAATTGAACCTATTGTAGGTATAAAGTTTAGAGAAAATGTAACAAATGCCCAGAAAGGAGCATATTTAATCCCAAAAATTAAACAAACAATTAATGCAATTGAGCCTGTAATAACACTTACAAAAAACTTAACAGTCATATATGTCCCAATTGAGTTTTGAATATTTCTTGCATGTTTTAAGAATTTCTTGTCATCACCAGCAATATAATTTATATAACTTTCGTACCCGGGCATGCTAAATAGAAGAATAAGAAAATATAAACTAAACATAAAAAAGGATGAACCAAATGAACTTAGAGCCGAGATACTGGAACCTGCAAAGTTTGTTATAGAGGACTCGGATAATAACTGATTAATTCTTGCCTGTAAAAATGTATCATCAAGTTGCAAAGGTATTATTTCATCGAAATAATTTAGGATTGATAGTATCTTTTTTTTAAGGAGCCAACCAAGTTCAACCCTGTCTGCATAAATAGCTTGGGTTGAATCAATAAATATTTGAATAACAAAGACCAAAATGGTAATGGTAATAATTGCTAAAAAAGGAGTAATGATAATGGAAGGTATTTTCCTTTTATGGAGTATTTGAAATAAGGGTTCATATAAAAGAGTCACCATAATGGCTACAACCAAAGGAAGAAGAATACTTGCAAGGGCATTCATAACAAATAGCACTGCAATAATTGTTAAAAAAAATAATAAGTTTCTAATTGCCTGTAACATTAAATTATCGTTTGTCATATAGTAATTATAATACAAAGAATAATATTGTAACAGTACAATTTAAAAGGATATATTTATTGTATGAAAGCCAACATTGAAATAAGAAAAGAATTCCCGTTTATTAATCAAGGGATAATCTATATGGATTCGGCAGCCACAAGTTTAAAACCTAATTGTGTAATTGATTCACAATCGGAATATTACAAAACAATGACCGTCAATGTTGGTCGAGGTTCAAGTATTCATAACTTTAATACAACAAATATTGTAGAAAAAACACGAAATACTATTGCCCAATATTTAAACATAACAGACGAAACCCAGGTAATTTTTACACAAAATAGTACGGATAGCATAAATATGGTAGCAAATGGTTGGGTTAGGCAAAATATAACAAGTAATTCAAATATTGTAATTACTCAGTTAGAACACCATTCAAACTATGTGCCATGGATTGAATTATGTAAAGAACTAAACATTGAATGTAGAATTGTGCCCCTAGAAAATTATGAAATAAACTATAGTAAACTAATAGAATATATCAATGAACATACACTAATTACAGCAATAACCGGTATGTCAAATATAACAGGGATCGAGACAAACCTGGAAGTAGTTACAAATAGATGCCGGGAGGTTGGAAGTAAAATAATAATTGATGCTGCCCAGCTTATAGTTCATAAAAGGATAGATATTCAGCAATTAGATCCAGACTTTCTAGTTTTTTCGGCCCACAAACTTTATGGCCCTTTTGGTCTAGGCATTCTATACGGTAAAAAAAATCTCCTTGAAGAGATGACTCCTGTCAGATATGGAGGAAACATGGTTTCATACACTTCTAACTTAACCAACATTCATTATAAAGATATACCTTTCAGGCTTGAATCCGGAACCCAGAATCCTGCTGCTATTTATAGTTTTAGTTCGGTTTTTAATTTTATAAAAGATTATGATATTGAAGAGACAGAAAACTATATCAAAGGATTGTCAACATATCTAATCCATAAACTCAAAGAAGAGGGGGATATTATAGTTTACTCACAACCCGGTTCAATTATTAGTTTTAATATACAGGGAGTACACCCCCACGATGCTTCTCAATTTTTTGATGAAAAGAATATAATATTACGTACAGGAAATCTTTGCGCCTCCCCTTTCTTTGCAAACCTTGAGGAATCTGGGGTAATTAGAGTATCATTAGGTGTTCATAACAATATTGAAGAAATAGACACACTATTAATTGCAATAAAAGAGATTAAAGGATTTTTTTTATGAGTTTATACAAAGAGACATTAATGAAGCACTTTCGAAACCCAGAACATAAATTTGAACTGGAAAATTTTTCAAAGAAACAGGATGGTGTAAATCCCTCTTGTGGTGACAATATTACACTTTATACAAAAATTAATAATTCAATTATTGAGGATATTAGTTACACAGGAAATGGGTGCGCTATAAGTATGGCTTCGGCAGATATTATGTGTGAAGTTTTAAAGAACCGGGATAATGGAGTTAATATTTCATTGGACTTTACATCTATGTTAAATGGAGAGGATATAAATTTTACAAATGAACTTGAAGTTTTAAATGTGTTTAAAGAGATGCAAAACTATCCTGCTAGAAAAAGCTGTGCCCTACTCCCTTGGAAAACCTTAACTACTCTATTAAATAGTTAGAATAAATGTAGCTCCTCCATCTTCTGGGTCTACGCACTCTATTGATCCAAGGAGTTTCTCCTCGGTTAGTTTTTTAATTATACCCAAACCAAGACCTGAACCACCTTTACCAATTTTTGTAGAATAGTAGGTATCAAATATTTTGTCAAAGTTTTTTGGATGGATTCCTACACCATTATCGTGATACTCAATTTTAATTCTATTTTTATATTGGGAAATAGTTATTGTTATCTCTCCATTCTCCATATTTTCAAAACCGTGGGTTATGCTGTTTTGTACAAGATTTGTAATAATTTGGGAAATGGCTCCTGGATATGAATCTATTTCAAACCTATCAATAGAATCAATTTTTACATTATGATTCCCCTGCCTAAGAATTGGGGTTAAGGAACTAATAACTTCGTGTAGATATGTAACCAATTCAAAATTTCTTTTAATATCACTAGCTTGATCAACTGATATCTGTTTAAATCCATTAATAAATGTTACAGCTTTCTCAAGGTTTTTCTTTATTATATCCATTCCAACTTCGGTTTCCGAAATAAATTCAATCATTTCCGACTTTTTTAGAACACCTTTATTATATGTATTCTTAAACTTATCAATCTCTGAAATTAAATGTGTTGATGCAGTGACCCCAACCCCTATAGGTGTACTTATTTCATGGGTAAAACCAACAACAAGACCTCCAAGGTTTGCAAGTTTTTCAGTCTCCATAAGTAGGTCTTTTGTCATACGTAAATCTTTATACGAATGCTCTATCTCTTTACTTTTATCGTTTAACTGCGTTATTAGCTCAATTAAAAAGATAGATCTGGATATTTGATATGACAGGACTTCCCCTAAGTGAAAACTGTTTAATAAAATTTCGAATCTACAGTAACCCGATGTATCTACAGTATCCATAGGTATAAAAAGATTACAGTATGTTTTTAATGATCTATTCAATGAATCATCTTTAATAAATACTTTATTTTGTATTTCCAATAAATCTTCATGGCTAATTGTATCAAAATGAAGCATTAAACTTTTAATGCCCAAATAGTAAAAATTTCTGTTTAAGACCTTTATTAAATCAGTAAAATTCATAGAAGTAGCCAATGACATTAAAATATCATCTATCTCAAAACTCTGCTCTCTTGAGTTTCGAGCCTCTTTAAAACTATCTCCATGGAGGATTTCTACAATTTTACTAAATACAGATTCAACTTCTCTTGTACATCTTATAATGCTCTCCCTATCCATGGTTTCCAAATATTTATTATGAAGCTGTAAAATTATTTCATGTAAAACATTTAAGTTAAAGTTTTTATATTTATACTTATAGATAAAATCTTCAAGGGCATCGCTTATATCAAAATTATTATCCATAATAAAATTACTATAAATATTTGCAATATCATTTATATGAGTTTCAATGTCCGGAATATTTAAATCCGGGATTTTCCCTATAACCAAATCAATGTAATTATCTTTCCGGTACTCATTAATTAATGAGTTTTTACCAAAACATCCGCAACTCTCCCTGTGTACAACAGTGGGAATAAATGGTTCGTCTACTAAGACACCATTGTTTAACATGGAAATAAGAGAGTCTAAAGCAAAAACACCCTGTTTATGAAATGATTGATCTATTGTGGTTAGTGGCGGATCCATAGACCTTGAATAGTTTGTATTATCAAAACCTGTTACAATTACCCCACCATTTCCTATTTCAATGCTTCTTCTTTTAAGTTCAGAATAAACACCTAGTGCAGTATCGTCATCTGCACAAATTATTGCGTCTGGTAATTCTAAACCCCTTTCAAACATATCTTTAACAGCCTGAGCACCCTGATGAGGAGTAAAATTCCCATTAAAAATATATTTTGTATTTAATTCTATATTATTTTTTATTAATGCACGTCTAAAACCGTTAAACCGTTCATCACCCTCTTGGTGCTCATGTGGTCCTTTAATAAACATAAATCTCTTTGCATTATGCTCTTTAATAATATGATCTACCAGCTCTTCTACAGGTGTTGTATTATCGGACAAAATGGAATGGAATCCATCTATTTTTACAGAGATTGTTATAACAGGAGTAGGAGAAAATGACTCTAATAAATTCTTTAAATCATTTTTTGTAGTAATAGATGTGATAGTTCCGGCGAGTACAATAATCCCATTAAATTTATATTCGGAAATTATACTTAGATATAACTCCCTGTTTAGAACCATATTTCCTTCGATATTTTTAATTGGGCCCGAAGATATTACTGAAATTTCAACCCCTCTGAGTAATGCCCTCTCCTGAATCCCTGCAATAATCTCCTGGGATATGATATCGTGAACCTCTGTTGTTAAAATGCAAAACTTATAGACTACACCCACATTTACTATTATCTTATTGTTTTATGTTTAAATCAAAGTTTTTATTAAAATAATTGGTGTTATGTAGTATATTCATATAAGGAGGGAAAAAATGGCTTATTGTCCTAAATGTGGTGTAGAGGTAAATACACAAACATGTCCATTGTGTTTCCATGTAATTAAGCAGGATATTCATAAAGTTCCATTTAGTCATAGTGTAGAGATTGATAGAAAAAAATATTTCTTAACAGCTTCTGAAAAAAAAGCAATTTTTAACGCCTCATCAATATTTGCAGCTGTACTAATCTCCTCTATTTGCATTACGGTTGACACACTTTTTGATAATAAAATTTCCTGGTCTGTATACCCTATTATTTTTGTAGCATCCTTTTCATTTATAACATCTTTTGCCCTCTATATAAAAGGGATTTTTAAACCTGTATCTATATTTATTGTATTTTTATTAATGTTATTTCTATTGGATTTAGTAATACCTGTACAGAGTTTTTTCCTTAGAATATCCCTTCCTATAAGCATTAGTACATCTTTAATAACATTTCTTACCTATATATTAATTCGTAAAAG
>JAFGYD010000182.1 GCA_016936295.1 Spirochaetales bacterium | reverse complement strand
TTCAATAACTGTTTCAGTATCTTCTATCTCTGCATCCAGGATTTCAACATCTTGATTATTAATCACTTCATCCATGATATCTTCTGTATCCGTATCTTCATTCATGAAAATAAAATACTAACCATAAGACAAATCGTCAAGTGAATCTGATTCTTTTTAGAAATATTATTCTCGAGGTGATAACTCTAAAATAAGTTCAACCTCTCCTCTACTTAATTTAGTGGTTCTTGCTATATCTTCGGCTTTCCAACCATTGTGAGCCAATTTAGTAACCATTTCACGCATATTTGTATTTGGAGCTGGAGAAGATTTTCCGTCAATATTTTTATCATTTCTATTTTGTACTAAAGCACCCATTAGTTTTACCTGCTCATCAGCAGTTCTAACACTCTCATTTAATCTGGTTTCAACTCCTGCAATCCATTCACGGGCTTTATCCATTTTTTCAATTTTGGATTCCATATCTGAAATATAATTTTCTAAATTAGATAAAGTTTTTATAGCTTTATCTATAGAAACACCTCTGTTTTCAACCTTAGAAATTTTATTTTGAATATTTTCAATCTGATTATTTACAGGCGTTAAGCTCTCTTTAAAAAGATCGATACGATTTTCTATATTTTGTATTTGTCCAAAACCACTATCAATAGCCCTATTTGTCTCTGTTAATATATCATTTTTATCTTCTAATCGTTTAAATTCCAAAGAAACTGCAGATTCAAGCTCTTTTAGCTCACGTAGTCTAAGTTGAATATTACTAATTTCATTTTCGGAGTTTTTAATACTATTCAGTTTATCATCAATTGTATTAGATAGTTCTATTACTTTATTAACCCTTAATTCTAAAGAGTCGATCTTAACTTTTTTATCCTCAACTAGAGATATTTGATTATTTATATTATCTATTAAAGTTTTAAGCATATCAAGTTTATCGTTGGTAGATCCTATATAACCAACTTTTGTATTAACCTCTTCTATTCGGCCCTCTAATAAAATTAAAGCATTAGTTAAGTCAGATTGTAATAGATCTGTTCTATTAAAAATGTTAGTTGTTTCAATAAATTTATGCTGTTCTTCTTCAATTAAACTTAAACTATTTCTTAGATCTTCATCTTTACGGCTTAAATCATCATTTAAAGATTTAATACTACTCTCAATACTCCTTATATCCCTTTCAATATTTGCGTTGAAAAGATCTTTATTCTCGGCAAGTACTCTCTCTTCTTCTTGTAGTTTTACCATAAAATTAGATAATCTATTTTCATTTTCATTTTTAAATTGAATAAATTCAAAATTTATACCATCTTTAAATGAATTAATTTCTAAGTTAAAATTCTCCATGTTCTGGATTATTGTAGCTATACTTTCATCTTTAATACTATTAACAGAATGATCTATAGATTTTTTCCATTTCTCGGTTTCACTATTTATAAATTCTTCCTTCTCTTTCAGCTTACTAAAATACTCATCCTCAAATATATTTAATTTATCCTTAATATTTGTATATGAAACCTCTTTAATTCTATGTATCTCTGCCTCTAGAGTCTTTTTATCATTGTTAAAATTATTTATAAATTCTTTAAGATTATTATGTTCTGTATCAAGATCTTCTTTAAATTTATTGTTTGTTTCTGTCAAAATCGTTTCTATTTCAGATTTAATACTATTAATTTGAGATATTAAGTCTTTTTTAACACTTTCAATAATAGCAATTTTGTTTTCGGATATTTGATTTCTAATCTCTATATTACTATTATTTAAATCCATAGTTAACAGATTATAATTGTCTTTGAGTTCATTGAAAGAATGCATAAAACTATCTTTTTCTGATTTAAAAAGTTCCCTATTACTAACAGCTAAATTATTTATTTCAAGTTGTAATTTATCGATATCTGTGGTTAATGTCTCTTTACCAATAGAGAATTCATTTATTTTTCTCTCAACTTCTTTTTTATACGAATCAATATTCTCTTCAATTCTTCTAAATGCAGCATCTTTAACTTTTTCTTCATGGGATTCGAGTTCTTCCGCTACATTATTAATGCTTTCATCAAACCTTATTTTTAAATCGGAAAGTTCGCTATTAATGTAACTCTCAGTAGATGCAAAGCTGTTAACTACTTCATTTTTATAGTTTTCGGCTTCCAATATTTTGCTATTAATATCATTAACTAAAACTATAGCATTCTCCCTACTCTCAGAAATAGACTTTATGGACTCATCTCTAAACTGATTTAAATCATTTTTAAATTCTGTCTGGAGTTCTAAAATCCCTTTTGAATTTAGATCCTTTATGATTACTAGCTGGTTGCTTAATTGTTCTTTAATAGAATCAAGTCTTAAATTATTTTCTTCTTGTATCTTAGTTGCAATTTGTTCAACATTACCCATATCCATGGATAATTTACTTATTTTTTCATTGTTTTCTACTTCTATTAATTTAAGTTTTTCTTCCAAAATAGATAATAAAGACTGACTTCTAGCTTCAATTCTATTTTTTAAATCTTTAAAATTTGATTCCTCAACAGCCTCACCGTCTTTGGTAATTTGATCAATATGTGACCTGTGAGTCTCTACTAAAGCATTTATCTCATTTTTAAATTTATCAAAGACTTGATTGGAACTGCTATTATATTCATTTTTCAGATTTAAAATGATATTATTTAATCTATCAACTTCTAAATTAGAAGACTTTACACTGCTATCTAATAATGATGTTTTTTCTTCAATTGAATGGAACATTTCATCTTTTAGTTTAGACATGGAAATATTATTGTTCTTTATAAATTCACCAGTGATTTCCTCAATGTTTTTTTCCACTGCAAAAAGTTTCTTACTACCATCTTTAAGCTTTTTATCTAAAGATTCAATGAATAAGGAATCCTTCTTTAGCTTATTATATCTTTCATCCAGATCTTTTGTTAAATCCAGCATTTTATCCATTGTTGAGTTATAACTTATAACTTTTTTATTTAGTTCATCTATATGTTCAATTTTAACAGAAAGATCATCAACATCATCGTTTATACGATTCAAAATAACCTTACCTGTTTTTTCTTGAACATCGAGCTGGAGGGATAAATCTTTTAAAAAAACAATTTTTTCTTCAACGTAGAGATCAAATTCCTCATTTCTTTTACTGGCATACTTTTTTACCTGTTCAAGAGATTTACTATTTTTATCATATTTCCTGAATAGTGTGAGAATTATACCTATAATTCCCAAGACTATTAGATCATTCAGGATAGTATAGATATCCACTATTTACCCTCTATAAATTTATTAAATTTATCTATAAAATCTTTATAATCACTAAAAGTAAAATCTGCAACAAATTCGCCATTTATCTTTTTCTTTGAGATATGAGCTGCATACATTCCTGCTTTTTTAGCACCAACAATATCATAAGGGTAACTATTCCCCACATATAATATCTCATGAGGTTCTACTAAAACCTTATCCTTAACAAACTTATAAGCATCGGGATGGGGTTTTAAATGCCCACACTCTTCACAAGTATAAGCACTATTTTCAAATAAGTCATGCAAATTAAAATATCTTAATTTATCTAAAATAGGGAAATCTGAAAGACAGGCAGTTTTATATCCCCTTGTATGTAACTCCTCAATAACTTCCCTTACGTGATTATATGGTTTTACTTTTTTAAGAGATTGTGTCCACTCAATATAAATGTCCCGTTCAATTTTTTTTTGAACATCTTTAACTGGTTTTCCTAGTTTTTCAGCAGCCATTTCTGCTTGAATTTTATAAAAATCCTTAACTTCCATATCTGGTTTCTTTCTTAATTCTTTTCTTACACTGTTAAAAACAGTAAAAAGTCTTAAGTTTTTTAAAACAACAGGTAAAGTTTTTATATTCATACGCCAATTAGGGTAGAAAGTTCCATCTATATCAAATATTACAGCTTTTATACTCATATGAATAAAGATACCTTAATTTTTTTAAGGTTGCAAGTTTACTTTTTCTAAATATAAGTCTCACTTTTTAATGTTTTCTAAAAATATCAATAATAAAATCACACTCTATATTCCAACTATCCATATTTTCTAAAATTTTTAAAGATTCGTTACTTATTTTCCATCCAAATGGGGTCATATCAATTAAGGATTTAAGAGTATTATAATCATCTATTTCTATTAAATATTTTAGATTTGAAGTATAAAACTTTGTAAAATTGTTGTTTTCATCACTTTTGTGTGAGATTTTTTTAACTTCGTCATATATTAATTCCCTTAGTTGAAATAAATGCCTTTCACCTGGGGTAACCGTTAAGAATATACCATCACTCTTCAATACCCTATATACTTCATCGCTTAATGATGGCGCATAAATTCTATACACTATATCCATAGAATTCTCTTTTATAGGTAAATTATATGCACTTGCGACAATGAAATCCACATTTTTATGCAGTTTGGATCCATATTTTACTGCTGATTTTGAGATATCTAAACCAGTTATACTATTGGGTACATTTAATCCATTTGATAGATAGTTTGTATAGTATCCTTCTCCACAGCCAATATCCAAAATTTCTAAATTGTTTTTATTAACAATTAAATCATTTAATATTTTAGTTATTGTTTTAACTAATTTTTCATAGTAACCAGATTGAAGAAAGGATCTACGCGCTGTAATCATTTGTAAATTATCACCAGGATCCTTAGATTTTTTCCCATTAACAGGAAGTAAATTAACATAACCTTCTTTTGATATATCAAATGTGTGCTTATTATCACACTTATAACTTTTATCTATTCTTTTAAGATTATTTTTACAAATTGGGCATATTAAGTTTTTCACAATTGATCCTTTAAAAAAAATGCATGGTTTGCGTTGTATATAGGAAGTGTTCGATTTAAGATTTTTTTAATTTCAGGCTTTGTTTTAATCTCTTCATTTATAAAGGTTCTTACTTCTTTCCTATTCCATCCATTGGGGTGTATAAAACCAGAATATAAAGAAAGATCGGTTGGAGTATAGTCATAGGTAGAATATTCTTTTGCTAATTCACTACCAAGTGGTAGATTAAATAGAGCAACATTTAAATAAGTTATTAATTCATTGTGTTCTAAAACATAGTTTAAAGTATCTTTTGCACTACTATAGTTTTCGTAGGGTGTACCAAAAAGAATATATATAAATGTTTTTATGTCTGCTTTTTTTAAGTTATTTAATATTATTGAAACATTTTTTAAATCAATTCCCTTATTCATAAAATTTAATACATCCTGATTGCCCGATTCAAGACCTAGTTTTAACATAAAACAACCAGCTTCTTTGAGTTGTAAACAAAACAGTGGATCTAATAATAAATCGTAAAACTTAGTAAACCCATACCAAGGGACAATGTTTTTACTCTCAATTATTTTTTTTAATAGAGATGGACTAATTTCATTATCTAAAAAATGAAATAAAACAGGATTATATTTTTCTTTCAAGATTTTCATTTCATTTATAATATTTAATGTTTTTTTTGTTATAAATGGATTATTTTCAGCATTTTCAGGGCAAAAACTGCACTTTTTCCAACTACAACCAAGTGAACCACTAATTGGAATAATTCTTCCATTACTAAAATATTTATAGTTTAGTGTAAAATCATAATCAGGTATTATATTTTCAATTTCACTACTATCTATATTAACATTAAGGTATTTAAGTAACTCTACTTCACCCTGCCCTACAATTATTTTATCAATAATATCAACAAATGGATTTTCCCAATATGGAGATTTAGCCCAGGAAGTTATTAAACCACCGCCAACTACAATTTTAATATTGGGAAAAGTATTTTTTATAAATCCTATTAAAGCAAAAGTAGACTCAGCCTGATTTAAAAACTGTAGTGATATCCCAATATACCCAGGATTTAATTCATTAACCAATTCAATTAGTCTTAATGAATAAAAATCATAAAAAATATTATCTTTATAATTTGCTGCAATTCTGATTAATTCTTTACTACTTGTTATATCATATTTACTACTTTCATAATTAGCTAATGTTAGAGTTGTCTCTTTATTCGATAGATAATTTAAACCTTTATTTAACTCATTAATACACTTCTTATAAGTATCTATGTTTTTATACCCAAGAGATGATGTTAGTTGATTTCTGTAATGTTCTTTTTTTGGAAATTTATTAAAGTAACAATTTAATAGATAGTTTGTACCTTCTAAATTAAAATCAACAATTTTATACTTTGTATTATGGGCTTTTAAGGCACCTCCTAATATAGGAAGTCCTCCCGGGGGTTCACACGCTTTTGCTAATGGTGGATAAATTAATAACATTTAATTAAAAGAGTATTTAAATCTACCCTTAACATCCTTATCGGTAGCATTAGAATATGTACTTTGTTTAAAACCGTATAGTACAGCAGCATCGATATCTTTATCCCCGGATGAAGAGTCAATTTCAGCTGATTTAATTGAGTTAACTCCAGAGGTGTTTTTGGATATTTCAAAAACAATAATAACGCTTTTTAATTTCTTACCTTGTTTATATTCAGCTTTATTAAGATCATATCCTGCATTAGATATTATTGCCCATACATCCGGTCTATTTTCAAATGGCACATTTTCAATTAATTGATAATTATTTCCATCTTTAAAATAAAATCTATCTATAATCCGTCTATTGTATCCAACTTCACCAAAACCAGTAACATCCCCTTTTATGGAAGCATATATTTCTGAAGTTAGAATTGTTGGTGGTGGCATATAATCAGTAATAGGAAAGTATGCTCTACGTCCAATATCACTTGAACTTGATTCAAACGATGTTTCGTGTGAATTCCCACTCTCTCTACCTTTTTGAATTACTGGTTCTGTTGGTTTTATAACTTCTTCACTCTTTGTTTCACTTTTTTTTACAATATCTTTTGGAGGTTCTAATACTTTTTTTTCCGGAGTTTTGTTTACTATCTCTTCTTTAGTTATAGGAGGGGATTCAATTTCCGGTTCTACAGGAGCTACCTCTTTAACAACCTCTTCTATTTTCTTTTCTAAAGGCTTTACAGGAACCATCTCCTCTGTAGAGATTTCCGAATCAGGAGAACCAAAGGTTATTTTTACTGGTCCTGAATAGTCGGTGAAATCTTCAAATTGAAAAAGATTAAATATATATGAAATTAAAAAGATAAAAAGAGTTCCACCCATTACTATAGCCCAGCTTTGAGCTATTCTCTCCCTCTCTTTTTTTAACCGATAATTATTCACTTTAATTCCTTGGAGTATCTGTAATCATATTTATCTGGTTATAACCGGAACTTCGTAAAATTCCCATAACTTCCATAAAAGTACCATAGGATATAGATTTATCCCCTTTAAGTACAACTTGATCGGTTTTATCATCAACATTTTCTTTGTACTGTTTTAGTGCCGTTTTTAATTTCTCAATTGGAATATTTTCTTTGTTTAGAAATATATTTTCACCAGACGTAATTGTAATAACTAAAGGAGTTACTTCTAAAGTCTGTGATGTCTCCCCTTGTGGAAGTTCAATATCTATTCCCGGTGCTGTGTTAAAAACACTGGATATCATAAAAAATATAACCAACTGGAAAATAATATCAATCATTGGAGTCATATCTGCAACAGCAGTTCTTTTTAACCTTCTCCTGATTTTCATTATATATCCTCGTTAACTATTTCATCTCTATTTAAAAGAAGAATCATATCGTTAACCTGGTTTTCCATCCTAATTAAGATTAAATCAACCTTTGATACAAGAAAGTTATAAAAAATAACTGCTGGAATAGCTACAATCAGTCCTGCTGCGGTAGTTATTAATGCTTGAGAAATCCCGGTTGCCAGTAGTCCTGGATCACTAACAGTTACAGACCCCCCTAATAACCCAAATGAAGAAATATTTCCTGTTACTGTTCCCAAGAGTCCTAAAAGTGGAGATACATGGGATATAGTTCCCAAAGATGAAAGATGCTTTTCTAAAGAAGGGACTTCCTGATTTGCTTTCTCCTGAAGAATTTCCTTTTGTACATGCTTAGGGAAATGTCTATGATTTATACCAGATTTCATTAAAGATGATAATGGAGACTCATTAGTATCGCATATTGATAAAGCTTCATCGAAATGTTTTTTCTCTATAGCAGATCTTACTCTTGAAAATAATTTTTCTTCGTCGACACGTATTTTTTTAAAATATAAAATTCTCTCAACAATAATTACTGCTGCCAGGAAAAAAAGAATAATAATAATCCAAAGGATAGGACCACCACTTGTTAATATAGATATCATTAATAACTCCTATTGTTTAAATCAATATATACTAAGTGAATAAATTCACCTTTATATCGTTCTTTTAGAGAATCAACACCAGTTACGGTCTGTCTCTCAATTACATCGACCTTAAATGTACTATTTTTATCAAAATAAGGAAATAGGACTACCACATGAACATGTTGTCTTAGAACATTTTCAGTCCCAAATGGTGTATTTACAGAGCCTAAATAAATTCTTCCGGGATTTTTTATTGCTTCTATAAAAAGTACTGCTTCAAGCTCTTTAACATCATACCCTACATTATCTTTATATTTAAAATAGGGTGTTGAATTAATATCCGAACTTAAAAAATCTATTTTTTGAGTTGGGTAGAGTTTATTTCTATAATAGTATGCAAGATTTCTTGTCCAATCTAATCCAAAAAATGGATCTCTATCTTCCTCTGCTCTATTAGTCCAACTATTTCCTCTAAGATCATAATGTTTTTCTTTTAATGGTTCTATTGGTAAAAACTCACCTGTAAGATTTTTATATTGCAAGTCCACAACCCATTTTGAAAATCCAGAACAGTTAAAACCCTCTTCATCAACCTGGGGCTGCAATGTTTCGATATAAACATACTCACCTAACTCATTCATAGCACCATCATCGCTATCTCCCAATGATGGAACGATTGATTGAATTTCCTTTGAAAACCTTTCTACATCCCTCCATTCCGAAAAAGAACTATTTGAGAAAAGGTCTGTCCATGGTATTTTATTACTTGTTAGATTAATTATTTCGGAAAGGGGCATTAGTACCACCTTATCAAATGGAAGTGGTATTCTAACTCCACTATATATCATATTGCCAAAAAGATAAAAATCCAGTCTTGTTCGATCTTGTTCTGGGTACATTCGTATAAAACTATCTTCGTTATTATACAAAAATACTTTTACCTGAATATATTCTCCAGTTTCTAAATCCTTTTTAACAATGTATGTGCCGCTACTCCATACAGGGAACCTATCTTCATATTGATTAATAAACATTAAATAGTATGCATTTGCTGTTTTTCTAACCTCGAATCTAACATTAACATGAGATTCGCTTTGAGAAAAAACTCTTTTGGGTGCGTCTACAGCTTCAAAACTCTTAGATTGTAAAACTGCCTGATGCATTTGTCTTATCTCGTAATTTTCATAAACACCTGATTTATTAAGCATATCCCAAACAGATTGAGGGTTACTATAAACAGAAAATATTATAAAAAATAGATACAAACAACCAAGCAGTTTATTACGCATTTAACTTTCCTTTATTTCTAAAGTTATAGGTACGTTTTTGTAGCCAAATTCCTTTCTTATTTGATTCAAGATATACCTTTGGTATGATTCTGGTAGATCTTTTTCTCTATTAACAAATAGAACAAATTTTAATGGTGCAACAGATACCTGGGTTAAATATCGACACTTTAAAGTTCTACCTTTAACTATTGGAGGTGCATTAAAATCCTGCCACTCAACTAAAGCTTCGTTTAAAACATTTGTATCAATTCGTTTTTCAAGTTCATTAAAAATATCAATTGTTGTTTTAAGTAACTCTCTAAAACCTCGTTTCTTTAAGGCAGAAATACTTAAAACCGGAGCAAAACTTAATACGGGGAAAAGAAATCTAACTCTATCTGCAACTGCATTAAAGTCATTTCCTAACTCCTTCATAATATCCCATTTGTTTAAAACAAGAATAACACCTTTTCCATGTTTCATTATCTGGGTTGCTATCTTTTTATCCTGGTCGGTTAGCCCCTCTTCTACATCTATTAGTAAATATACAACATCTGCATCTTCAATACTTTTTATTGCTCTATTTACAGAGTAATACTCTACATCTTCAACAACTTTCTTCTTTCTTCTAATCCCAGCTGTGTCCAAAATTTGAAATTTATAGTCTTCATATTCAAAATGGCCTGTAACAACATCCCTTGTAGTTCCTGCAATATCTGAAACTAATGAGTTCATACTTTTAGTTAAAGCATTTGCTAAAGTAGATTTTCCAGCATTTGGTTTACCTAAAATTGTAATTTTAATATCCGGGTTATCGGGAAGAGCTTTACCTTCTATGTCTACAAATTCTAGTTGACTGTTTATAGCATCTTCTAATTCATAAATATTTCTATTATGCTCAGCAGAAATTCCTAAAACATTAGTAAACCCATAGGAGTACAAATTCCAAATTTCATTCTCTTTTTCTACTGTATCAACTTTATTTGCAACTAAAAGAACTTTCTCTTCGTAGGGTCTTAGTAGCTCAATAAATGCTTCATCTTCCGGGGTTACATCCATAACATCCATTAGAAAAAGAATTAAATCTGCCTTAGATATCATTTCCACACTTTTTTGGGAGACCAATTCATCGAATTCGTCATCCCTTTCAAGTTTAAACCCACCAGTATCTATTAAAATAACTTCTCTATTCCCAATAATACAGTGAGCTTCGATAGGATCTCTAGTAACACCTGGTGTAGGGTCTGTAATAGCCCTACGTTCCTTTAAAAATCTATTAAAAAGCGTTGATTTCCCAACATTTGGTCGACCAACAACAACTACCTTTGGTAATATCTTATTTGAAAGACTTGATTCCAAATTTTTCCTCCATATATGCTGTAGTATATTTATCTACATCTTTGAAGGACTTCATTTCCATTATAGTACCAACTAATTCCTGAGCTTCTAAAATTGAAACGGAACGTATAATTTTCTTTATTCTAGGGATTCCAAATGAACTCATACTAAATTCATCGAGACCTAAACCTAAAAGAATTACAGATGCTAATGCATCTCCAGCCATTTCACCACACATACTTACAGGAATCCCCTCCTCATGAGCATTCTCTATAACCAGCTTTACAAGTCTCAACACACCTAAATGAAATGGTTCATACATATGAGCAACCTTTTCATTACCCCTATCTATGGCGATGGTGTACTGAATTAAGTCATTGGTACCTATAGAAAAGAAATCTACTTTCTTCGCCAAGATGTCCGATGTTAAAGCGGCGGATGGAACTTCTATCATTATCCCTACAGGAATATCTTCTTTATATTCAATGCCTTCCGCTTTTAAACTCTCCTTGGCCTCTTTAAGTATGTCTAAAGCTTCTTCTAGCTCTTCCACTCCCGAGATCATAGGAAACATGATCCTTAATGTACCAAAAATTGAGGATCTAAGCAAAGCTCTAAGCTGTTCTTTTAGTAATTTTCTTTCATGTAATCCAAATCTTATTGCTCTCCATCCTAAAAGAGGGTTCTTTTCCTCATATCCACCTGTAACAATTGGCATTAATTTGTCACCACCAACATCTAAAGTTCTAATAGTTACAGGTTTACCCTCCATCATTTCAAGTATCTGGCTATATGTTTTATATTGATAATCTTCCGAAGGAATATCTCCGGATTTAAAAAATAGAAATTCACTTCTAAAAAGTCCAATACCATCTGCTCCATGGGAGAGAACAGAGTCTACTTCCTCTTTTACCTCGATATTAGCCTTTAAATAAATAAGTTTACCGTCTTTTGTCTCTGCTGGCAGCTTATTCATTGTAAGGAGTTCACTCTCCATTTTTTGGAACTCTCTTTTCTTTATCTGATACTGCTCAATTGTTTTTGGATCGGGATCTATTATTACTTCCCCTGTATATCCATCAATAACAATTAAACGACCATCTAAGGCATTCGCAGTTACAGTTCCAAGTGCTAAAACCGCAGGGATACCAAAACTTCTGGCTAAAATTGCAGTATGAGATGTTCTCCCTCCCCCATTTAAAGCGATACCTTTAATATGTACTTTATCCATTATTAAAGCATCTGAAGGGAGTAGATTATTTGTTACAAGAATTACATCCTCTTTTAAATTTTCAAGTGATTTTCTCTCCTTATACATTAGGTGAGAAAGTAATCGCCTAGCTACATCTTGTATATCCAGTGCTCGTTCTTTTAAATATGTATCTGATGAATCGTTCATTTGGTTTATAATCTGATTACTTACCTTTAATAATGCCGATTCAACATTTAATAATTTGGCTTCAACCTCTCTATGAACTTTATCGTGAAGGCCAACATCTGTTAACATTAATAAATGGGCATCTAAAAAGCTCCCATCATCTGCTCTTACAATTCCGTCAGCCTTAGTTTTAATCTCTACTAACTCTTCTACGGCTCTTTCTACAGCTTTCTCAAGTCGTCTTTTTTCAGATTCTATTTCATGATATTCAATACTGTAAGAGGGTACAGCTTCCCTCTCTGTTTCATCAAAATATTGATAAACCTTACCTATAGAAATACCTGGAGATGCTGAAATACCTTTTAGAACTATCATTCTTTAAATGTACTCACTTTTTTTAAATTTTACAACTTTTTTTATTAACTAGACATAGTTAATTTTATTATTTAAACTTTGGGAATGAATAAATATCTTAAGAAATTACCAACTGAAGGATTATTAATAATTGTTGTAATATTAATAACATTAATTCTAGTTATTTATTTTACTAAAATCGATTCAGTTATTAAATCTCACAACTCAATTAAGATAATAAATGTTAATGAAATAGATGAAAGTAAAGATGCCCTATTTATATCTAATAACGAAATAGAAAATGAAATTATACTAACACAACCAGAACCTGTAAAAGAGGAAGAAGCAAACGATGTTCTTAAAAAGATAAGAATATTTTTTATAGATGTTACAGATGAGGGAGAAATAGACCTAAAGAGTGTTATAAAAAATGTAAATGTTGGAAAATCTCCTTTAAGGAAATCTATTGAAAAACTACTTGAAGGACCTGATACCCAGGATATGAATAGAGGGCTACTAACACTTATACCTGATGGAGCAAAACTTTTATCAATAAGTATCAAGGATAGTACTGCATATATAAATTTTAATGAAATGTTTAGATTCAATCCATTAGGAGTTGAGGGTTATATTGCTCAGATAAAACAAATTGTTTATACAGCAACTGAATATGAGAGTGTTAAAAATGTTCAGTTCTTAATTGATGGGAATATTCAAGAATATTTAGGCCCTGAAGGAGTCTATATTGGTAGACCCATTTCCAGGGACGATTTCGATTTATAAAATAACTAAAGAGATAAATCTTTAATTAAATTCTCAATAAATTTGTCCACTATTTTATAGATTCTTTTATTTCCATCAACTTCTGAAGTTACAATACCAGCATCTTTTAAAATAGCTAAATGTTGAGAGATTGATGGTTGAGAACTATCTAAACACTGCCATAAATCACCAACACATGATGTTTTACCTGAAATAATTATTAAAATTTTCATCCTTAATGGATGACCAATAACTTTTAATTTTTTTGCATATTCAACTATGTTCTCTTCTTTAAAACACTTATCCATAATTCAGATTATAGATAAAAAATTATT
>JAFGYD010000181.1 GCA_016936295.1 Spirochaetales bacterium | reverse complement strand
TTAGCTATTTTCTGAAGGAATACAGTTTTACCAGTTCTAGGAGGAGCAACAATTATCCCACGTTGACCCTTTCCTATAGGATAAAATAAATTTATCATACGTGTAGAAACATCCCCATCTATTGTTTCCATATTAATTCTTTCATCTGGAAAGAGAGGTGTTAAACTCTCAAATGGAACTCTTCTTTGAGCCACAGATGGATCATCATTATTTATTTTTTCAACTCGCAACATAGCAAAAAATCTTTCACCTTGTTGTGGAGTTCGTATTTGACCAAATACATCGTCTCCCGTTTTTAGATTAAATAATCTAATTTGCGATGGAGAAACATAAATATCATCATTCCCTGGTAAATAACTATTAACTGGTGATCTTAAGAAACCATAACCATCTGGTAAAATTTCTAAAGAACCAAATGCATATACTACACCATTTTTATTTTCAATATGATTTTTAAGAACAAGGAAAATTACCTCTTGTTTATTTAAAGAAATAATATCGTCGGTAACAACACCATTTTCTAATGCATATGTTCTTAAATCTGGAAGAATTAAGTTTGTTAAATCATTTATTAGTATTCTTGGCTGATCAGGTGTAGGTAAAGGAGAATTGATTGTTACATTATCCCGCCTATTTCTATTGTTTCGTCCACGATTAGTGTAAGAAGTTCTGTTATTATTAGCACCATTATTTCTTGAATTATTGTTTTTTGCTGATTTGACTGTTGTTTTAACTACTGTATGTGAATTATTTTGATTAACTTCAGTTTCGGTTGTTGGTTCAGAATCTGACTCAACTTTATCTTTACTTATTTCTTGTTCTACACTATTTAAGGCTACAACTCTTTTTAATCTATCTAACTGCACTGTATCAGAATCATTTTCCACTTCTGTGGGTACAGGGGCGACTACTTTTTTTCTTTTTACTCGCTTCCTGGGAACTACTACTTTCAATGATGCTTCATCTAAACTCTCTTCTGTAGAGGGAACAGTTAAATCTAACTCTTTTTGTACAACTTTTACCTCAACAGGATCAGTTTTTTTACTGTCATCTGACATGATTTCTCCATAATTTTGTTTTGTTTGATTTATATTAACGAATTTGATTTGTTACAGGCTATATTTAATAGTAATACAATGTTTTTTATTTTGTCAATAGTTAAAATATTCTAAATAATTGTAACAGATTTTTTTAATTGATTAACAGTTGTAGAAAATATATCTATAGTATCTGCATCCTGGATCATTTGACATCGCCCCTGGATCTCAACTCCATCTGCAATTTTAATTACTGGCGCCTTTAAATTACCTTTAATCACTGAGTTGGATAAAACTTCTATTTTCTCCTCAGCAGTAACATCTCCTATAATTTGGCCAGCAATAACAGAGTTTTTAACATTAATATTACCTTCAAATAGAGCAGAATCTTCAATATATAGCGTGCCACCTGAAGTTATTGTTCCAATATACTTACCCTTAATGGTTAAAAAATCATTAAAAGAAAGATTACCATTAAAAACCGTATTCAGACCCAATGTAGCTATAATATTATCTTTTTTCAATTTGAAAATCCCCTATCAAAAAATAATTATTTTATTATAAAAAATTAGACTCTAATCAGATAAACTCCGACTAGAGCCTTGGTTAAAAACTTAGTTTTTAACATTCCACGTCAATTCTTTTAACTCTTTTCCTGGTCTAAAAACTGTAACACCATGACTATCAACAGGAATAATTTCACCGGTCTTTGGATTTCGTGCCTTATCTCTAGCTTTCCTTGTTTTTACTTCAAAAGTACCAAAACCTCTAAGTTCAACAATTTTACCATCAACTAAAGCATTTTTTACTTCATCAAAGAAGCTGTCAATAATTAAGTGTATATCCTTCTTATTAACATCAACACACTCATAAATATTATTAACTATTTCAGCTTTTGTAAGTTTCACCAATAAACCCGATAATTAAGCTTCAATACCAGCTAAAGCTTTGTGCATTCTAGATTTTTTTCTAGCTACAGTATTTTTATGAAAAACACCTTTACCAGCTGCAGAATCTAATAGTTTAACAGATAGTTTTAATTTATCTACTGCTACATCTTTATTCTTATCTTTTAAAGCTGATTCAAAAGCTTTAATTGCAGTCCTACAACTACTTTTCACAGTTCTGTTTCTCATTCTTCTAGAAACATTTTGTCGTTGTCTTTTTGCTGCATTTAAGTTATTTGGCAAACTAGACCTCCATTTCTTTTTTTTTGTTTAAAACAAAGCAATTATCTAAAATCGCTAGGTTTTCTCTCTACTCTTTTACATTTTTCACACTCAGCGTGGTGTTTCATTCTACCTGCAGAAAATACAGATTTCATTTTAACTTCTCCACCACAAGGGCATGCAAATTTATGAGCACCTGATCCTATACGGGCATTTTTACTTGCTTGCGCCATAAAACATCTCCTTATAATTGCAAATGGATATTACATAAAAAAGGAAGCAATGTCAACAAAACTGTTACTCTACTTCAAATTTAATTATTTCCCACTTACCTTTTATCTTTTTAATATTATCAAATGTAACTTTTACAAAGCTTTTATCTAAGCCTGAAACAATAATTGCTTTTGTAAAAAGATTCACTTCATCTACATTATATAGATCTTTCTTATACCTTATTTTGGAACCCTGAGCAGGAAGTTTAGATTTTTCACTTTCATAAAAATCGTACTCATACTCTAAACAACACAACAATCTACCGCAAGGTCCAGATATTTTCATGGAATTTAAGGAAAGATTTTGCTCCTTTGCCATTTTTATTGAAACAGGTTTAAGGCTATCAGATAAACTATGACAACATATTACTCTTCC
>JAFGYD010000180.1 GCA_016936295.1 Spirochaetales bacterium | reverse complement strand
TCTAATTTCAACTGGGGAGATATAGTATCAATAACAGGTATGGTGTTTATTTCCTATGGAGGTTTAACTAAAGTTGCAAGTGTTGCAGAAGAGGTAAAAAATCCTGGGAAATCCCTTGTTAAAGGTAGTTTTTATGCATTTTTAATAGTTCAATCACTCTATGTAATAATTGTAGCTATACTTTGTGGTGTTTTAAATCCCGCAGAATTTTCAGCTTCTCACTCCCCTGTGGCAGATGCTGCTGCAAAACTTTTCCATAACCCTATAATTAAATGGACAGAGATTATTCTTCTATCTACTGCTGCAATTATAGCTTTTGTTACAACTGCAAATGCTGGAATAATGTCGGCATCAAGGGTTCCTATGGCCATGGCTAAAGATAAAATGCTTCCTAAAATGTTCTCAAAGTTATCCAAAAAAGGAACCCCAATCAATTCTATAATTTTTACATCTCTATTTATAATGATTTTAATTTTTACTCTTGATTTAAAGGATTTAGCAAAAATTGCATCTTTATTTATGCTACTTCTGTTTATGCTGGTAAATCTTTCGGTAATAGTAATTAGAAGTAGTAAAATGTATAACTACAGGCCTGATTTTAAATCCCCTCTATTCCCGGGAATACAAATTATTGGAATAGGATTTTATACAGCATTAATATTGAACATGGGTTTAAAACCCATAATAACTGCATCGGTTTTCCTTCTCATATCCGTTATATGGTACTATGTTTTTGTACAAAAAAATGTAAATAGAAAATCAGCATTAGTATATATGATAGAAAAGGTTGCAAAGCAGGAGATGGTTACATCTATGGAAGACCTTGAAAATGAGCTATTAGGTATTTTAATGGATAGAGATGAAGTTAAAGAAGACCGATTTAGTAACATTATTCGAAACTCAATAGTTCTCGATCTACAGGAAGAGATTACAAGGGATGAACTATTTCAAATAATTTCAGAACATGTTTCTAAAAGATGGAATACAGATATTGAAAAATTCAAGGAGAAACTTCATATAAGAGAAGATGATGCAGAAACTCTAGTCTACCCTGGTGTTGCAGTACCCCATGCTATCCCCCATGTAATTGTGGATGGAGAGCATCTTTTTGATATAGTCCTAGTAAGAAATAGGAATGGAATTATTTGGAATAAAGATGGTACAATTGTACATACAGCATTTTGTTTAATTGGGTCAAAAGATGAGAGGGATTTTCACTTAAAAGCACTCATGTCAATTGCCCAGATACTTCAGAGTCCAAACTTTATAGAAGACTGGGAAAATGCAGAAAACCCTGAAGAATTAAGAACTATTATGTTACTGACAAAAAGACGATTTCTGGAGAATTAATAAAATGAGGAGAAAAACTCCTCATTTTATTGAATTATAAATCAGTAGCTTTTACAGCCCTAACATTCATTGTTCTACCATCATCGGATCTTGGTATTGCAAGAGACCCATTTTTTGCAGCTGAAACAACATCCTTAATTTCAGGATTTTCAAAATCAAACCCAATTAATTTCCAGTTATTATCAACAGTAGGTTCAACAACGCCGTTTTTTTCCTCCTGTACATATTGAACAATCAAGCTTCTTATTCTTCCAGCATCTTGAACCTCTTCGTAGGAATCATAATATTTGTCCTGGTTTGTAACTAATCCAAGACCTATTAAAGTTCCAAACCTGTAGTTATTAACAGCTAGTTTGTAGATTTTTTCTGAATCAATTGCTTCGCCTTTTAACATCACATTTACAACCCTCTCTCCAGCAGGTTTAGATATATCAATATCATATGTTACACCTGAAAACATGTCATAATTGTACCCTCTAATGTCAGGATTAAAACTAACTGTTAAATCCCCAAGTTGGGCAGTATTGTAGTAACTTGCAGACCATTCCATATATTTAAGTAAATTTTCACCAGTAATATTAACACCGACTAAGGTATTTGTATATTTATAGATATAAGCAACATCTTTCCGTTTAAAATCCCCTGCCTTGAGGTTAGAGCCAAAATTAAAAAGTGCTGCAGAAGATACTTCCGCATCGGCAAAAAACATCTGTACATCATTTATTAGGTCAATTACTGAAGTATCCTCTATTTGTGCCCTTGGCATTGTAGTAACTTTATCGTCACCTGTAAGATAGTCAACACCGTTTATAAAATCTTGACTAATTTCTCCAACAATAACATTTGCATCTTCTATAGATTTCTCATGAACGTTAGTAAATGCATTAGTTATAAAATTACTTTCTTCAAGTTTTTGAGTTTCAATATTTTTTGTTTCAACCCCTGTAACGACCCATTTATCACCATCTTTTTTAACTTTAATATCGGCTCTAGCCAAAGCCCACCCATAGGCTCCAGGTTCAATTATTTTTACATTCCCAACTTCTTCGATATATTTAGCATGTTCATGCCCACCAATAATTACAGAAAATTCCTGAATATTTTTAGCAATATCGTAAATAGCTTCAGCTCCCCTATCATCTGTTCTTCCCATATGGAAAGCTCCTACAAGGACATCGTATTTACCTTCTAACGAAGCTACAGTTTGTTGAACAGATTCCAGAGTTGGTTTAAAATCAAGACCTTTAAAATGTGATGGGGATGATGCTTCCCACTCAGGAACATGTGGTGGAATTATTCCAATTACAGCAACTCTACAACCATTAACTTCATAAATTTTATAAGGTTGAACATAGAAACTATCATCTAATGTCTCTTTAATATTTGCAGAAAGAACATCACCATTAAAAGCTAGTATATTTCTATCAAGAAAAGATTTTTCAAAATTAAATTCATGATTTCCAAGTACCCATATATCATAATCCATAAGATTCATAGCTTCAACTAATGGATGAATTTCAAGATCATTAAAAAGATCAGCGGAATTATCCTGAACGGTATCACCTATATCCATTAAAATAAGATTAGGGTAAATTTCTCGCTCTTTTAGTAGAGCAGAATATATTTTTGCATAACCAGCATCTGAATCTGTTTCATCTACCGCATAATCATATGCATAAATACGACCATGTATATCAGCAGTAGCACCTATAGCAATTACTTGCTCTGTTAAATCGGCATTACCCTTAACTGTTATTTCTCCAGTTCTTTTGTCATAACTACTAATAGGACTTTCTTTTAAGCTATTAGTCTCTACTCTGTTATTTAAGCATCCTGATAAAATTACTAATAACCCTAAAACTACTAATAATTCAGGTTTAAATAATCTGTTTTTCATCTTTAATTTTCTCCTTATTGATGATGATAAAAACTATATTGGTAAGGGGTACGGTTAAAATAATACCTATACTACCTGCAATACCTTGTATAATCTCAATAGAAATTATTGGAATATTTATCAATTGTAAAAAATCCATATTTAGACCTGCAATCATTAGAATCAAGGTAAATGATCCGCCTGTAAATGCTAGGATAAGGGTGTTTATCATGGTACCTATAAGGTCTCGACCTATTGCCATCCCTGAATTAAAGAGTTCTTTTTTACTTATTAATGGATGATGTCTCATTATTTCATCCATTGAGGAAGTGATACCCATAGCAACATCCATAACTGCACCTAAGGATGAAATTAATATTGCAATAAAAAGAAAACCATTAACTCTTATTCCATAATCCTCTGCAATATAGAGAATCTGCTCTCCCTTCTCCATGTTTATACCAGAAAGAAATGCTATTTTTGAGGATACGTAAGATATAATCCCTGCAGCAATAATTCCCCCAAGTGTTCCAATGATTGATATTAAAGTTTTTTTTGTTAGGCCAGAAATAAGAATGAAACTAATGCAAGTTATAATTGAAAGAATAAGTATAGAGAATACAATTGGATTGTAACCTTTTAATATTAATGGAACTAGTATAAATAAAAGTAGTACTCCTGTAAAATATAAAGCTATTAAAGAGTTAAATCCTTTTCTTCTTCCAATTAAAATAACTAATATAATGAATAAAATTAAAAGTACAAGTAATACAGGCAGTCGATTATAACTATAAAGCCATACTATTATACCGGAATTACTGTCAGTTCTTATTGAAAAAATATAGTGTTTACCCTGAACTACTTCGATATTGTGACCTTTTGATAAAGTATTACTAACAGTGAAGAGATTATTTTTATATATACCATTTAAAATTTTGACAATAAATTCCTGCTTTCCAAGTTTTCTTCCTGGAACATAGGGATCAGATTCTAGATTTGAACTTAAAACTTCTGTAACTTCGCCATAAACAAAACTTGATTTTACATAATTGAAACTCTTAAAAAGGTTAACAGATACTATTGGAATTATTATGCAAAACACTAAAATTGAAAAAACAAAGAAACGTTTAAATGTATTTTCATGTAATTTTACAGAAATATTTTGTAATTTTTTCATATTATCATACTAGCATACAATTGTTTTAAGTCAACAACATTTTCGTTAGGAAACAATTAAATACAATTGATAATCCTAATAATCTGAAAAGGATTGTAAATTCTTCTTTTTTATTGTAAAAGGAAATATCGAAAATATATTTTCGTAAGGGGTTATAAATAAACAAAGAGTGATGAGGACTACATATGGAATCAATGGTTGAAATTAGAAAGGTCAACAAATACTACGATGATAATCACGTAGTAAAAGATTTGGACCTTACAGTTGGAAAGGGTGAATTTCTTACACTCCTTGGTCCATCGGGGTGTGGTAAAACCACAACTTTAAGAATGATAGCCGGTTTTGAGAATCCGTGTAGTGGAAACATTTTTGTTGAATCTGCAAATGTAGATAATAAAGAACCTTACGAACGAAGTGTAAATACAGTATTTCAAAGTTACGCTCTTTTTCCACATAAAAACATCTATGACAATATTGGTTTTGGTTTAAAAATGAAAAAAGAATCAAAATCTGAAATAAAAGAAAGAGTGACCGAAATGTTGAAAATGGTTCAACTGGAAGGTTTTGAAAAAAGAATGCCAAATCAACTTTCTGGTGGTCAAAAGCAGAGAGTCGCTATTGCTAGAGCATTAATAAATAGACCTAAGGTTTTACTCCTAGATGAACCTCTAGGTGCGCTGGATTTAAAATTAAGAAAACAGATGCAGATAGAACTAAAAAGACTTCAAAGAAAACTTGGTATTACTTTTATTTATGTTACTCATGACCAGGAAGAGGCATTAACAATGAGTGACCGAATTGCTGTTATGGAACACGGTGTAATTGAGCAACTTGGGACACCGAGTGAAATCTACGAAAAACCGGTATCTAAATTTGTTGCCGACTTTATTGGCGAATCAAATGTTATACACGGAACAGTTACCGAAATTCTAAGTGATAATTTAAAGCTTAAAACAGGTAAAGAAGAGATATTAGCTATAAATAATGGGCATAAACCAGGTGAAAATGTTTTCGTTTCCATAAGACCGGAAAAAATTCGATTTTCAAATAAACCTGTTGACTCTTTTTCCCTAACAGCAATCGTAAAAGAACATGTTTATATGGGATCTATGAATAAATGCATAGTTATGATTCCTAGTGGTAGAGAGCTTAAAATTAATAGATTTTCAGGAGAAGAACTTCCTGCAGTTGACTCTAAAATATATTTAAGCTGGGCACCTGAAGATGCTGTAGTTATGGTAACTAAACCAAACGATGTTAACGATCAGGCAGAAGATATCCACTTGGGGGTAACAACATGAAGGGTAGACTGAATAAAAAAGTACCCCTTTATACTACAATTTTTCCTGTAACATTTTGGTTAATACTACTTGTGGCAATTCCACTTATATATGTCTTAGTTTTAAGTTTTTTAACAAGACTACCTAATGGGAGAGTAGATTTTGTATTTACTATGGCGAACTATAAGAAACTGATTAACCCTGACTATTTTCATATTTATGGTATATCATTATTCGTTTCAGCTGTTACAACTGCAATCTGCATTGTGTTAAGTTACCCCTTTGCATGGTTTATAGCACAGGGTTCAGAACGGAAAAAGACTTTAATGATGTTATTGGTAATAATACCTTTCTGGACCAATTCTTTAATAAGACTTTATGGATGGAAAACAATTTTAGGAAACGAAGGGGTTTTAAATAAAGTTCTGTTAACATTGCACCTTATAAACGAACCAATTCAAATGCTATATTCTCTACCTGCAGTTATTTTAGGGATGGTTTATACTCTACTCCCATTTATGATACTGCCAATTTATGCTTCTGTTGAAAAACTGGATAAAACTCTTCTAGAAGCTGCAAACGATTTGGGAGCTAAAAGCATTCAATCATTTTTACAGATATCTTTACCATTAACTTCTCCTGGTATTTTTGCAGGATCCATTATGGTGTTTATTCCTACACTAGGTTACTTTTTTGTATCTGACCTTTTGGGGGGAGGAAATACAATGATGGTTGGAAACCTTATAAAGAATCAGTTTTATACGGCTCAAAACTGGCCATTAGGTGCTGCATTATCAATTGTTCTAATTATAATGACTCTGCTACTAGTAAGAATTTATACTCTCATGGGTGGTAAACTAGATGATTTAGGAGTGGCAAAATAATGAAGATAAATAAAAAAATTGGCAATGTTGCCAGTATTATACATGCATCTATTATTTTTATATTCCTATATCTTCCAATAATTGTTGTAGTAGCATTCTCCTTTAATAAGTCAAAAATAAACATAGTTTTTACAGGCTTTACTTTTGAATGGTATGGAAAAATTTTAAAAAACACCAGACTTATCGATGCTCTTGAAAATACAGTTATTGTAGCTATAGTGAGTACACTCCTGGCAGTAATTATTGGAACATTAGCTGCTGTTGGTATGAATAAATATAGGTTTAAAGGGAAAAAAGTAGTAGATGCTCTGCTCTATATTCCAGTAGTTATACCCGAAATTATTTTTGGTATTGCTCTATTAGCCCTATTCTCTACTGCAAAATTAAAACTGGGTTTAGGTAGTTTAATAGTAGCACATACAACATTCTGTATTCCATTTGTGGTATTTACGGTTCGAGCCCGTTTAGTTGGAATTGACCCCCATATAGAAGAGGCAGCCATGGATTTAGGAGCTAAAAGAATTAGAACTTTTTTCGAGGTTCTATTACCATCAATAATGCCGGGGGTTGTTTCAGGTGCTTTACTATCCATGACCATATCCATGGATGATGTAATTATTAGTTTTTTTACTACAGGACCTCAAAGTACAACACTTCCTATACAAATTTACTCAATGGTTAAGTCGGGAATTTCACCCGATGTAAATGCACTATCAACAATAATACTTATTGTTACAATAGTCGTTGTTATTCTTAGTCAATCTAGAATGCTACGAAACATCAAAAAGAAATAAAAGGAGAAATTAGTGATTAAAATGAAAAAAATTTTAATGATAGTAGCGCTATCAATGGTTTTAATTAGCACTGGTTGTAATAAATCTAAAGAATCAGCAGGGGAATTAAACTTTTTTAACTGGACAGAGTATCTTCCTCAGTCAGTATTAGATGCTTTTGAAGAGGAATATAATATAAAAGTAAACTATTCCATGTACTCATCAAATGAAGAGATGTTAGCAAAAATTAACTCTGGTGAAAAAGGGATGTACGATTTAATTGTACCTAGTGACTACATGGTTGATACTATGAGAAGAGCTGGTGAACTTGAAAAACTTGATATGAGTAAAATTACAAACTTTGGTAATATTGACCCTCAATTTACTAAAATGTATTTTGACCCTAATAACGAATACTCTGTACCATTTATGATTTCAGATGCTCTTCTTTGTTATAATAGTGAAAAAATTCCTGGAGGAATAACTACTTTCGGAGAAATATTTGATCCAAAATATAAAAACCAGATAGTTGTTTTAGACGATCAAAGAATGGTTATGGCTGTTGCTGCAATTACGCTTGGTATGTCGGTTAATGAAACTGATCCTGTAAAACTGGAAGCAATCAAAAACAAATTATTCTCTTTAAAAGATAATATCAAGGTTTTTGATAGTGATTCTCCAAAATCTCAAATGATTAGTGGTGAAACAACAATTGGTTATGTTTGGTGTGCAGAAGCTGCACTAGCTATGCAGGAAAATCCAAAAATATTACCAGTTTATCCAAAAGAAGGACTACCTCTTTTATTTGATAACTTTGCTATTCCTGCAGGGGCTAAAAATAAAGAGAACGCTATGCTCTTTATTAACTTTGTATTAAGACCAGAAATAAGTAAAATGGTTTCTGAAGAGTATCCTTATGTTAACCCTAACAAAGCTGCTTACCCTGTACTACCGGATAGTTATAAAAACAACCCGGCTTCTAATCCACCGGCAGGTGCACTAGAAAACGGACAACTTCTAAGAAATCTGGAAGAAAATGCCCAATTATACGATGATATATGGACAGAGTTTAAAAACAGATAGTTAATAAAATCCTCTCTTTAAAAGAGAGGATAAAAATAGTATCAAATAGGCCATTTCAATCTTGTAACTAACCCTAATAAGTGCTAAAAATATTGACTATGGATATAGATAACTGCCTGGAAACTCTACGTATGCTTTTGGAAAATGACGATGCATATGTAAATTTAGATGAAGATAAACAGATTGAATTAATGAAACTGGCTGGGAGGATTTCCCATCCAGATGTTTATACATTAAAAAATCGACGTAAAATCAAGAAAAGAATAAAGAAACAAGAGATTGTTCAATTAGAGAGAAAAGCCAGAGCTGCAACTGGAATAAGAATAGCAAGGGAAGATGAAGTTTTTAGTGCTCCTCTACTCTTAACAGATTCTAAAATATTAGAAAGAGATGATTTAAAACTAAATTCACCAAGAAATTGCTATGTATGTAAAGCTGAATTTACAACTTTACACCACTTTTATGATACTATGTGTCCAAAGTGTGCAGAACTAAACTATACAAAAAGATTTCAAACCGCAGACCTTACAGGACAAGTAGCCGTTATTACTGGTTCCAGATTAAAAATAGGTTATCATGCAACACTAATGATGCTAAGAGCAGGTGCAACAGTTATTGCAACTACCCGTTTCCCTGTTGATTCAGCTATTAGATATTCAAAAGAGAAGGATTTTCATGTATGGGGACATAGACTACACATTTACGGTTTAGATTTAAGACATACTCCTAGTGTGGAAATATTCTGTAGCCATATAGAGCAAACCTATGACAGACTGGATATCTTAATAAATAATGCGGCTCAAACAGTAAGACGACCACCGGGTTTTTATGCCCATATGATGGAGAATGAAATGAAGTCATTTTCCAGTTTTGGTGATGGTGTACAAATGCTTCTTCATAATTTTGAAGTATGTAACGATAAAATTAATACATTTAGCCACAATGTTCCAGATCCAGAAGAGTCACTTCCTGTAACATGGAATACAAAACTTCCAGGTATTGGTTTAAGAGAGTCGGCTAAGCTATCTCAAATTCCATACTCCTACGATGATGCTCTATCTACAGAGGAGATATTCCCTACAGGTAAACTGGATGTAGACCTTCAACAGGTTGATTTAAGAAAAACTAATAGTTGGAGATTAAAACTAGGCGAAATTAATACATCGGAGATGTTAGAAGTTCAATTAGTTAATAATATTGCTCCATTTGTATTAGCTAATAACCTGGCAAATCTAATGAAAAAAGATTATACAGGTAAAAAACATATAATTAATGTTTCTGCAATGGAAGGGAAATTCCATAGATTTACTAAAGAGTCCAGACACCCGCATACAAATATGGCAAAGGCTGCGTTAAATATGTTAACACATACAGCAGCAAAGGATTTTGCAGAACACGGTATATATATAAATGCAGTAGATACAGGTTGGGTAACCGACGAAGACCCTGCTCATTTATCCCAGTTAAAACAGGATTTACACGATTTTCAACCACCATTAGATATTGTTGATGGTGCAGCAAGGGTTATGGATCCTCTTTTTGATGGTATTAATCGAGGGGAACATTGGTCTGGTAAATTTTTAAAAGATTACTTCCCAATAGATTGGTAATATCTAAAAAGTTATAGAAACAGATTCAAGCTTAATACCATCCTCTATAGGAGTATCACTTGTTTCTGTTGCTTCTAAAAGTTCTTCTATAATATTTAAAGTTTTTTTCAACGCATTTTTATATGTGTAACCATTTAAAAGTGCTCCAATAAAAATAGATGTAAATGCATCTCCTGTTCCTGGATAGTCATTTGGAAAATATCTGCAACTATCAAAAAAGTACTCACCTGTTTTACTATTATATAGACCTGTATACCTGCTTTTCTTATCATGACCATGTATGCTAGTCAATATTACAACTTCCGGACCCAATTCAGAAAGTTCAAACATTATTTTTTTTGCTTCATTTTCATCCATATAAGGCATATATTCCCTTTTTAAAAGGACTGCTGCCTCTGTTGTGTTTGGAGTAATTATATGGGCTTTTTTTACCAGATCTTCCATTTTTGAAACAATAGATGAGTCAATTATTGAGTATAACTTACCTTCATCTCCCATAACAGGATCTACAACAACAATAGGATTATTGGTTTTAAAATCCTCTATAAATTTAAGTACTATATCAATCTGTTTTCCAGACCCTAAAAAGCCAGGGTATATAACATCAAACTCAACTTTAATATCTTTCCAATGTTTCATTATAGGAATCATTTGATCTGTTAAGTCTAAATATGTTCCATTTTGATAAGCTCCATGGGTAGAGAGAAGCGCTGTAGGAAGGGGACAAACTTGAATATTCATTTTTGAGAAAAGAGGAATTATAACTGCTAAAGAGGATCTTCCAAAACATGAAAGATCGTGTATAGCAGCAACTCTTTTACTTCTAAATTGCATGTTCCAATTTATACCCCATATTTCTTATGGAATCTACTATTTCTTCAACCATAGAATCTTGATTCCCTTTTATGGATTCAACTCGAATATCGCAGTATTTGTTATATAATAAGTCTCGTTCTAGGAATAGATCCTGAAATGATTGATCCGGTCTTCTTGCAATACCTCTATTCTCATAGTTATGAACTCTACGTTTTAGTTCATCCAGGGATGCAGATATAAAGACGACAACACCATTCTTTTTTAAGTGTTCCATTGCTCTATGACCATATACAGCACTTCCACCAGTTGAAATAACACTATTATCAATATTTAATTCGCATAAAACTTCTTCTTCTATCTCTCGAAGTCTTAAGTACCCATCTCTATCCATTGTTTCTTGGAGAGATTCTCCTGTTTTATGCTGGATATTAATATCAGAATCTACAAAATCAAAGGCTATACGTTTAGCTAAAAGAACACCAATTGTACTTTTCCCTGCACCGGGCATTCCAACAAGTATAATATTCATATTTCTACTGAACTCTTACTGTAAATGTTTCAATTTCAACATCGTTAACAGTCAAAATTAATCTATTACCAATCTCTTCTAGGTAAGGAATAGTAGTAGGTCCACCAAATGTTCTTGAAGTAAATACAATCTCTCTACTTCCATCATTCTTCACTCTTTCTAATGACATTGGTACAGTTACAGGAGATGATGGAATTACAATTTCTAACAGACCAAAACTTAATCCTGCAGTGTATCTCTCAGGTTTTGTCATAGTCATTTCTACTACTGTTGTCCATGGAACAGATATTCCTCTGTCCGGTGTTTGTGAAACTATTACTCCTGCTTCTTCGTTTTCTCGCTTATTTCTAACTATAAATCGGAATCGAATAGGCCACTGGGTAATTTTATTTAAACCTTCTTCGAAAGTTAATCCTTTCATTGTAGGTACAACAAAAGATGATTGTTCCTTTCCTTTACTTACGTGGAAAATTATTTCGGTAATATCTGTAATTTCTGTTCCTGCAGGCGGATCCTGTGATAATATCGTGCCCTCAGGTTCATCGCTAACAACTTCTACAGGTTGACCAATTACCAAAACAGGGTCTGAACTGGTACTTGCAAATAATTTTTGTAACTCTGCTTCAACAGCACTTACTGTCTGCCCCTCGTATGATCCAACTTTATCAATAACCCCACCAAGACTGGATATAATATTAATAACTCTTCCAGCTCTAACAACAGAACCTGCAGATATATCTTGATAAATAATTAATCCCTTATCCTTTGGTGAACTGTTTTTTACACTCAACTTAGGGTATAGAGCCTTATCTTGTAGGGCAATAATTGCTTCATGCAGTTTTAAACCCTCTAATTTAGGAACTTTGGTATCTTCTTTACCTTCTACATTAATAAAAAAGATAATAGCAAAAACAATTACAAGAAAAACAGCTGTAGTAATTATCCCTAAAACAGTTTTATAGTAAAACTCTTTCTCAAATTTATCTCTAAACTCTAACTCTTCTTTTGTTAATTCTACTGTTTCTTTATTATCTCTTTTAAACAAATTCTTTAATTTCTCTTTCATTATCTATCCTAATACCGAATTAATAAAATCTTTAACACCATTATTAAAAGATTTAAAATCTAGCGCTTTTTTTGATTGTAATTGTAACATGGTAATCCATATAGTACCATCACCGGTGTTTACCAGAAATCCACTATTTTTAGAGTATTCCCGCACTAAACCCGGAACACCATCTTTTTCTATATCTGAATATGTAGCTTCCAGAATGTTTAAACCCTTATCGCCAAACTCTGTTTGGGCTAAAGGCCATGGATTGTATGCTCTAATTTCATTTATTATATTTTTTGATGATGAATTCCAATTTATACGACCATCCTCTTTTTTAATTAATTTACAAAATGTAGCTTTGGATTCATCCTGAGTAAATTCAGTAACTGTGTTATTTTTAATATTTCTTACAACATCACAAATTAGTGGCGCAGCATCTATAGCTATTTTAGCTGTTAAAGTACCTGTTGTATCTGAATCACTAATAATAAATTTTGATTGGTGTAAAATATTTCCACTATCCATCTTCTGGGCTAATCGCTGAATAGATATACCAGACTCCTTATCCCCATTTAAAAGAGCTTCACTTATTGGTGAAGGCCCACGATATATTGGTAGTAATGAAGGATGAATATTTACTCCTCCTAATGGAAATAAATTTAAAAACTCAGGTTTAAATATTTTCCCATAAGCAATACATACCAAAAGATCTGGTTTTAATTCAATAATCTCGTTATAAAATTCAGAGGTAAGTTTTTCTGGCTGAAATACTTTTATTCCCAGTTCAAGTGCTTTCTCTTTTACAGCAGAGGGTTGAAGGATTTTTTTTCGCCCCTTCTCCCTATCCGGGTTTGTTAAAACACCACAAACATTAAATTCATTTGCCAATGATTCAAGGGAGGGAACTCCTATTTCAGGAGTCCCGGCAAAGACAATTCTCATTGAATACCCATTGTTTTAAAATATTTTTTAAGAATTTTATCTTTATTTCTTTCATTTAAATGATCTACAAATAGTACTCCGTTTAAATGATCTATTTCATGCTGTAAAACAGTTGCAAGCATTCCATCTGCTTCAATTGTAAATGGTCTACCTCGTTCATTCCATGCTTGAACTTTTATTCTTTTGGGTCTGGTAACCTTAGCATACATCCCAGGGACACTTAAACAACCCTCTTCGTATACATTCTCATCCATAGATGTCTCTATAATTTCTGGGTTAATAAAAGCCATAGGTTTCATATCATCAAAACCAACAACTAATAATCTTCTTGAGTCTCCAATTTGTGGAGCAGCTAACCCAACTCCGTTGGAATTAATCATAAACTCAATCATCTCTTTTATCTGATCTTTTAATTGTTGGTTGAATTCTGTTACAGGTTCTGCAACTTTTCTTAAAACAGCTTCTTCTTCCTTAAAGCCTAATTTATACATATCCATATAGGAATAATACTAAAGATAACCCTTATTGTTCAAGCTTTCCCTCATCTTAATTTCCAAACTATCTTTTAGGTCTTGATCCATAAAAGTTGCTCTTAAATTATTTATTATTAACTGACCAATCTCTTTTTTAGTAAATATTTTATTTTGTATTAATAGGGCATACTCTGCCAAAAGTGTAGTTCCAAAAAGTGTAGGATCATCGGAATTTATTGTAACAAATATTCCTCTATTGTAAAATTTCTTAACTGGATGATCTTCTATTTTCTTAACATAGGTCTGGGTAAAAAGATTACTGGTAGGGCAAATTTCTAATGGTATTTGAAGTTTTTTTAAACTATCCATACACTCTTCATTTTCCATTGCGGAGATACCATGACCTATTCGTTCTACTTTTAAATTATTTATTGCAGAATTTATTGAAGTATAGTCGTCATCCTCCCCTGCATGGGCAACAACCCTAAATCCTTCTTTTATTGCCTTTTCAAAAACCGGTGCAAAAATTTCTGCTTTACCAACTTTTTCAGCTCCACCTAATCCAATTCCAATAATTCTTGGTGTTCTGTTCGCAATTGTTAGATCCAGATTTTTCATGGCATTATCTAAGCCAAAACCCCTTGATACATCAATAATAAACTTAATATCTATATTATCTTCTTTATAAATAAGGTCTGCATGTTTGTTTAAAACAGAAACTATTTCACTAAAATCTATTCCATTTTTAATAAAGGTAGTTGGAGCCAAATAGACTTCTGTGTAGACAATTCCATTGCTGTTCAAATAACTTCTTAAATCATCCATAAGTAGATCAAAATCACCTGCTTCTTTAAATGATTTTTGAACAATATTTATAAATAGGTCTATAAAATCTGTTAAACTGGTAACATTAAATTTGCTTTCCAAATCTTCTATAGAACCTATGTTCTCTAATTTTGTATTGTGTTTATGAATTAATTTCCAAACAGTATTTGCCGTTGTAACAGCTTCGATATGTAGATGAATTTCTGTTTTTGGCACATCCCTAAGTTCTGCAATTATACTGTCTTTAACATTCATAAATTTCCCTTTATTAAATTTCTGCAAAATTTCTTAGTAGCTGCAAACCAACTTCTCCAGATTTTTCCGGGTGAAATTGAAATGCTGTTATATTCTCAAACTGTACCGAAGAACAGAAATCTATTCCATAATTTGTTACACCAATAATATTTCTTTCATTTAATGGTTTAACATAATAAGAGTGAACAAAGTAAAAAGAGGCATTTTCAGGAATTCCTTTAAATATACCTTTTCCATTATGGACAACTGTATTCCAGCCGATATGTGGTATTTTTAACCCCATATCTGAAGGGAATCTTAAAGCCTTACCAGGTATTAATCCTAAACACTCTGTACTACTCTCTTCGGAAAAGTCGAGTATAATTTGAGAGCCTAAACAAATCCCTAAAATAGGCTTTCCACTCTCTTTAAAATCCTGCATAGTTCTTTTTAAATCTCTCTGACTTAACTGATCCATGGCCCAGCTTGCCTCGCCAACCCCTGGAAAAATAAGCTTGTCACACTCCATTAATTCGTTGTGACTAGAAGAGACTACGTAATCGGCACCAATAAAATTAAGTGCAGACTTTACACTGGTTAAATTTCCAGCATTATAATCAACTATTCCTATTTTCATTTGTCGGTCTCTCCTTCATAAAATATAAATTTATTTATAAAATCTATAATTATTTTATTATCTATTACAATTTTCTCTATTATAACAGAACTTTTTTCCGATTTCACAAGAAACTCACTGGATCTATTTATTATATCAGCATACTCGGATGTTGAAAGCAGAATTTTTAAAAAGAGTTTTATAAGCCTCTCAAAAGCCCTAGCTTTATTCTCAGACTCTAAATTTAGAGTGACTAAAACATCATAAACATTATCCAT
>JAFGYD010000179.1 GCA_016936295.1 Spirochaetales bacterium | reverse complement strand
TAAAACAACTCAAAAAAAACGAAGAATTCCTAAAAGATTACAATTCAAAGCAATTCCTCGTTACAAGCTGCGCGGGAATTTGGGTAAAGAGACTCTTCAATTCTGGTATGATTTAATTTATAAATATAAAGTTGCACCAAAATCTTCAGTTCAATGGACTAGTGGTGATAGATATAATGCATTTGTAGCAGGTAAAATTGCTATGTACTTAGGTGGGAACTTTAATATTGCTTCATTAAGGACTGATGCCCCTGATTTAGATATTGGAATTGCTTTCATGCCAAGAAATAGAGATGCTAGCAATTATACATTTGGTGGTGGTAATATGCTAGCTATAACTAGTCAAACAAAAAATCTAGAAGCCGCAAAAGAATTTATTAACTTTGCTTATCAAGATGATGTATTAATTGAAACATATGCCCCTAAGATGGCACTGCTTCCAAGATCTGATTTATATGATAATAAATATTATGATGAAATTCCTCAAATGGCTGATTATGCTAGGATTTTAAAAGGTGCAAGAACTCCTGTTTCTTTAAAATATAATCAAATTTATGAACCTGTATTATACTATTTCCAAGGAGCTTTATTGGATCAAATTCCAGTAAATGAAGCAATTGAAAAATGCTCACAAGAAATTACAAAAATAATGAAATAAAAACCTTATAATTTCTGGGGATAAATTATCCCCAGAAAACACTACGATAGGAGTACAAATGAAAAAAAACAATGGGCTTCTTTTTTGTTTACCAGCAATAATATTATTAGGAATGTTTTTTATATATCCATTATTTAATGTTATAATTATGAGTTTTCAGAACTGGGTTGTTCTTGGAAATAATACTTTCATTGGATTTAATAATTATATTAATACATTTCAAGATAAAGAATTTTGGCAAGTATTAGGGAATACTTTAATTTACTGTTTAATTGTTACCCCAATGATATTTATACCTGCTTTATTCTTTGCTGTTTTATTAAAAAAGACGAACAAATTAAATGCTTTATTAAGGACTGGAATATTCATCCCATATGCAATATCTCTTGTAGCTTCAAGTTATATTTGGACTTGGATATTAAATGATACCTATGGAATATTAAATTTTATATTAAATCAATTTGGTTTGATAAATGAAGGGATAAATTGGCTTGGAACAACATGGAGTGCGAGATTCATGATAAGTCTTTCAGTTGCCTGGAAAACCATGGGGTTTTCTATGATAATAATTTTAGCAGGATTATCAAGTATTTCCTCAAGTATTTATGAAGCAACTTCAATAGATGGGAGCAGTAAAATAAGGACATTTTTCTCAATTACATTACCTCTTGTAAAACCAACTTTAATGCTTGCTTTAGTATTGTCAATTGCTGGGTCATTCAAGGGTTATGATCAATTCGTAATCATGACTGGTGGAGGACCGATGAGGACTACAGAACCAATTATTATGTATATTAGTAAAGTCGCATTTGACTATTATGAAATGGGACGAAGTGCTGCAGTTTCAGTTGTTTTCTTAATTATTTTATTATCTATTAGCTATTATCAAATAAAACTAGGAGAGTATGATGCATAGAAAAACGAATTCATTTAAAAATATACCAATAGCTATATTAATTATTTTAGTTTTATTGATTTTTTTATTCCCTATATATTGGAATATAGTAACAGCATTTAAATATTCAGATGAGATTTTAGCATATCCTCCAAAATTAATACCTAGTAATTGGACATTTTTTCAGTTCAATAAATTGTTAACTGTAAGTAATGGGGTATTTATACAATTTTTTATTAACACTGTTATTATAACCATCTCAACAATTTTATTAGTGCTTGCAGTTGCAATCCCTAGTTCCTTTGCTTTGGCTAAACTACCATTTAAAGGTTCAAGAATTGTATTTATTTTGTTTTTGTCTATTTTTATGGTTCCTTTTCAATGCTTATTAGTACCACTTTATTCACTACTAACTAAGATAAGACTTTATAACACTAAATTTGGACTTATATTAATATATTCAACATTTTTTATGCCATTTTGCATATTTATGCTTAAGAATGCCTTTGCTCAATTACCAAATGCTCTTTTTGAGAGTGCTATTTTAGATGGAGCAAGTAAAAGAAAAATAATGATAAGCTTATTTTTACCACTAAGTATTCCATCAATTGTTTCTTGTATAATTTATTTATTCATAGAAACTTGGAATGATTTTATTCTAGCTTTTATGTTCACAAGTTCTAATGAAGTTAGAAATATTCAAGTAGGAATAATGAATTTTGGTAAACAACGGTTTTCAAGTGATTGGGGAATAATTAATAGTGGTACTTTAATAGCAATAATACCAACAATTATTTTATTCATTATCTTACAAAAATATTACATACAAGGTATGACTTCAGGAGCTGTTAAAGAATGATTAATGATAAAGTCAAATATATAAATTATAAAGAAATAAAACCACAAGGATGGTTATTAGATAAACTTGAAACACAAAAAAATGGTCTTTCTGGGCATATTGATGAAATATGGGAAGATCTAAATTCAAATAACGCTTGGTTGGGCGGAAAGGGTGAAGATTGGGAAAGAGGACCTTATTATCTTGATGGATTAATTCCTTTAAGCATAGAATTAAATGATTCTTTTTTAATTAAAAAATCTTATAATTGGATAATAAATATTCTTAAATCGCAAGAAGAAAATGGGTTTTTTGGACCAAAATCAAATAATGATTGGTGGCCAAGAATGGTTGCTTTGAAGGCATTAATAATATATGCAGACGCTTTTCCAGAATCCAAAGAAAGTAAACAAATACAAGTCTTAATTGAAAAATTTTTACATTATTTTGATGATAATTTAGAACAATTCCCCTTAAAAATGTGGGGCTTTGCAAGAGGAATGGAATTATTTATTTCTATTAAATGGATTTATAATAAAACAAATAATCCTTTTTATGATAATTTAGCAATTAAAGTAATGGATCTAAGTTTAAATTGGAATCAATTATTTTTTAAAGATTTCCCATTTGATAAAAAAATTAGTGAATTTATGCCTTGGGAAGATTATATCAATTTCATGGATAAATATGATGAGAAATTAATTAAAGAAAATCAAAAAATATTAGAAAAATATCAATTCTATTTTATGACTTATCATTTAACTCATGGTGTGAATATTGCTATGGCTGTAAAATATTTAGGATATTATTATCAAATTACAGACGAAAAGAAATATTTGAATAATTTAATCAAAGGTTTATCACAATTATATTTATATCATGGTCAAGCTAATGGGATGTTTAGTTGTGATGAGCATCTAGATGGAGTTTCTCCTTCTCAAGGTACTGAACTTTGTACTGTTGTAGAATTAATGTTTAGTCTTGAAGAACTTATTAAAATAACTGATGATTCAAAATGGTTTGAATTTCTTGATATTATAACATTCAATGCATTAGAAGCCACTATTTCTCAAGATGGATGCTCGCATCAATATGATCAACAAGTTAATCAAATTTCATGTACTATTGATAGGAGAAATTGGTATAATAATAAAGACGATTCAAATATATTTGGGTTGGAACCTCATTTTGGATGTTGCACAGCAAATATGCATCAAGGTTGGCCAAAATATTGTAGTAGTTTATGGGGTAAAAATGATGAAGGATATACATGTTATTCTTATTCTCCTTTAATCATTCAAGATAATGATATCAAGATAGAAGTATTGTCAGAGTACCCATATAAACCTAACTTAAAATTAAAAATAAATACAAATAATTCTTATTCGTTTAAATTAAGAATAAATACATTTTCATTTTGTGACAATTATGAAATATTTATTGACAATGAGTTAATTGAGCATAAAGTTGAAGAAAATTATATTATAATTGATAAAACTTGGTCCCATAATCTAATAGAAATCAAATTTGATTTTAAAGTATGGTCAAAAGAATATTATCATGGAATATCATATTATTATGGTCCTTTATTATTGTCGCTTCCAATTAAATCAAGGGATAAAATAATAAAAGATAGATTACAATTTAGTGATCATGAATATCGACCAATGGAAAAGTTTAATTTTGGTTTTAAATTAGATGAAAAATATGATATTAAAGAAGAAAATGGAATGCCTTATCTTATTATAAAAGGATATGAAATCTTGAATTGGAAAGTTACTAATAATAGTGCTGGAGAATTCCCTCAAAATTTAAATATAGGTAGTTCAAAAATATTAAAATTAATACCTTATGGAAAAACTATTTTGAGAGTAGCAAACTTTCCAATAATAAAATAAATAATGTCTAATAATATAGCAACAATTCAATTTTTATTGATTGTTGCTAATATTTAACTCTCCAAATCTTTTAAACTAATACCTTTTTCATTTTTCCACAAAGTTAATCCGTTAGCACTGTAAAAAAGAATAAAAGAAGCAGCACTTGATGGGCTAGAAAATAAAATATCTTCTTTTAAAATATTATTTTCTTTTTCTATTTTATCAATTAACTTTGAATGTGAATTTATTATATGTTTACTACATTTTGTTGAAGGAATTTTTGAAATACTACTTCCACTATAAACAATAAAACCATCGCTAGTTCTTTTACCAGTTGCATTTACTTTGTTTGTTTTTAAATATAGTAAAGGTTCATCGGTTTCATTTTGTTCTTCTAAAATTAAAGATTTTGATTCATTTAATGGAATAAAGACTTTATGTCCTAATGCACCCATAATAATTCTTGCGTAATCAATAAATTCTTCTAATTCACATTCTTTTTCTTCTGTTAAATTTCCTGGATTTGGATCATTTCCATTTTTTACAATATAGCGCTTTGATTCTATAGCTAAATTACAAAATCTATTTTCTAAATAACTAATTTCTGTTGG
>JAFGYD010000178.1 GCA_016936295.1 Spirochaetales bacterium | reverse complement strand
TCAATGTCTTGAAGATCAAACTCTTTTTTATAATAACTTATTTTCTGATACATTTTTTCATCAAAATTATTATAGGGAGTATCTACACTATTGTGAGGAATATTAACTTTTATAAACTCATCACTTTTACTTAACGAAAAACTCCAGTCATAGTTTAAATGTATAATTTTTTTCAACCAGACCTCCTTAGCCACACGTGTGACATTTAATTATACAATCCCATAATTTGAAATGTCAATTAGAAATTGCCACACCTGTGGCATAGTGCTACAATAAGACAATGACAACTAAAGAGAAAATAATTGAACAAGCTGAAAAACAGTTTATAAAAAAAGGTATTGTTAATACACAAATAAAAGATATAGCCTCCGAAGTTAATATTAACAGAAGAACTCTTTACCGATATTTTCCAACAAAAGATGTACTTGCATTTAATGTAGAGATGATAGTAATGGAAAAAATTAAAAGGTATTTAGAAGTTCCAAACAACTTGGTTAATAATTTAAATGGTTACGATAAAGTAAAGTTATATTTTTCCAGGGTAAAATTTAACGAGATTAAAGATCTAATGAAATTCACAGCCGAGTTTGATAGATATTTCCAGGAGGAATACCCTACACCTCAATTGGAAGAGTCATTTATTAAAATATTAAAACCAGAAGACAATCAGCTATATAATTTTATTAAAGATGGGTTATTAGATGGCTCCATTAGAAAAGATCTATCCCTCGATTCAATTTATCACTTTGTTTCAAACAATTTTTTTGCTCTATTTCAAAGATTAATATTAAGGGAGCAACATTTAATCAATGAACACTGCGAAAATGTAGATTTCCACAGTCTATTCATTGATATAATTCTATCTGGAATTAAAGGTTAATTATAATCTAAATACTTTGATGAAATCTCAGAATCTTTATTTTTTCCAATATTAAAGAAATTCACAATCTTATTTAAGTCATCTGCCTGATTAGAAAGCTGTGTAGTAGCACCAGATGCTTCTTCAACTAATGCTGCATTTTTTTGTGTATTTTCATCTAAATGGCTTAAAGACTTATCAATTTCACCCACACTAATTAGTTGTTCCTGGGATGATGATGATATTTCAGATATCAACAGATTAACCTTTTTTACAACTCTGTTTATTTCATCTAAAACTTTACCTGCATCTTGAGCAACAAGTACACCTTCATCAACTTTTTTATTACTATCCTTAATTATTTCAGTAATTTGGGAGGCAGCCTTATCTGACTTTCGTGCAAGCTTTCTAACTTCTACTGCAACAACAGCAAAACCCTTTCCTAATTCTCCTGCTCTTGCTGCTTCAATTGAGGCATTTAGAGCCAGCAAATTTGTTTGAAAAGCTATATTATTAATTACTTCTATTATATCAGCTATTCTATTACTTGATTCATTTATATTATTCATTGATTCGATAACAGCTTTCATTGCTGTAGAACCCTCAATCGTTTTATCTAGAGCCTCGGCTGATAGTGTTGTTGCAACTTTTGTATTATCTGCATTTGATCGAATAGCTGAGTTCATCTCTTCAATTGCGGCTGAAGTCTCCTGTAAAGATGAGGCTTGCTGCTCAGTTCTACTTGCAAGATCCATATTACCAGTTGCTATCTCACTACTAGCGCTTGCAATTTGTCCAGCACCTTCAACTACTTGAGTAATAATATCAGTAAGTTTGCTAGCCATGTTTTTTAAGGAAATACCCAACTGTTCAATTTCATAAATTTTTTCAGAAACTGTGATAGTGGTTGTTAAGTCTCCATTAGCCAATGTTTCAGAATAGTTTGATATTAGTGATAAAGGTGAAGATATTGATTTACTAAACCTGTAAATTATAATTCCTATCAAGGTTAAAGAAGCCAAAACTAAAATAATAACAATAAAAACCAATCTGTTAAACGGAGCCATAACTTCTTTTTCCGGTATTGCAATAGTCAAAATCCAAGGTTCTGCAATATTTAAAATATTCATAGGTGCTGAGATATGCCACATACCATTATTTATTACTATTTCATTGAAATTTTGTTTAGTTGTTTTATAAAAAGGGAAAATATCAGTTAATAATTGTCCCTGATACTCTTCTTTATATGAGACTATTGTGCCTTTTGATGTATTTAAATAGGCAAAACTTCCATTAAAGGGTTTTATTTTATCAATCTCTTTTTGGTAATAAGAGAGTTCTATATCATAACCACAAACCCCGATACTCTTCCCATTATATATTATAGGCTGACATATACTATTTATAAAAAGTTCTCCAACTCCCTCTCCGTAATCCCACAAATATGGTTCTGTAATAACTGTTTTCTGTGTATCAAATGGGGCATTCCACCATGAATCATATTCAAATGGATCGTAATCTAAAACAGGATTAAATATGCCTTCACCTCCACTATTGTCAAATTTTGAATAGTTTGTAAAATACCATTTAGAGAAATCCATTCGCTGATCTTTATACTCATATTCATCTATATAGCCAGGAACAACCATTATCCACTGATTAAATGCTAAAATTTGATC
>JAFGYD010000177.1 GCA_016936295.1 Spirochaetales bacterium | reverse complement strand
GGAATGTTCAATAATACCTTCATCAAGTTTTTTTATTTTTAATAGTTTATTTAATGTTGTACTCTCCCCACCAGGAATAACTAGACCATCTAAAGTAGTTAAATCATCATTTTCTTTAACAATAACACCTTCATCACCATTTCGCTCTATTAACTTTAAGTGTTCTTTTACAGAACCTTGTAAACCGAGTACCCCAATTTTCATTCTACCAACCCCGTTTAGCAAATGTTGTTTTAACTTCAGATGCTACAGTTGATTCCATACAACTTCCTAAACCAGCAGATACTCGTGCTAATAATTCACTGTCCTGGTAATATGCAGTTGCTTCAACAATTGCTCTGGCTCTTTTAATTGGATTATCAGATTTAAATATTCCGGATCCAACAAATACTCCATCGCACCCTAGCTGCATCATCAACGCTGCATCTGCCGGGGTTGCAATTCCACCAGCAGCGAAATTTACAACTGGTAAACAACCATTATCATGAACAAACTTTACTAGTTCGTATGGTGCTTTTAAATCCCTTGCTATAGTCATTAATTGTTCATTGGAAGCAGAAGTTACCAACTGTATATCCCTAGTCATCTGCCTCATATGTCTAACCGCTTCAACAACATCTCCAGTTCCAGCTTCTCCTTTTGTTCGAATCATTGCAGCACCTTCACCTATACGCCTTAAAGCTTCACCTAAATCCCTAGCACCACAAACAAAAGGGATTGTGAAATTATTTTTATTAATATGATACTCTTCATCAGCATAAGTAAGAACTTCGCTTTCATCGACAAAATCAATTTTCAGTGATTCAAGAATCTGAGCTTCAACAAAATGACCAATTCGAACCTTAGCCATTACTGGAATAGAAACACTTTCCTGAATTTCCATAATCATTTCAGGGTCGGACATTCTAGACACACCACCCTCTTTTCGTATGTCAGACGGAACTCTTTCCAATGCCATTACAGCTACAGCTCCTGCTTCTTCTGCAATTTTTGCCTGATCGGAATTAATTACATCCATAATAACACCACCTTTAAGCATTTTTGCTAAATCTCTATTTATTTCTACACGTTCATTCATCAGAATCCTCCAAATTGTACCGAAACAATTGAACTTTATTTATTCAAATTAATTTAGATATCCTATTTATTTACAATTAGGTCAATAATATTGATCTATTTTAATTTTTTTACTATTATTGTATCGAAACAATGGAGATTTATGGATTTTAACGAAATTAAATTAATCAAAAATGATCATCCTTTATATATACAACTCGCAAAACATATAAAAAATCAGATCATTAATAACAAGATATTACACGGAGAAAAATTACCAACAATAAGGGCAGCAGCAAATATTTTAAATGTAAACACCAGTACAGTTATAAATTGCTATAAAATACTGGAAAATGAAGGATTTGTAACAACTATTAAAGGTAGTGGTTCATACGTAACCAAAAATATAAAAAAAAGAGATAAATTATATATGGATTTTACAGGAAAGGATTCCCAAATTGAATCATTCCCAATAGATGAAATAACAAGTTCAATCAATTACATTTTAAAACACAGTGGTGTTGATATATTTAAATATGAAGACAGCAGGGGAAATTATGAATTAAAAGAGTCTCTTGTTGATTATTTTAAATATTTTTCCATAAAAACAACCATAGACTTATTACAAATAATTTCAGGAGGCCAACAGGCTCTCGATATAATATCCAAATCACTACTTAATTTTGGTGATACTGTTTTTACTGAATCTCCAACTTACCGTGGTGCACTTGAGAGTTTTAAAAACAGGGAAGCAAGAATAATCGAAGTTCAGCTAGATGAGGATGGTTTAAATATCCTGGATTTAGAATCAAAAATTGTAACTCGAAGACCAACCATTTTATATTTAATGACTTTTAATCAAAAACCTACCGGTTATAATTATTCCCTAGAAAAAAAACACAAAATTCTGGAACTTTCTCAAAAATATAACTTTTATATAATTGAAGATGATCAAGGAAGTGAAATTTCACTCAAAGAGACAAAAACTCTTAAAAGTATGGATACCTACGACAGAGTTATTTATATTAAAAGTTTTTCACCCCTATTTATGCCGGGATTGAGATTGGGTTGCTTAATTCCTCCAAAATCATTATACAACAGGATACTTAAAACAAAACTATCAACAGATATTTCAACACCAGGTCTGCTTCAGAAAAGTTTTGCTCACTACTTAGCTAAAAACAACTGGATTGATTATTTTGAAAACATAAAAACAGTCAAAAAAGAGAAAATTGAACTAACAAATTTACTTTTAAATACATATCTGGGGAATAAAATTGAATGTAATATGAATTCAGATTCAGGAAGTTACTGGTTAAAACTTAATAGAATTGATGTGGATTTGTTAAGTAAAGAGTGTTTTCAAAAAGGTGTAGAGTTCCTATCCGGCACTATTATGGGTAGCGAATACAAAGAGTTTATAAGACTAAATATTGCAAGTATTCCTAAAACAAATATAGAAGATGGATTAAAAATAATTCAGCAAGAAATAATAAAACAGGAATCAACTAATCGTCGTGTATCATTAAATCCAGGATTTTAATATCGGTAAACCTCATTCCTTCACGGCCAATAGCTCCAAAAGTTTCTATAGTTTTATCAATACTATCCTTAACCAATCCCTCTCCAGACTCAAAAGACATATTTTTCATTGCCATTAAATGTCCCATAATCGCGGCATCAACTGCCGAAGCAATTTTTGCTGCACAGGATGGTTTTGCACCGTCACATAGAATTCCCGAAACATTTGCAATGGTATTAGTTATTGTCTTCTCAATCACATTTAATGGAGCATCATGCAAATAAGTAATTGCCGCTCCACTTCCACAAGCTGCGCTAACAGCTCCACAATAAGCAGAAAGTTTTCCTATCATTATTTTTTGTCTAATTGCAATTAAATTACTTAAAGCAAGAGCACGATATAATTTCTCTTTACTTACCTTTAGGTATTCTGCATATTTTATAACAGGCAGTGATGTTGTCATTCCCTGATTTCCACTACCTGAGCATATTGTGACAGGCAAAACACTACCTGACATTCTTGCATCAGATCCTGCAGCTGCATAGGCTTTAGCAAGAATTTTAACATCTGTCCCAAAGGAATCTATCAATACTTTACCAACATTTGCACCATACTGATTAGTTAGCCCTTCCTTTGCGATTCTACAATTATTCTTTATTTGAGGTAAAATTATAGGCTTTATCAATTCTAAATCTACAGTAGTAGCAAATTCATATATCTCATTAATAGACATATCTTTATCTTCATAATGTGAAAAATCGCTATTATTAATATCTTCTATATTTGCTTCAAATAAAGTTTCACCATTCTTTTCAATACGAACTATATTTGAATGATTATCAAGAATTTCAACAATAACCTCATTATCACCACTATATAATTTCATAATAATTCTTAAATTTTCACCCCCAGTAAGCATTTCTACTTTGCAGATTTTCTTAAGAAGTAACTCTTTTGTCCTTTCAATATCTTTTTCTGTAACATCATGTAAAACCTCGAGAACCAAGTCTGACCTACCTGCAACAGCTCCTAAAATCGCACTTGTCTCTATTCCCCTCATATTATGAGTAGTTGGAACAATCACTCCCATAACATTCTTAATTACATTCCTACTGCATTCAGCAATAATTCTATCGGGCTCTACTCCCAGTACTTCCCTTGCTTTTGCTGCAGCATAAGCAATTGAAATAGGCTCTGTACATCCAAGTGCAGGTACTAATTCAACCCTTAGAATTCTAAGATATTTATC
>JAFGYD010000176.1 GCA_016936295.1 Spirochaetales bacterium | reverse complement strand
TTTCCGGAACCGGCCGATGATTTATAAACATTGAAATTTCCAGACATTTAGAATTAATTTCATTAAATAGGTTTTCAAAAGTAGCCAATATTTTGTAACGAGAGTCGATAAAATTGCTGAAAGTCATAAGGCTTTGTCATAGAGCAGCTTCACCACAAAAGGGAAGATTTTGCGGGAGAAAGATGAAGTGAAAACTAAGAAGAGAAATTGTGGAAAGTTTGTTTCTTTGTGATGATTGATTATATCAGTCCCCCAAGAAATTGGACGAAAATAGCAAAATTGCGTATTCTTCTATTTTGTAATATAACATGGATTAAATTTAACCTCTACCGCCAACCCAACGCTATAATTCCGATTACCATCGTAACTGGCCCCCACCTGCCTGCTCATGGTAGCCAAGCAGAATGGTAAAAGCACCGTTTGAAAAGCTTGAGCAGGAGAATGTTACTCCGTTTATCGCTCATTGTCGGCAGAATCATTTCGTGAAAATTTTCTGCCTATCTTCAAATATTTTTCATATCCTCTATCCAACTGAAACTCCTTAAAAAGCATTAAAGTAAGATTTGTTTATTTAGTTTAATTTTCTATTTTTGGGCGCAATAATGTTACATTAAAGTGATTTATGAAGAAAAACAAAACTAAATAACTAATAAGATGAAGAAGATATTACTTACGCTAACCATATTTCTTGCATCATTTTCAGCACATGCACAGGAAATCCAGTTAACTCAAGAAGAAAAAATCTATGGATTATCTCTGATATGGCAAGAAGTAAACTATAATTATGCTTATTTGCAAAATTACAATCTTGACTGGGATAGTCTTTATCGTGCAAATATTCCAAAAGTGTTGGCTGCAAAGAATCTTTTGGAGTACTACTCTGTTTTATCAAAAACTATTAATTCCTTCCATGAGGGTCATACGACCATTATTTTACCTTCTGATATTAAAAAGTTATATGGAAATGTACCGATTGCTATGTCGTATATAAATGGTAATTACTATGTTACAGCATTTTCATCGAAGTATAAAGACAAGGTTTCATTAGGTAGTATGTTAGTAAGTGTAAATGATTATAATGTAAACGATTATTTTAAAAAATTTTTATTCCCAGACAATAACTTAGCTACACATATAGCCAAGAGACAGATGGGAAAGGGACGATTTTTTGCAGGGCTTCTAAGTGAAGAGTTAAACGCAACGTTTCTAAACCCTAACGGGAAAACCGTATCTTTAAAACTAAAACGAATGCCATATTTCCCAAAAGAAATTAAAATTATTGAAGTTCCAAGAATGTATCAAGATACAGCATTTTTATATAAAAAATATGGAGATATTGCCTATATCAGGATAAATTCTTTTCTGAATAATACCCCAAGTACTTCATTCTCAAAACTTGTTGATAGCTTAAAACACAAAAAAGCCATAATATTCGATATAAGAAGTAATAAAGGTGGCAATTCCCAATATGCAACCGATATTGTTTCTTACTTCTCTAATAAAGAAACTATGCCAATATGGTGGGGACAGCATAAGGTAAATAAGGGTTATTCAAAAGCTGTGGGTGTTCATACCTTTTTATATGGCGATTCTTTGGCGAAAGCCAATAATTATTATGCCGATTTTGTGAACTTATCTTATTTCGAAGGAGGGCAATACAGCTATCCAAACAATACAAATGGAGAGTTAAAAGATTTACGCGTTGTGGTTCTATGTAATTATGCTACCATATCATCAGCTGAAGCCTTTATTCTACAGTTAAAACAAGTAACATCAGTTACAGTAATAGGTGAGCCAACTGCTGGAAGTTCCACTATGCCCTTGGAGGTTCGACTACCAGGAGGAGGAGGATTTAAAATTGCTACTGTTAAAGCACTGGATGAAAACGGTCAGCAATATAAATACACAGAACCTGATATTACTCTTATTCCAAGTTTAGAAGATGAAATAGAGGGTAATGATATAGTATTGTTAAGGGCTATTGATTTTCTTAATAATTTTAAGAAGGACTGATATTATTCCTCCACTACTCCCAACCCGATGCCATTGTTCCGATTGCTATCGGAAGTGGCCCCACTTGCCTGCTCATGGTGGCCAAGCAGAATGTTAATATAGAAGAAAATTATTGAACTAAGCTGCGAAAATTTCAACGATGTAGAATGGATTTTTGACCTATTTTTGGTGGGCATTCCGTACAGTAGTCCTCCGTATGGTAGTCGGGGGCTGCAAAACTGAATTAAACGGAGGTTATTTAACTGCCTTCCCTGATTCATCGGGTGGCTGCTGTTATTGATGATTAAATCCCTATCAATGCAAAACATCATTTTTGGAGTTATAACAATTGTGATTTCTTCTATGTTTTATTTCTTTGCATGGAAGAACTACAAACGTGAGAAATACGGAATTTCAGTATTTTTTATAGTCTTAGGTGGGTTAGCTTTTTACTCATTTACAGCCTCGGATTTTTTTCTTCATGCTTGGGATGAACGATATCACGCATTAGTAGCAAAGAATCTTATTAAGCATCCATTAATGCCAACTCTTTACGATAATCCGATTTTGACTTTTGATTATAAGATGTGGGTGGGAAATCATATTTGGCTTCACAAACAACCTGTTCCTCTATGGCTTATGGCTGGAAGTATGAGGATTTTTGGGGTTCATGAAATCTCCTTAAGGTTGCCATCAATCCTCATGTCATCAATTGGTATATTCTTAACATTTAAAATTGGAAGTTATTTCTTTAACAAAAAAGTCGGGGTATTAGCCGCTTTTCTGTTCTCGGTCAATGGTCTTGTTATTGAAATGACAGCTGGCAGAGTAGCAACAGATCATGTTGATATAGCATTTATGTTTTTTATTCTTTTAGCTGTTTTTTTTACTACCGAATTTATTGAACGTAAATCCTTACTTTTTTCTCTGTTGATTGGCCTTAGCATTGGAGCGGCTATTCTAACAAAGTGGCTCGCAGGTTTAATTGTGCTTCCTATTTGGCTTGTTTTAGTTTGGGGTAGTAAATCCTTTTCTAATAAATCTTTAATCATACATTTCTTCTTGATTCTATTCGCCATGGTATTAGTTGCACTTCCTTGGCAACTTTATATTTTTAGGCAGTTCCCTTTGGAAGCCGCTTATGAATCTAATTTTAATATGAGGCATTTTACTGAGGTGATTGAAGATAGATCAGGTTCCGTTTTTTACTTCATTAAGAAAATTAGAATCAATTATGGTGAGTTAATTTACTTGCCATTATTATGGCTTGTTTGGACAACCTTTAAAAAGCCGAGAAACGATAAAAAAATAGCACTTTGCATCTGGTTTCTAATACCACTATTCATTTTTTCTTTAGCAAAAACAAAAATGCAAGGATATCTGCTTTTTACAGCACCTGCGCTTTTTATTATTTCTTCTGCATTCTTCTTCGAATTGCAAGCTTATAAAGATAAGATTAAGACAAAATGGATATCTAATCTGATATTAGCTCTATTAATTATTTTGCCTATACGATACGGTATCGAAAGAATGAAACCCTTTGAAAAAAGAGACAGAAACCCACACTGGACATTAGAACTTAAAGAGCTAAAAGCAATGAATGTCAAAAATGGGATTTTGTTTAATTATAATAACCCTATTGAAGCCATGTTTTATACCGACCTCGTTGCATATTCCATATTGCCTCCTAAAGAAAAAATAGAACAACTTAAAAATGAAGGATATGTTATTTTTATTAATGACAATGGTAATCTTGGAAATATTTATGCTATGGAAGGCGTTAATATTATTAAATTAACAACAGCTAATAATTAGTCCTTGGATCACTTATGAAATCCACCTTGTTTCGTCCTTATTGACAAGCCCAGTTCCTATAGATAGTTGCAAGTAGGGAATGTTTACCTAAATCCCTTTCATTATCGTTTTTCTATGGGTTTTCCTCCTCGCAACCGAAAAGTTTTTTCAATCAGAGTTTCAGTTTAATAAAAAACCTATGTTCGCCTTGAAAATTTAACTAATTCTTTATCTATGATTATAACCAACAGCATACATTTAAAGACCGGTAAAGTGATAAATTCCAGAGATCTAACTAAATTTACAAACCTCGAACTAAGTACGAAATAAGCGGTGGGTGGGGATATTAATTCGTTATGGGCAATTTGACGAAGAAACCACAACTGACAAAAGCTACCGACTTTATCGGAGAACAATAAATTAGTCAGAAAAGTTTCAAAGGAGGAAAGCTCGAAAACGGCCGGAATAAACCATAGAGGCCTTAAATCGAAGTAGGTGTAATTCTAAAATACAAATCAATATGAAAATTCTACAAGTATAAAAAGTAAGAAAATATATTCTTGCTATTTTAACCATTACCATTTTCGGACTAGGTAGTTGTCAAAAAGAGACTCTCTTAAATGAAGAAACAAATAAAAACGTTGGTGAAACAATTGGAGATAAGAGTAGTACACCATACATGTATGATGGTGTTGAATATTATTATTTCTTAGATAATGAAGAATTGTCGCTGGAATATTTTCAACCAAATGATACAATAGATTCATACATATGTATTTCCGGTGATTCTGATGGGGATTCAAGTTTTGTTAAAATTTACATTCATGAATTTACAACAGAGCAAAAATATGTTGCTTTTGGTGGAGATAATGGTATTAAGCTAAAGGAACTGTTGCTTTTTGAGGATGAAATGCATGCTTTTATTGAGGATAATAAGATTGTAGAAATTTTTAATAGCACCGGAGAAATACCACAAGCTTACCTTGACTATGAAGAGGAGAGATACGGTTATTATTTTGGATCAAATGAAAAAGTATTGCAAGGAACTACGTTACACGAAAACTATTGGGGTGGTTCGCCTTCCTATCATATGTTCAGAACAATGCCTGTGATGTTTGGTTGGGATAATAAAGTGTCAGCTAATACCCTACATACTTTTCAGGAGCACACTTTATTTATAATAGGTCTTGGTACAGATCGAGAATAGCAACTTTATGGGGTTTTGGTTGGAGTTATTATAGATTTGTTGGTCCCCTTTACTATTTAAATGATAAAATGTCATCAGGTATATCTAGCTAAAAACAATTATTTTTGCTGAGCAACAATATGTTTTTTGTGGCTCAACTTAACTAAGTTTTATGAAAAGATTTGTAATTATATATGGTTTAATTGTATTTTTCCATTTAAGTACATCCGCATTTTATAAAAAGGATTCATTAAGACATATTGAACTTAACAGAATGGTTTTTGGATCTGAAATATCAGTGTTTTACTCAAATATTGTTGACCCTTCAACCAACAAAAAATATATTGATTTTCTTTACAGAATTGAACCAGAAGCAAGTATTTATTTGAACATCAATATCGGACTAGGTGTAAAAGGTATTTATGATTATGGTCGAAGTAATTATCGCTCCTATAACAAACTATACGGTTTAGGAACATTTTTAAGATACTATTATCCATTACATTTTAAAAACGAAAAACTTAAAGGGCTTAATAATAGGTTTATAGCTTCTATTGAATTTAGTTATAATAGAACAAATTACTTTGTAAATTCAATAAAGGAGGATCCAATACCCACTTCGCCTTTTAATGTTAACTTATATAGAATTCCAGTAGGTTTATCAATCAGGATATGGAAAGAATTTTTTGGCAAAATTGCATTGCGTCCCGAATTTTATAGACCGGGTGGCAATTTATTAACATATCAATTAGGTTTTGAGTATCATATTAAATATTAAGAGTAAGTATCTCTTGTTATTACTGTTCATTATGATTAATGCTTCAGTAATTGGGCAAAGTTATAATAGGTTTAATATTGGAAGTTCTCTAACGTATATTAGAGATAACGATAAATATACTTATTATAATTATGATGAGTTTACATGGAATTTAAATGTTTCTGTTAATATCACAAAAAGGATTCAATTTGGAGTGCAAGCTTTATCCATTTTTGCAGATGGAGGTAATACTGGATATGATTATTACCATATAGTTGGGTGCTTTATGCAACTCTATTATATTCAAAAACAGTCAATTGGCTTATTTTTAGAAACATCAATAAATAATGGTAATTTCTATTTTCCTTTAGCACAGCTTTACCCATCAAAGTTAGATAATTTAAACTATATTGGCATTGGTGGAGGTGGTGAAATTCCATTAGTAAAAGATAAGAATTTGTTTTTAGATATTTCATTTGTATCATATTATACTTTATTTCAAGACAAGAAATTTAATGCTTTCACTCAATATATAATTGGAGTAAACTACAAATTTGGCAATTAAAGAGAATATAAAAGCTCATAATAACTAACCTTCATCCGTCTCATTCTTTTAGACGAGACCATTCCGAGAGCCAAACAGAAGAAGCCGCTGTTGAACTATGCTTCCCTTCGGCAGGTTCAGGGTAAACTAGCTCAGCACCGCGAATCCTTGATTTGCCGTTTTTCTATGGGTTTTCTTCCTCGCAACCGAAAATTTTTTCAATCAGCGTTTCAGTTTAATAAAAAACCTATATTTGCACTGATAATTATCACAACATTCACTCAAAACTAAAACTATGGAGAAAACCGATAGGTCTATTTCAAAAACGAATATAGCTTTAAAGCATAGA
>JAFGYD010000175.1 GCA_016936295.1 Spirochaetales bacterium | reverse complement strand
GGTTTTGCTTCTCCAAGATCACCATTTATATTATCAATTGGAGATTCATAAGAAAGCCCCCATCGGTGATCAACTAATGACCCATAACTTATATGATTGTATTCAACTCTATAATTCCTGTATTCGGGGGTATTTAGAAATAGGTTTATAGACCCTGATATAGAGTCCTTTGTGTATAAATCTAGCAAATGACTATCATATCCCACAATATTTACCCTCGAGTTAACCCTTGAAATTCTGCTTATAGAGAGTCTTGTTCCTAAATAACTAAAATCATATGCATAATCCTTACTAGTATTTAGGCTATAGTTAGAACCAATGGAAGTTGTATACATAATACTTGTGGGTAATTTTACAAAAATATAGTGTTCATAGTAGCTGCCAGGCAAAGATTTTTTACTAGCTTGAGATGTCCTGTAAATAACTTTATGCTTTTTATCTAATATTTCTTCATGAAGTTTTAAACTTAAATCTGCCATAAATTTATTATGCATAAAAACTGTAACTTCAGGGTCGTTAGTAAATAATTCAGCAAGATCTGTAGTTGCATATAAATTTACTAACAATTTATTATCTATAATTGATTTAGATAATTCGTAATCTAAAGCGACTGTAAACCCATAAAAAAGGTCTAGCTCTGGGTCTGTATAGAAGTATTTATTATTACTAACACTTCCACATATACCTAAATAGTTAAAATTTTGATCAAGCTCAAAATTTTCAACATTGTAAGAAACCTTCTCTAGAGGCTCTGAAAACAGTAAAATCTTAACAAGTGTTAACAATGTAAATAACATTCTTTTTTTCATATTTTTCCTTCTTGATAGTTAGATAGGAATATTTTTTATATAAATTCAAATTTTTTAAGATTTTAATTAAGAGTAAAAAATAGTAAAATAAATTATGAACGATATATATTTAAGAATAGCAATTACTTTTTTACTATCTTTGATCTTTGGTATCCAAAGACAATTTTCTAACAAGCCAATAGGATTTGGTACATTTATTTTTGTTGCCATAGGATCATGTGGTTTAGCCATATCCGCAATTAATTTAAACTACGAGAATCCACTACCTCTGTTAAGTGCTATAGTTACAGGTATAGGATTTTTAGGTGCAGGAGCATTAATAAAAACATCGGACAAAATATTTGGTTTTACAAGTGCAGCAAGTATTTGGCTTTTTGCAATTATAGGGTTAACAGTAGGAATAGGTTTGTATGTAATTGCATTTTCTCTATATATATTAGTTTGGATTGTTGTGTGGATTGATAGATATTTTGAAGTAAAAGGTCTGGGATTATATCAGAAAAAAATAACTATAGTTTTAAATAAACCCTATTCTAAAACCGAAATAAAGGCTCTATTAAATGCAAAAAAATATAAAACTTTAAGTATAGAATTTGATAAAAGTAAGAAAATATATTCATTTACATTGATTGTTGAAAATAGCAGAAATAATATGGAAAAATTACCAGCATTAATGACATCCCATGAGGATATTGTAGAATTTTCTATTAATTAAAAAAAAATACCCCGAGGGGTATTTTTAAACTAATGATTTTATTAAATCTAATAAATCATCTAAATGCTTTTCTGTAAGCAATGGATTTAATAGAGTCAGTTTTAGATATGTTTTATCTTTTAAAACTGTTTGACCAATAACAATACCATGTTTATGAATTAACTCTCGTCTAACACGTTTGTTAACTTCACAATCCTGTTTAAGTCTAAAAACCACAGAACTAATTTCTGGTTTTGTTACAACATCAAACTCTTCTCTTTTTAATAAAGAATTATATACAAAGTTTGCATTATCTACACTTTTACTAATAATATATGATAAATTTACTCTACCTTGGGAGTAGAATGTCATCCATACCTTTAAAGCATCAAATCTTCTGGTTGTTTGCATAGATTTACCAACTAAATTAGTATATCCCTCTTCTTCGTCCTCTTCTCGATTAAGATAGTCCGCATGAAGAGTTAAAGTTTTAAAGTTATCGGTATCTTTAAGTAAGAATGCTCCACAACTTATTGGTAACATAAACATTTTATGAAAATCAATTGTTATTGAATCACAATTTTCAATCCCATCAATTCTACTTGAATATTTAGAGGATAAAATTAATCCCGAACCATAAGCTGCATCACCATGTAACCAAAGTCCATGTTCAATACATAACTCATTAATCTCTTCTAAAGGATCTATACTTCCATAATCTGTTGTACCTATAGTTGCAACAACACAAATAGGGATTAATCCATTTGATAAGTCTGTTTCAATACTGGTTCTTAAAGAGTCTATATCCATTTTTTGTCTTGAATCTACAGCCACTTTTACAACTGAGTTATACCCAAGACCTAATAGATGTGCACTTTTCTCTACAGAAAAATGTGAAACTTCAGATGTATAAATTCTGAATTTATTATACTCAGGAGGTAGCCCTAAAGCTTTTATGTCATAATTTAATTTAGTATTACAAAACCAGTCTCTTGCAAGAGTTATACCCATTAAATTTGATTGTGTTCCACCTGATGTAAAAATTCCATCACCTTTTTTATCGTAACCATAAAGCTGACAAAGTTTCTCAACCACTTGTAATTCAATTTCTGTTGCAACAGGTGCTTGATCCCATGAATCCATAGATTGATTAAAAGCAGATAGAATTAACTCGGAACTAATACTTTCCATTAAAGGTGGACTATGTAAATGTGCCATATAATCTGTAGAAGTAACATTTAGAAAATTGGGTAATATCTTCTTTTTTACCTCTTCCAGTGTTTCATCAAATCCATGACCGCTCTCAGGAAGTATATTTTCTGTAAATATAACTTTTTTCAACTCCTCCGGAGTTAATCCGGAGTATGCTGCAGATGATTTTAATGAATCTTGAATGGCTTTTGAACTTTTTTTAACAATTTTATCAAAAGCTTTTTTACTCTTTTTGTCCGAAGTAAGAAACAAGTTAGACACTTTTATCAATCTCCTTAATAACGTCTTCAAGAGTGTTTAGCATAATATCAATATCTTCACGGCTAATGTTTAAAGCACATAGACATCGCATTACTGCACCAAATCGACCACCTTTTTCCATTATTAATTTTCTATTAAAACACTCTTTTTGTATTCTCATAGCCAATTCACCAGATCCAGGTAGAGATCCTAACATGTCAGGAGTACCTTTAGGGTTAACAATTTCAAACCCAACCATTAAACCTCGACCTCTAACATCTCCAATAATTGAACACTCATCTTTTAATTTTAGTAGTCTATCTTTAATATATCTACCATTTTCGGTAACATTTTCAAGGAATTCTTTATTGTTCACTCTATTCATTACAATGGTTCCAGCTTTCATTGCCAACTGGTTACCTCTAAATGTTCCAGCATGAGCTCCTTGGGTCCAAACATCCAATTTTTTGTTATATATAACAACTGACATTGGTTGTGAGCCTCCAATAGCTTTTGATGCAAGTATTACATCTGGAACAATATTTGAATGCTCAAATGCAAAAAACTTTCCAGATCTTCCAACACCACATTGAATTTCATCAACAATTAGAGGAATATCAAGTTCTTTAGTAACTCTTCTTACTGTTTTCAGAAATTTTTCTGGTGCAGGAATTACTCCACCTTCACCTTGTATTGGTTCTAATATTACAGCAGCTGGTTTTGTTATTCCGCTTTCAGGATCCTTTAAAATTCTTTCAAAGTAGTTACAAGCCGCATCTATTCCTTGCTCTCCACCTAATCCAAACGGGCATCGGTAAGAATAAGGGTATGGTAAAAAATGTACACCAGGCATAAGTCCTGTCACTTTTTCTTTTGCACCAAGTGTTCCTGTTAAAGATAATGCACCGTGACCCATTCCATGATAAGCACCGCTAAACGCAATAATATTATCTCTTCCGGTTGCAGTTTTACAAAGTTTTAATGCTGCATCTACAGCGTCTGTTCCAGATGGACTACAAAATTGAACTTTAGAAGTCTCTCTCATCTCTTCTGGTAATAAATTTAATAAAGTATGTACAAATTCATCCTTCACCGGAGTTGTTAAATCCAGTGTATGCAGAGGTTGATCCGATTCGATCATTGAAATCATTGCTTGACTTATCTCTGGGTCGTTATGACCTAAAGCAAGAGTCCCAGCACCGCATAGGATATCCAGGTACCTATTTCCTTCTACGTCTTCTATCCAGGAGCCTTTTGATCTTTTTAAAGCAAATGGAAACTTTCTAGGGTAACTTCGAGCATTTGATTCAGTTGAATCCTGCCGGGAAATGAAAAACTCATTTGTGGTATTTTTACCACTTTCTAGATTATTTAACATCTATTTCCTCCACTACGGGAAAATAAACCTACCTAGGGTAGATAACATAAGTAAGCGAATTATAGTGGTTAAATTTAATGGAATCAATATATTGCATAAGCTTTTTTGCGATTATTTGAAATTAAAGAAAATGAAAATGTTAGATTCCCTAATTTAATATTGATATTAGTTAAATATTAAAAAAAAGTAAGATTTTATTTTCAAATTGATTATAATTGTGTTAGAATAACAAACTCTGAGGTTTTAAATGACAATTAAATCAAGATTAATACTTTTAACAGTAATTATGATATCTGCATTAACATTTTCAATTGGAGTTTCGCTTTTTTCTCAACGTTTTCTAGATAATATGCTTGATGAGGAGAGGGAACTTATTTTTGTTCGTGAATTGATGCTTGAACAAACAATAGAATTATCTAAATTTTTTAATAATAAAATTCCGGTTATTTCGCAAACAAAAGTACTGGAAGATACTCAAAATGAGATTAATAATTCAATTGAAAGAATTAAAAACTTGAAAATATTACCATATTTAAATGAAGACACTGAAAAAGCTTTTTTAGCTATAGGAAGGCTTGATGAACTATTAAAAAAATCACACGATCAGCTGTTTACAGCAATAAAAGATTTTAATCTAAATTTTGATAAAAACGATACTACCTATAGTATTGTTAATATTGAGCAATACGAAAAAAGAACAAATTATAATAAAATCCAATTTGATTTATATAAAGTTAAAAGTGCAGGATCAAGTATCGAGATAGGTTTAGAAGCCTCAATAGGTATTTTAGTTGAACAAAGTGATATAATTAGAAGTGTTGTTGGCAGTTACAGAGGTGTTATTCTATTAAGTACTTTGGGAATTGTTTTTATCTCTGTTATTATATCTTTCTTATTAACTCTAATAATTTCAAAAAAAATATCCAAATCTATCAGAAAAATGGAAAACGCTGTATCCAGAATGGTTTCTGGTGATTTCACTAGCGATATTATTGTAGAATCTAATGACGAGTTAGGTGAATTAGCAAAGAAAATGAATTCTTTTCAAAACGATCTTAACAATTCATTAAATAAAATAAAAATTTCTAGCAGTGAGAATGAAGAGGCAAATATCGGTCTTATAGAGACAACTGCAGATTCTTCAGCTGTAACAACAGAGATATCTGCTAATATTGATTCTATAAATAAACAGATGAATTTACTTGATGAGAATATAGCAAAAACAAGTAAAGAAACATTGGATATTAGTAACTCTACCAATGAACTAGGTGACTATATTTCAGAGCAGATGGCAATGGTTGAAGAGTCAACTGCAGCTATAACTCAAATGATCGCTTCAATTTCTAATATTTCTGAATTAACAGAAAATAATACAGAAATTATTAAAATTTTAGAAAGAACAGCATTTGAAGGTGATGAAAAATTATCACAAACAACCGATTTAATTGAAAGTATTAATGAATCAGTAAACGAGATAAATAATATGTCTGAAATAATTAAAAGCATTTCAGATCAGACAAACTTACTAGCAATGAATGCAGCTATAGAAGCAGCACATGCAGGCGATGCAGGAAAAGGTTTTGCTGTTGTAGCTGATGAAATTAGGAAATTAGCAGAAGCTTCAGCTTCTAACAGCATGGAAATTAATAAGAATTTAAATGAAATTACCGAGATGTTTAACAAGACAGCAGAATCTGGACAGAGTACCAGAGAAGCTTTCGCAAATATAAACGATAAAATAAAAAGTGTATCAAATGCCCTACTAGTAGTATCTTCAAGTACATCGGAATTGAATACCGGAGGTTCTCAGATATTAGAAGCCATGGAGAGTTTAAAAGATATTTCTTTTTCAGTTCAGGAAAAATCTGATGAGATGAAAGAGAAAGCGCAGAATGTTTCAAAGATCTCTATAAATGTTTCAAATATATCCGAAACTGTTTCTGGAGCAATTTCTGAAGCTAATATTGGTTTTTCCGGAGTTGCAGATTCAATTGCTTCATTAAAAGATGTCTCTGATAGAGTTGGTTCTGTTAGTAAGAAGATTAATTTTGAGATAAGTAAGTTTAAAACCAAATAAAATCTATGGAGTGGAAAGATATATCAATAAACCCTTTGTTGATAAAAAATTATAATTTATTAAATGAAATAGGGATCTTTGAATTTATAGAATCTATAAAAATTAAGAATAAAGAGTTGGAGGATTTATTAATTGAGTCCTACAATATCTTTACTAAACAATCCATAGATGAACTTCTGGTCTATTTGGTTGAACATCTATCAAGCAGATTTATTCCTTCCAAGCTATTAATTATCCTAAATGAAGGCATAATGGTTAATAAACTTAAAATAGTTTCATATACAAATCTAAAGCAGGATTCTGACCATATAGTTATTGACTCTTTGGAACCTTACAATCCTTTTTTTACAAAATTTTCTGGTACTACCCATTATGCTATACTTGAAACAGAAATTGAAAACCAAGAGTTGCTTGAACCATTTAAAAGCGTAAGTGCTGAACTAGTTATTCCTATAAATGGACATTCAGGTTTGTATGGATTAATAATTTTTGGTCCTAAAATACTTGGGGAAGCATATTCGGTTAAGGAGATGGAGTATATAGATAGGTTAATTAAATTCTTATCTATTGGGATTCAGAATAACTTACACTATGAACACTCTGTAAAAGATTCTAAAACAGGTTTATATAATCATAATTTTTTTGTAAGACGTATAAATGAAGAGACAGCTAGAGCAAGACGTTTAAAACACCCCGTTTCGTTAATTATAATGGATATTGATCATTTTAAAATATTTAATGATAAATATGGACATTTAGCAGGAGATGAAGTAATTATCAGTATAGCAAATACTTTAAAACATAAATTACGTGAAATGGATGTCCTTTCTAGATTTGGAGGTGAAGAGTTTACAATACTCTTACCTGAAACCCCTAGGAAAATGGCCGAAATGGTGGGTGAAAGAATTAGGAAATCTATAGAAAATTTACATATAAATTATGAGAATGAAGTTTTACGCGTTACTATAAGTTTAGGAGTAAGCGTTTTTGATTGGTTTGAAAAAATTGATGCAAATACATTTTTAACCAGAGCAGATCATGCTCTATATATTTCAAAAGAGAATGGAAGAAATATGGTAACAGTTTACAAAAAAGGCCTTTTAAATAGAGCTTTAAATATTAAATAAAAAAGATTAAGTTTACTCGCTAGATTAAATGTATTAAAGTAAAGTATGAGCGTAAAAGTTGTTTTTTTTAGTAGGAATGGAAATAGTAAAAGGGTAGCACAAAAGATTAGTAGTGCTTTAACCTGTGAAATGGCAGAGATTACAACAAAAATAAGTTGGAAATTTTTCTGGGGTTTTATTAAAGGTGGTTATTATACATCTACAGATAAATCTTTAGATATTGATTTATTGGGTGAAGTTAAATCAGACGATGAGCTAATTATCGTTACCCCCTTATGGGCAGGAAAGGCTTGTCAGCCTGTTAGAATCTTTTTAAGAAATCATAATAACCCTGCAACAGTAGTTTTTACATCTGCAGGATCTATTTCAACAGAAAAAGATGGCTTAGGTCATATTAAAGGAACCTATGACATTGTAAAAAAGTTTGAAAATGAAGATGATGTTATAAAGAACGTTATAGATAAATTTAGTAATAATTAGAAATTTTATTAAATCTGTTATGCAGTTCATTTTTTAAATCAATGTTCTGCATCCTTTTTTCCTCTCTGGTTCCAATAGCTTTATAGATAATTGGTTCATCTGATATTATTAAAACCTTTTTAAATGTTTTATTGTATCTGTTAGCTATTGTTCCACCATTAATTAACCTATTGTGTAAATCGTACAAGTTTAGTAAATATTCAATTTGTCTATTTATATTATTATCTTCCAAATATGTATAATCTATATATTCTAATATATCTGCAACTTCCATATCCTTTAAAATTTCTAATAAATCCGAAGAATTATTCTCTTCTGCCTTTGCTCTTATAGTTAATACTCTATTTAATATGCTCCCTGAAGAGCTTATTCTTAATGGTAATTCTGCTTTTTTAAGAACTGTTTCTATAATATCTTCATTGTGAATGCCATACTGATTTTTCACTAATTCCATAATTTTTTGGGTATAAATAAAAAGTTTTTTATTAACATCAGTTTCTGTTGGGTAGAACGACAATCTTCTACTTAATATTCTAAACAATTTGTCTAGTTCTTTTTTTTGATTATTTCCATAAATATAGTGGGTTGTAACAGGTAATATAACTACATCTTCGGTTCTATTATTTTTTATTAAATCATCTTTACACCAAGAAGCAATATTTATAATTCCATCTTCTAACTCTCCAACTCTATTATTGTGGTAGTTAACTTGTGCTTCAGGAGCAATAGCAATTGGAAAGTTACTATTTAGCATTGATTTTCTAATCTCTTTAATACCTCTAAAATCACTCCCTCTACTGCTTACAGGTATTGCCCCAATTCTAGGAAATAACCATTTAACAATAGGAGTTGCCCATGTTAAGACCCAGGAACCATAGACAAATTGTGCATGATGTTTATTTCTTTTTGATATACAGTTATTTATAACATGCATTAATACTGCAGGATCATGCTGTGTAGGATGTCTAAATGCAACTATTAGTCTAATTTTACCTTCTTTAAAATCATTTAAAGATTTTTTTAGAGTTTCTGATTTTGTTAAATCTATTTCACTTACTTTTTCAATAAATTTGACATATAGTGGGCCAACACTTCTCATTATAAATATAGCAATTTTACTAATTTTAGGTTCCAGGTAATTAAGCATTAAGTCGATCTTTCCTATTTATATGATTTTTATAATAATTTAGATCTATAGGGTATTTGTTTAAAATAAATAATCCCGTAAGTATTAATATGAATGGTATTGGTCCACATAAGAAACCAATGCCTTTAAGTGTAAAATCACTTTGTAATACAGCTTCGTTATTTATAGGTGGAACAAATCCTATAATATCCAGGGTTAAACCAATTAGTAGACCAGCAAAAGCTTGTCCCAGTTTCATAACAAAATTCCAAATTGAGTAGTATACTCCCTCTCTTCTAATTTCTGTTCTTATATAATCTAACTCAACAATATCTGGTATTATTGAGTGTGGCATTATATAGTGAGTTGAAAATCCTACGCCAGAAATTATTAGAATTATTACAGGAAAAATATAACCAGTAAATGGGTATAAAAAGTAAGAAATCAATAATGAAGCAGCAAAGAATCCCATTCCTAACATATAGCATTTACCCTTACTTATTTTTTTTGAAATTTTAACCCAAAGAGGAAGAGATAAAAGGGAAATAATTATTAAACCAAAAAGTGATATTTCGAATAGTCCTTCGTTATTAAATATATATTTAAAAAAATATAGAAAAGAACCCTGGATAATTGTTACTGCCGTTACAAAAAGTGTCCATGGAAAAAGAGCTAACAGGAACTCTCTATTTGTAAATGCTTCCTTATACGAAATTAAAACTCCTTTCTGCTTTTTTAATCTTTTAGTAGGTTTTTCTTTAACTGTAAAAACTGTAACCCAGGAACTAACCAACATAATTGATCCCATGATTATAGCCATTTTTGTCCAACCACCATTTTCTAAACCAAAAAATTCTGCAATAGGTCTAGCCATTACTGCTAACAGGGTTCCAAGTATTGCAAACCCCATTCGCATTCCTGTAATTTTAGTTTTCTCATTGTAATCATCTGTTAATTCAGGTTGAAGAGAAGCATAGGGAATATTAACAAGTGTATAGGCTGTGCTTAATGTGCAAAAAAGAATTGTTGCTACAAGAAATGTTATGAATTGTGAACTGAATTGTGGCATAGAAAACATTAAAACAACAGAAATCCCTAAAAGTAGTGCACCCCAAAAAATAAATGGTCTTCTTCTCCCGTATTTGCTATTTGTTCTATCGGATATGGAGCTTACAATTGGGTCTGTTATCGCATCCCAAATTTTACCAATCATCATGGCTGAACCGGCAAGTGTCCCAGTTAATCCCCTATGTTCTGTTAAATAATATATTAGAATAAAGCCCATCATTGAAAAGTATAAATTACCCCCAACGTCTCCTACAGAGAATCCAAGAGCTGTTTTAAGTTTAATTTTTGGCATTAGTAATTTCCTTTATAATTGTTGAAAAATCTTTATGAGTATCAAAATAGTATATATCCCATTTATTCTCTTTCAAAGTTTTTTCGTTAAAAATACTTAAATATGAATAAAAGCTATTTTCGTATAAAATTTCTTCATTAATGGGTTTTAAAATATCATCAATCTCCACATCTGAACCCTTAAATTCTCCTGGACACGATTCTGTAGGTATCGTAATAAAGTACTTGGAGTTATTAAATGTTGCATCATACTCTCTACTTATGGGAGCAAGTATACATACAAGGGGTTTTATATATGGATGAAGTGAGCAATAACCCTTTAAATCATAGTTTTCGGAAATATCGTTAATTAAAAATGGACAGAATTTATATGGAGATTTTTTAAAAACAATAAACGGTTGTTTAATTCCATTTTGACTATCTCTTAGTGCAACTATTTTTTTTTCAAATAATTGTTTTGTCGAATCTAAATTTAAATGTTTTGCTATCTTATACAGGTCATAAAGATTTAATTTAATATCCATTAATCCTGAGCAACAGTCTCCACAACATTTACAATCAAATAATTTCATTGTGAGATACTAATATATAGATCTAATATGTTCAATAAAGAGTAGAAGTAGTTGCTGTAATATAAAAAAAGATTTAAAGTTTTTGTATGAAAACAAAAGTAGTAAAAGTAGGGGATATTCTTATCGGTGGAGGAAATCCAGTTTCCATCCAAACCATGTGGGATAAACCTATATATAGTGTAGATAATAGTTTAATTGAGAAATTGAATGATATAAATGCTGCGGGTTGTGATATTATCAGGTTTGCGGTACCTAAAATAGAAGATGCAACAATTATAGGGGAAATAGCAAGTAAAATATTAATGCCTGTTGTTGCAGATATACATTTTGATTATAAAATTGCACTTAAATGCATGGATTATCCTATAGCTAAAATCAGGATTAATCCTGGAAATATAGGGTCAAAATGGAAGGTTGAAGAGGTAATTCAAAAAGCTAAAGATAAAAATATCCCTATAAGGATAGGAATTAATGGAGGGTCACTTCCTTCTGACTTAAGGGGTTCTTCCAGTATTTCAAATGCTTTGATAACTGCCGCTGAGCGTGAGATGGAGTTCTTCGATTCCCATAATTTTAATAACTTTCTAGTCTCTCTTAAATCTTCTAATATGGAAGAGGCTTACAAAGCAAATAAGGATTTTTCATTAAAATATACTAATCCTTTACATTTAGGAATAACAGAAGCTGGATCATTAATTCCGGCTGTAGTTAAATCTTCAATCTTTTTATACAGGGTTCTATCAGAAGGGATAGGAGATACTCTCAGAATATCGATATCAGATGATCCTTTAAAGGAAATTTATGCAGCGAATGAAATTTTATCAGCTTTAAAAATGAATAAGCGAGAGAGAGTTGAGTTAGTTTCCTGTCCTAAATGTGGACGTGCCAGTTTTGATACACATGAATTCAATAATCTTATACAAAAAAAATTATTAACTGTACGTAAGAATATAACTGTTGCTATTATGGGATGTACTGTAAATGGTCCAGAGGAAGCAAAGCATGCTGATTTAGGAATTACAGGATCAGGTAACAGTATATTAATTTTCAAACATGGTAAAATTATTAGAAAAGTTACTTCTGATCAGGCATTAAAAGCCTTCGAAGAGGAGATTGATAATTTTGAGATTTAAATTTTTAATAATTCTTTATCTTTTTAGTTCTATAGCCATTTTTTCTCAGGATAATCTTCCTTTATGGATTAAGTTTCAGGAAGCAAAAATGATGTATGAAAATGGAGATTTTCAAGATGCATTAGAGTTTTTTTTATCTGTAACATCAAAGGATACACCATTTCCTGAAGCTGAATATATGATTGGTCTCTTATATTTAGAAGAAGGTGAACTGGATTTAGCAGAGAATCAGATAAAAAAAGCTATCGAGTTATCTCCATATTTAGAAGTTAAAGAAGATATATTAGACATAAAATACTCTTTAGCTAAAATATATCTTTTAAAAGAAGACTATGATTCCTATGTTTTATCATTAAAAGATATTTTAGGTGGCGACGAGTTAAATATAGAGGAAATTCGGGATCAGAACGCATACTATGAAACACTTATAGAATCTGGTATAGATCGATTAGTTGTTCTATATCGTAAAGATGCAGATAGTGTCATGAATGCACGAATATATCTAGGTTATTATTATAATAGTATTGGTGAATATAGTAAGTCTGTAAGTTATTTATTATCTCCAGTATTAGCAATAATAACAGAGGTAATAAATGATAAATTTAATAGGAATAGAGAGTACGTTTTTTCAGATATGGAAACATTGTTTACCCAGATATCTAGTGATAAGCGGGTTATAGAATATTTTAATGAACATGATATATTAAAACTGTTTTATTACCTTGCAGAATCTCTATATGGGCTTGATGAAAAAGATAAAGCTAAAGAAATATGGAGTTTATTAGCAAATAGTTCTTTCGAATCTATGTGGGTTAATAAATCTGTAAAACAGTTGCGTAACCCGGAATTAGAAACTTGGAAATTTATATATTAGGACAAAATAAATGAAAAAAATAATAATTAAGGGAGCAAGAGAGCATAATTTAAAAAATGTTAATCTGGAACTTCCCCGAGATAAAATGATAGTAATTTCTGGTAAAAGTGGTAGTGGTAAATCATCATTAGCATTTGATACCATTTTTGCAGAGGGTCAAAGAAGATATGTAGAGTCTCTATCTGCTTATGCAAGACAGTTTTTAGGAAAGGCAAATAAGCCGGATCTGGACTATATTGAGGGGTTATCTCCAGCTATAAGTATAGAACAAAAAACTACGAGTAAGAATCCAAGGTCTACGGTAGGAACAATTACAGAAATTTACGACTATTTAAGGTTATTATATGCTCGAATAGGTAAGCCTAAGTGTCCTAAATGTAAAACTGATATTTATGAGCAATCTATAGACCAGATAATTGAACATGTTAAAAAGCAACCTAACGGAGAAAAAATGTTAATTTTAGCTCCTGTTGTTAATGGAAGGAAAGGGGAGCATAAAAAGGTAATAGAAGATGCTAAGAAATCCGGATTTACCCGAATTAGAGTAGATGGAGAGATTTTATTACTTGAAGATGAAATTAATTTATCAAAACAGCAAAAACATTCTATAGAAATTGTTATTGATAGATTAAAACTTTCGGAAGATGTAAGAAAAAGACTATCAGAATCTATAGAAACTGCTTTGGAAATTTCAGGGGGCAATTTAATTATCTCTTATATAGATAAGAATAAGGATGAATTCTTTTCTGAGCATAATTCATGCCCTACATGTGGGTTTAGTATAGATGAATTACAGCCAAGGCTCTTCTCATTTAACAGCCCTTATGGTGCTTGTCCTGAGTGTTCTGGTTTAGGTCGAACCATGGATTTTGATCCAAAAAAAATAATTCCTGATATGTCTCTTTCATATAATCAAGGAGCAATAACAACAGCTAATCCTAAAGCAGCATGGTCAAGATCTACATTCAAGGGATTGGCAAAACATTTTGGTTTTTCCTTAGATACCCCTCTTAATAAGCTTGACCCAAAAATAGTGGATATAATGCTTTATGGTACTAAAGAGAAGGTTTCTATACATTATGAAAACAGAGAGAAAACAGGGAAATTTGAGTTAAATCGGGAATATGATGGTGTAATAGCAGAG
>JAFGYD010000174.1 GCA_016936295.1 Spirochaetales bacterium | reverse complement strand
ATGAAGTTTATAAAGTTTATATCCATTTTTTAAGTATAAAAGTTTTTTCAGTTTATCACTTATTTCTATTAAAAGCTGATCCCCTACCTTAATACCATACAGATTGTTTATAGATTTAAAACCATCCATATTAATTATTGCTATTGCTCTAAATTTTTTATCTGTTATATCAAGTTGCAAAGCCTTTCTATTAGGCAATAAAGTCAAATTATTTTGCAATAACATCTGCTTCATCTGGTTTGTTTTTTGGTCCGATGATCTTGAATATACAAAAGTAATAAAAGAAATTAGTGCAAAAACTATTATCTGTTCTGTATTTAATCTAATAGAAATAGATGTTGAATCTAAATCCAGAATCCAGTTTGCTAAAAGTGCAATAAAACAGATTCCAATAAGAACTAGACTACGTTTTAGGGATTGGGTATAAAAAGCAATCATTGGAAATACTAAAATCCAGGAACGCCCTACAAAAAGATTATTTCTTGTATTAAAAATTAAATAAAGACACAGGGTAAGAAAACCAATAACCGAGAGACTAATATTTGAAAGAATATACCCTTTTCTACTAATATATATAAAGTCGGAAATTACCAATAGAGCTGTTAAGGAACAGGCTAAACTCATAAAATAATCTCCCCTTACCAATGTCCTTATAGCAAAGAAGAGTAGTACAGCGGAGCATATTATCATTGTTATTTTTACATATATATATCTATTATTTTTATCAAATTCATCTAATTTCAAAATTTCACCTTGTATTCGGCTACATTATACATATAAACCGAATACAAATTAAGATTCTTTCTTGCTAAAAATTATTAATTATTATTAATAGACGCTCCTATAATTTTTTTCTCGTTATATTTAATAAAAAATGAACCTGCAAATATACATAGACCAAACCCTAATAGTCCACTTATTCTTATACCTAAATCGTTACCCGGATCTTTTCCAAGAGATGTTAAAGCCGCAAAAGACAGCACACCAAAAGTCTGCCCAAATTTCTGCATTAATGTTCTGGCGGCAAAAAACATCCCTTCCTGATTAACTCCAGTCTCTTTTGCATCGAATTCAGCAATATCTGCTAGTACAGCATTTGGTAGCACTCCCAGGAAAGATAGTGGTATGGAGTAAAGAATTACAACAAGAAAGGCTTGAAGCTTTTCCGATATTGGAAGTTTTCCCATAAAGAATATAAAGAAAAATATAATTCCCATAAAAAAGAAAGAACCAACTATTAAAGGTTTTTTACCCACTTTTTTTGCTAATATATTAACCACAGGATAGAAAATAAAAGATATAAAAACCATTAATGGAAGAAGTATTCCCATGATATCATCCGACAATCCTAAAAGTACTGTTATATAGTAAAGTAGCCCTGTCATAACAATTGTTAGTCCCATAAAATAGGAGAAGTCTGCAACAACATAGTATTTAAAACTAATATTCTTAAAAGTACTTTTTAAAGCTTTAAATAGTGGAACACTAGAAGGTTCACCTGTCGCATATTTTTTCTCATTGAGAAAAATGGCAGGAATTAGCATTAAAATCATAGCAATAAATGAAACAAGACCTATAGCCAGCTGTAGAGAGAGTGTTTTGTCCTCTAACCCAAATATACCTGCAATAGATGGAACCATTGAAGCAACAACAATTCCCAGTGCGTAGGTAACAGAAATCCATGTTGATAAATTTAGTTTTTCATTAGATGTATGGCCTAATTCCGGTAGTAAAGCAAAAAAGGGAGTAACATATATTGTTAAGAAAAGATAAAACAGAACCTGCATAAAAAATAGCCAAACTATATTTAAACTACTTACCCCATTAACTATAGGCACAAACATAAGTGTACAAAAAATAGCTGCTGGTGCCGCTCCTACCAACATAAAAGGAACCCTTCTTCCCCTCTTTCCATGCCACCTATCACTCAGGTTTGCAATTATAGGATCTGTTATTGCATCAAAAATTCTACCACTTGCAGCAATTAAAGTAAGGGCATTTAGTACAACAAGAAAAACTGTTTGTGTAATCTTTAACGTTAGTCCACTTCCCTGTGGAGGAATATAAAAATATACCAATTGTAAGCTAACTATATTAACTAAAATTGACCAACCCATCTGTCCAATTGCGTAGACAAAAATTTTACTTTTTGGCAGTTTCTCAACCATTATCTATCTCCTTTTAGTAACTCTACAACCCTGTATGCACCATTATATACACCAATTTTGTGGGCTTTAAGTATATTATTCACCATCATTTCTAATATGTCATCTTCATTAAATATAAGGTCCAGCATCTGCTCTATTTTACCATCTGTATCGCACTCAATAGTTCCGTCTCCAATCTCGGCTGCACGAACCGCACCCCAAGCCTCATGGCCACCAACTCTTTTAATTAATAGTTTAGGAACAGGATAGAATGAGAGTTCACTTGGTTTGGTAATAAGTATATCGCTTATTCTCATTAATAAATTTGTACTGTAAACCGCAGCAAAAATGTCTGTATTATAAAATGAATGTATACCTTCTATATCACTATTTATCCCATTTTGGGTAAACCCAAATGTTTCATCCCAATTATTACTATGCTGTGTTAATAAATTCTTTAATTCCGGTATATCATTAATCAATTGATCCAGAACCTGTTCATGATCCCCTACATTAATAAATAAAACTGCTTTCTTTAGTTTAACAAATGGAATTATTTTTTTGATAATTTTTTCAAAAGTCTCCCTTTGTGCTCCGGCTCCCCCTATTGTTAAAAGAAATCTGAGAGCTTTTCCGTTTTTTAACCTATCAATTCTTTTAAAACAATCGTCTTCTAGGTTAGACACAATCTCATGGTCAATATAGTGTCCGACTTCGTATAGTGAGTTACTAGGCATAGGATTTAATATCTGTTTAGCCATTCCATTTAAGGTTTTATACCCAAAAAAAGATGATGGTGTCTGTACTGTATGAATTGATCCCTCGGCAAGATGCAGAGCCATTGGCCAGTTGTCTGGAATAACATTTATAACTTTTTCTATCCCACTATGAACAGCCCCCTGTGCAGGCCAAACATGGGTCGCTATACACGGCATATTTTTAGGGATTGTTTTAAATAGAGGAACCATAAGTTCCGATACTTTCTGGTCAGAGGAATTGTATTCAAGTTTTCTAAAACCTTCTGAATTTAAGGGCTCCCAATAGAATTTATTAAACAGTTTATACTTTTGAGAAAGTCTTGACCCTAGTGAGTAAAGTTTATTTAAATGGGCAATAACTTTTCCCCCAGTACTTGTAGTAAAGGAGTTTAAATCGAACCAATAGGGAGTATAACCCAGGTGTCTGGCAGCAGAAGCTATTGCCATTGAAATTCTATAGTGACCAAACCCCATTCTAATATTACCTATTAAAACACTCTTTTCAGGATCTATATTACAATCACCCTCTCCTAAAACTAAATCTTTAACACCTAAAATTGGCCCTAAAACTCTATTATCTACGGCTTTTAGGTTATAGATAACCGTTGAGTCATCTCCAAATCTTTTTATGAATTTTGCCTTAGTTTTTACACTTTTTTTATAGGCTGAGTTCTTTATTTTATTACTAAAAATAGAGCTACTTTTATCCATGGCCACCATCCTGTTAAAATAATTAAAAATATTAATGTAATTAATAATTGTTCGGTTTTCTGTTTTTGTCAATTAAAATTCCAGTAAAATATTAACTATATTATAAATATTAATGTCATTAATATTTTTATTGACAATAATATAAATCCCCATTTATCCTAATAATATCAAAGGAGATAAAATTGAAAGTAAGATTTTTAATTCCGCTTCTATTACTACTTTTTCTACTTTTAAGCTGCGACAAAAACAGTTTAAATGCAAATAAGCTCCCTAATAACTGGGAATATATGGTTGGATCAGAAAAAGATACTATTTTCAGCTTAGATAAAACTCAGTTTACAGAGTTAGAAAGTTTGAGTCATTTAGAAAATCTACTACCCGGTAAAGAGGGTTATATATGGGTTAGAAACAGTTTTACTATCCCTAAAAATCTTGTTTCTACCAATATTGCAATTCTACTTGGCCGAATAACAATGGCAGATAAAACATATTTAAACAATGAATTTATAGGATCTGGAGGAGAATTCCCACCTGAATTCTTTAGTAATTGGAATGAATTCAGGTTTTTCCCTCTACCTAAATCGGCTATTAATCCAGGAAAAACCAATGAGTTATTAATAAAAATATTCATTGCAGGGGAAGGGTCAATCACTGGAGAGCTGTTACTGGACAGTCGTGAAAAAATAGAAAAAATATATAAAAACAGTGAGTTTTTAAACTCAAATATCAATATAATTATTTCTAGTATATTAATAGTGATGTCAGCCTACTATTTCTTTATGTTTTTTATGAGAAAAAAGGATAAGGAAAATTTATATTTCGCAATCCTAAGTATTAGTACATCAATATATTTAACAAATTTCTTTATATCAAAAATCCCAGGATTTGAATCGTGGCAACCATCCTATATTTCATTTCAAAAAGTAATTTTTATTTCGGTATTTATTAGTACCTATGCTTTCACTTTTTATATACGGGAATTTCTAAATATTGAAAAGATAAATTGGCAAAGAAATATAATTTTAGGGGTGACTATTATTCCAATAGTGATCTATCTATTCCCAAGAAACTATATAGTTTTACGAACTATTACAAATTACTTTCAAGTACTACTTCTTATGCCTCTAAGTCTTGCATCTTACTATATTATAAAGTCAATAATTAGAAAAAATAGAGATACAAGAATACTTTTAGTTGGTATTTCTCCATTTATTATTACTGTACTATTCGACCTAATAACACACCAATTACTTAAAATGAATTCAGTAATTTACATTACAGGATTTGGTATGCCTATTTTTTTAATTTCAAACCTTTTCATTTTATCGGGGAGATTTGTAAATTACCATACAGAGGTAGAGTCCCTGAATAGAGACCTTGAGTTAAAGGTAGAAATTAGAACAAGAGATCTGGATATTGCAAATAAAGAGCTTGAGTCGACATTAATCAAGCTTGAAGAAAAAAACAAAATTGCAAAAAAAGATATGGACATGGCAGAAACTATACAAAAAAATCTTTTTCCTAAAAATAGCCCACAAACAGATGAGTGGGATAGTAGTTTTATTTTCAAACCAATGTCTGGTGTATCCGGTGATTTGTACGATTTTTATATGGAAAATAGCCGTTTATTAGGAGTTATTCTACTAGATGTATCGGGTCATGGAATTGCATCTGGATTATTAACCATGATTGCAAACACAATTTGCAGAAGGATCTTTTTTAAAACCCTGTCAAAACCACTATCTTTAACTGTAGATAAGATAAATGATGATTTAATTTATGAAATTAACAATGTAGATAACTATTTAACAGGGATTTTTTTAAGATTTAATGGCGATTATGTAGAGTATGTAAATGCAGGGCATGGCGATCTACTTCATAAAAGCGGTAAAACAGGTAAGGTGACAATTATAAATAATTCTACCCAGGATTTTAAAGGTTGGTTTTTAGGTCTGGAAGACATGAGACAGCCATATAAAGCTCTTAAATTCAAAGTACAAAAAGATGATGTATTATTTCTTTATACTGATGGCTTAAATGAATCAAAAAATAGTGCTGGTCTGGATTTTGGTGTAGAAGGTGTTATTGAAGCTCTATCTAATTCACCAAATGGTAGCGCTAATGAAATATTAAACTATATTGTTGATGAACTTTATAAATTTACAGGCTCAAATGAATTAAACGATGATTTAACAGCAATAATAGTTAAGAAATCTGGAGTATAGGCTCCAGATTTGTATTTTAATAATCTTTACCTGCCGGAAGAACATTAGAAGCGGAAGCTGCATGACAGGGAGTTACACCATAAACAACTCCACACTCGCATTTACCCTCAAATGTTTTCATTACAAAACTCTCTCCGCATTCACTACACTCAATAATTAGTGGTACAGGCATTGGCTCAGTTGCAAAACCCATAATTCTTACTTTATCTACTACTTGTTTACCATTTGTAAAAGATCCGGAACATCCGTCGTGCATTTTTATCTCCTAGTTTAATTTCTCACCATGCCTTAAAGCATTTCTTAATTCCATCTGTCTCATATCAAGAACTTCCAGCTCTGCCAGAATTTTTCTTTCTTCTTCAGATGTCTCTATAATCTTATCTATACCACCGTTTTTAATTACAATCCGTCTATTCCCCAGTAGAGCCAGGGTTGGATCGTGGGTGGCTAATAATACAATTTTATCCTCTGCAAGCAAAAGATCTAATGCTCTTTTTCTGTCAATTCCTGCATTTTCTATTTCATCAATTAAAATAACAGGGGAACGACTTAAAGT
>JAFGYD010000029.1 GCA_016936295.1 Spirochaetales bacterium | reverse complement strand
TCAATTCTCATTGATGTAGGACCATTCACAGCTACTGCTACTTTTCCAGGATTTGAATCTTTGTAATATAAAGATGAAATTTCAGAAAGTACCGAGATTGCAAATACAGTCTGTGCATCAATAATCTCTGCATGACCTGTCTCTGTATTAAAATACACAACATTACCTCTGTCTCCATCGTTATCTGGTACATATCCTAATGCAAATTTGGAATCGATTTTATGACTATCTTCTAGAATTTCCCTACACAAATTAAGACTTCTGCCTTCTGGAACAATTCTATGAGTAATCTCTCTAGGTTTCCCATTAACTCTTTTTACTGTTACACCAATAGCCTCTAAATAATCGCTATCTATAGAAAGAGTTCTTGCACTCCCATTAAATTCAGCAATTATACCAAATCCTTTTTTCTCTATTTTATTTTTTAATATTGATAGAAATTTATCCTGTATATCAAGATCATCACTTCCTGAAATTACTTCATTTGTAAAATGAGAATAGGCTAATTTAGCAGCATCTCTATAAGAGTCCGAAAGATTATATACATTTAAAATATTATTAGATTCTGTTCTATTTGTAAGTTCTACTAAATTATTTATGGATTCTTGGGATGATAAAAGATTTCTGAATTTTTCAATTAACGGCTTAGCTTGATCACCATCAATAACTCCTCCTGTCGAGAGTCCAAATTTTGCCCCATTGTGCCCTATAGGGTTATGACTGGCAGATATATATGCAAATCCATCTGTTTCGTTACACTTTTTTGCATAAGCAAAAGTTTCTGGTGCAGCTGAAATGAAAAGGTATTGAACTTTTACCCCTTGGGAAATAAAAACTCTAATCATTACATCTGCAATTGCAGTTCCCGTATGTCTACTGTCCTGGGATAGTATAATCTCTGGGTTCATTTTACCTGTGGATTCTTTTACAAAGTCGGAAAAAACCTTGGCCATACCTGCGGATATAACTTTGTCGGAATCAGAGATTTCATTGGTTGTAGATTCTTCGTCTCCACCTAGTGCAAACACTTTTCTCCAGCCAGATGCAGAAAGTATCATTGTTTTTAATGCTTCCTGTACAATCTCAAGTGAAACAGAATTTGAACTGAATGGTTTTTTATCTGGATCTCCTAAATCAAAACCTGTAATTTTATCTTTTATCGTAGACATTTTAACTCCTTGGTGGTGTTTGTTTGATATACAATACAAATTATTCTTATTTATGTTAATATTTAATTCCTATAATTTTACATTTTTGAATGTAAAAATGGAATAACCTGTATATAATATGACCATGAATAATATTAATATACTACCTATAGATGGAATGACCGAAGAGTATTTAGATATAAGAATAGCTCAGTCCGGGAATGCAAATACAAATTTTAGAAATTTAAGTAAAAATGAAATAGAACTTTTAGAAATGCAGAAAAATCGTTGTCACGATTGGAAAAAGATCTTGGTAACAGATAAGTTTGAGCCGTTACAGGTAAAACAGTGTTACTTTATGGGTACAGTAAGAATTGGTGATATGGAACCTATCTCTTTAGAATTCCACGATGTAATAACTCCTGTTGGTCTTTATAATTCACATATTAGATCTTGTGATATAGGAAATAACTGCTCTATAAATAATGTAAGTTATCTCTCTAGAATGATTGTTGGAAATAGCGTTATTTTAAAGGATGTAAATGAATTAGCTACATCGGACCATGCAAAATTTGGTAACGGAATTGTTAAGAATGGAGAGGATCCTAAAGGGAGAATCCAACTGGAAATATCAAACGAAGCTGGTGGGCGAGAAGTTCTTCCGTTTGCCGAGATGCTAACAACCGATGCATACTTATGGTATAAATATAGGGATAATAAAAAATTACTACAAAGATTTAAGGAATTTGTTGAATCCATACATATATCCGATAGGGGATATTACGGTTTAATTGGGGATAGATCTGTAATAAAAAACACAAAAATTATTAAAGATGCAACTATTGGTAGTGATGTTTATATAAAAGGTGCTAATAAGTTAAAAAATCTTACAATTAAAAGTAGACCCGAGCATAAAACTCAGATAGGTGAGGGTGTTACCCTTGTAAACGGAATAGTAGGCGAGGGGTGTAAAGTTTTTTATGGTGCAGTTGCAGTAAGGTTTCAATTAATGAACCATTCATCATTAAAATATGGAGCAAGACTTATTAATTCTATTTTAGGTGAAAATTCAACAATAAGTTGTTGCGAAGTTTTAAATGCATTTATATTCCCTGGTCATGAACAGCACCATAATAGTTCCTTTTTAATTGCATCTACTCTTCAAGGTCAGACAAATATTGCATCTGGTGCAACAGTTGGTAGTAATCATAATTCTCGAAAGAATGATGGAGAGATTGTGGCTGGTAGGGGTTTCTGGCCAGGACTGAATTGTAGTTTAAAGCACGATTCTAAATTCGCTACATTTAATATAATTGTTAAGGGAAATTATGCGTTAGAAATAAATAACCCGCTGCCTTTTTCTCTATTATCCTTAAACAAAAATAATAAACTGGAGATTTTTCCAGGGTACTGGTTTCCACATAATATGTATGCTTTAAAAAGAAATAGCTGGAAATATGGTGCCAGAGATGCAAGAGATGAAAATTTCCCAAGGCTGGATTTTAATTTTCTAGCCCCAGATACAGTGGGGGAGATGTTACATGCTAGAAATATGTTGGAGAAATATGCAGAACAATCTTATAAAAAGATTTCAACTGAAATTATTGACGGTAAGACTCTATTAAATAATTATACCGAGTATGGGAATTTTTCAGTCTACGGAACAGAGATAGAAAATAAAAATAGTGGTGTTCTGCTACATAAACCTGCACAAGCATACGAAGAGTACAGAAAGATGATAGTTTTATACTCTGTCACAAATATTATGGATTTTGTAAATAATGGCGGGGATATTAATTCCTTAAATAGTAATCTTTCTAATCCCCAGAATTGGGTAAATTGTGGTGGACAGTTTATTCCTAAAGACAGGGTTAATGTAATAATAAAAGATATTGAAATGGGAGTAATTAATTCCTGGGATGATCTTCATAATAGATATAGAGATTATGCTTTGTTATACGATATAGATAGAACTCAGCACGCTTTATATGCTTTAAAAACTCTTTTAAATATAGAAGAGATAACCCATGACGTATGGATTAATGCCATAGAAGATGCTTTAAGAACCAGACTTGAGATAAAAGATCGTGTTTATAGTTCCAGAGAAAAGGATTTTAGTTGTAGTTTTAGACAAATTACATTCGATAATTTAAGTGAGAAAGAGGCTGTTATAGGAAAGCTTAGTGATGATAGTTTCTTTAGTACAGAGGAAAAAGAGTGTAATGAATTCGCGGCTTTAACTTCCAGAAAGGAATTAAAAGAGATCTTCTAATCTTATCCCTTCTCCATCTGGTATATCATTTTTTAGCTTTTTTCCATAAAAAGCTTCAGCCAAGTGGGGAGGGATACCAACTCTTAAAACTTTTTCAGTTCTTAGAAGTGCGCTATTCTCGTTTGTCAGAATAGATCCTTTACTTAAGAAGGTTGTAGCATGTAAGCTTCTATTTGTTCTACCGTAGTTATTTTCTTCCGACTTTGCCAGTTTTTTAATTCCACTACCAAGTATTGTTTCTACTCTTTTTTCTCCATAAATAGATTTTAACCGGGATACACCTTCATCCCTATCCATGTTTTCATAAAATCTAATACTATCGCACATAATTTTAAAGTTTTCTAAATTAAGAGCAACAGGATCATC
>JAFGYD010000173.1 GCA_016936295.1 Spirochaetales bacterium | reverse complement strand
TACAAAGAAGCATATACCCACGAAGAATCAATCAAATATATTTTACAAAGTAGAGGCGTTCATTTTGATCCTGAAATAGTGGATGCATTTGTCAGAATTTCCGATTTAAATACGCATGATGAAATAAATAAAATAAATTAAAATGTATTTGAAAATTAAATTATCTAGTGATAAGTTACTTATAGACAAAAAATGGAGAATTTATGAAACAAACATTTAAATCGGAATTAGTAGGTGTAGAATTATTTAAAAGAGTTATACTCTATGTTGTTGCTTACATAGTGTGTATTAGTAGTGCTGTTTATATGGCAGGGAATGAAAATTTTGCAGGTTATTTCTTAACCTTGGTTTTAGCTGTTTTCTCAGCAATGATGATGATGTATCAAATTTACAGTTTATTAATAAACTCAGTCTCATTAAATAATGAAAAATTTGAATTTATTGGAACATTTAGAAAATTTTTTACTCTATGTGTTAAAGGTCTATTATTGAGTATTATTACATTAGGAATTTATGGCGCTTGGTTTGAAAGAAATTTAATTTCTTTTTTTACAGATAATACACAGTATCCAAATAAAGTAATTACATTTAGAGGAAAGGCTGGAAAACTTTTTAAATATATGCTCTTATCCTTTGTTTTACCTGTTATAGCTTTAGGAGTTTTTCTAGGATTAGGCTTTCCTAATGTATTTTTAGGGACAGATCTTGGGGCTAAAACGTTAATTCTATTTTTAGCTATATATATTATAGGTGTATGTGTTATTACTGCAGTATATAGTTTTTATGTATACAAATGGTATATAAACTTTACTTTTGGGGAAAGCGTTCTAGGATTAGATGTTAAATCAACAAATGCTATACTTTTTTTATGCACCGAAATCTTTTTAACTGTTATTACCCTGGGTATATATGGTTTTGTCGCTTATGTTCATATATTTAAATACTTTGTAAATAACAGTAGATTGACTAATGAAACTACAGGTGAAGTGGAAAAATTAAACTTCTTGGGTAGAACAGGAGAGGGATTTAAATTACTATTTATTCAAACTATTTTATCAATTATTACCATTGGAATATATCTTCCATGGGCCTATGCTAATATATATAATTGGTTTATTTCCAATGTTGAAATTGGTGAATAAAAAGTTGTGTCAATTAGAGTTAATCAAGGTTGACATTAATTTAAATTCATGGGATTATTTCACACCCGTTACAAGATTAGATTGAGAATATTAAGGTAGAGGAAATGAAGACTATATTCGTAAAACCTGCTGAAGTAGAGAGAAAATGGTATGTTATTGATGCCAAAGACGTTACTTTAGGTAAGGTTGCTGTTAAAGCAGCTATGTTATTAAGAGGAAAGCACAAAGCTTGTTATACTCCCCACCAAGAAGTTGGTGATTATGTTATTATTATAAATGCTGAAAAAGCTGCTGTTTCAGGAGCTAAAAAGAAAGATAAAATGTACTACGAACACTCAGGATTTATGGGTGGTATGAAGGCTTATAATTACGAAACATTAATGAGTAAAAGACCAACAGCTCCTATGGAAAAAGCGGTAAAAGGTATGTTATCAAAAGGACCTTTAGCTAACCAGCTTTTTAGAAACTTAAAAGTATATGCAGGTGAGACTCACCCACATGTAGCACAACAGCCAATAGCTGTTGAAGTGTAATCGGGAGTATATTGTGATCAAGAATTTAGCACACGGAACAGGAAGAAGAAAAACTTCAGTTGCCAGAGTATATCTACGAGATGGTAACGGAGCAATTAAGGTAAATGGAAAAGACGTAAAAGAGTTTTTCCCAATTGATGAACATGTTATCCAAATCGAACTACCATTAAACGTAACGGATACATTAGGTAAATACGATGTTGTATGTACAGTTAGAGGTGGAGGAATCTCCGGTCAAGCTGGTGCAATTAGACACGGTTTATCACGAGCACTTGTAGAATTAGATGATACTAACAGAGCATCATTAAAAGCTAATGGATTCTTAACTCGAGACGCTAGAATGGTTGAGAGAAAGAAATACGGACAAAAGGGTGCAAGAAGAAAATTCCAATTCTCAAAACGTTAATTTTACAATTTCATCTTGTGAAAGAGGAACATCCCGTGGGTCTTACCGGATTTGCATGGAGGGTGGTTCCTCTTTTTTTTTATCTGCAGATTTCCTTTTAGAACATAAATTAAAAAAAGGAATGGTTGTCGATTCTACTCTCTACGAACAAATAAAAGAAGAGTCTCAATTTGTTGAAGTTTATACAAAATCTCTTTCACTACTCTCTAAACAGATGTATACAGAATATAACTTAAAAATGAAACTTTTATCCCTTGAATACAGTATTGGTAGTGTAAATAAAGCACTGGATCTATTAAAAGAAAAGAGTTATATAGATGATTATACCTTTGCATATAAATGGGTTGAAAGCCGGATTAGAAACAAACTTGACAGTTCTTTGGAATTGATAGCTGGGTTAATAAAAAAAGGTATTAGTAACAATATTGCTAATAGTGTAGTATCCGAATTATATACACAAAAAGTCAAAGAAAAAATAATTAAAGGGAAAATAGAGAAGTATTATAAACAAAATAAATCTGCAGAATATATAAAAAAGTCTCTTTCTCGAAAAGGTTTTGACCTTGCATCAATTATCCATTATATTGATTAATATTTAATAAAAAATTGTGGAGAAATAATGAAGGCAATTAGCGGTAATATTACAGGCAAAGTACAGGGTGTTGGGCTTAGAATGTATATTAGCAGACAGGCAGACAGACTAGGTCTAGCTGGATGGGTAAGAAATAATTCAGATGGTTCCGTAGAATTCCATGCAGAGGGGAGTGATGTAGAACTAATATATTTTGTTGATTTATTAAAGAGAGGTAATCACTTTTCTGACGTAAAAAATGTAGATTATTACGAATCTCCCTTTGAAAATAACACAGCATTTAAAGTTATTTAATAAAAAACCTCCATTTAGGAGGTTTTATGTTATTTAGAACTGTAAAGATATTGGAAGTACTCCATATCTGTAGAAAATGTTTTCTTGAACTTTGGAAGGGTATCTTTATAGGACTCTAAAGCTCTCCAGAAACTATAAAACTCAGCGGCTTCACCTTTATATGCATCAGCATAAATCGCAGCTGCTTGAGCATCCGCTTCACCTTTTTTAAGCTGTTCATAAGCCTTTGCTTCAGAAGATATTCTTAAAAGTTCTTTATCAGTTTCACCAATAATTCGTTGCTTTTCACCTTGTCCGGTAGATCTGTACTCTTCGGCAATTACTTTTCTTGATTTAATCATTCTTTCATAAACCGATTGGGTTAAATTATCACTGAAACGTACTTGTTTAAAAATTACTTCAATAATTTCTATACCCATTTCATTAAAACTTTCTTTAACTCCAGCTTTAATTTTTTCAGAAATTTTATCCCTTCCTGTTTCAATAAGTTTCGATTCAGAAGTTTTATATCCATCATTTAGCATATCGTTAGAGCTTCTAACTACCTCAACCCTGTCGTGGGCAGCAATAGATGATTTAATGGCTGGGTCTAAAATAGTATCCAGTTTAGCATAGGAACCTTGAATGTTTCTATTTGCTTCATAGAATGTAACAGGATCTGTTATTCTCCATCTAACTGTTACGTTAACTTGTAGATACTCTTTATCGTTAGTAATAATATCCTTTGGTTTATTATTCCATGTTAAGATTTTTTTAGGGAAAGTATATACATTATCAACAAATGGCGCTTTAAAATTAACACCAGCGTTTGTGTATGTATGAACAATTCTTCCTAAACGAATTGTGATAGCTTGATATCCCTCTTCTACTATAAATACAGTATTAGCTGTTACTACAACTAAAACAAAGAGAACTATTATTGCAGTTATTGTCGATTTTTTAGGCATATTAATTCCCCCCCTGTGTATTTAAACTTTTAAAAGGTATGAAATTTGTTAAATCTTTATCAATTAATTCGATGTTGGCAGATGTTTTTGCAAGCTCTTCCATCATTTCATAATACATACGTTTTCTTGTAATTGTTGGGTTTTTCTTATATTCCTCGTAGATTGATGTAAATTTTGCAACATCTCCCCTTGCTAGGTTTACCCTTTGAATTGCATAACCATCGGCTAGTTCTTTTATTCTTTGTGCTTCTCCCTGGGCATTAGGTATTTGGGAACTTCTGTAAACTTCACCCTCATCTATATATCTATCTCTTTCAACAGTTGCAGCAGTAACGTCAGAGAAAGCTGATTGTACTTCTCCTTCAGGAGCTGCCATAGTATCAAATTCAACAAGACTTATTGTTATTCCAAGTCCCACTTTATTAACTCTATCATTCATTTCTGAAAGGGCTTGAATAACTAGAACATCTCTTTTCCCTTCAAATATTCTATTTAGAGAGTTATCTCCAATAATTTTATTTATAACTGATTGACTGATATCCCTAATAGTTTTTTCCCTATTGTCCATATCATATCCCATATCTGAACGAACCCTGCCGTTGTCAACATTAAATAGCCAATCCCTTGGATTTGTTATTCTGTATTGTATACTCCATCTAATATCCAGAATGTTAGAATCTCCTGTTAGTAGGTTAGATTCCTCAGGAACTCCTCTGTAGGTTGAATCCATACCTGATTGTTGAACAAAACCGAAGTTCATTGTGTTTATCTCTTTTGTATTTACTTTATAAACCTTTTGAATTATTGGTAACTTAAAGTGAAATCCTGGCTCTTCAATAGATTGAAACTTTCCAAAATTAAGTACGACCGCCTGTTCCTGTGCATCTACTTGATAAAAACTATTGGCTAAAACTAATAAAATAGCAATAACAACAATAATTAAACCAATAAACCTTGAGTTAGGCATTTTAACTATGTTCTTTACATCTTGATCTGACATAATTTCTCCTTGTCTCTTTTAACTTAATATTCTGTCACGTGATAGTCAAGGATATAATTTTTTGTTATTATTTTATATATGAAGAAGAGACTAGTAACATCGGCACTCCCATATGTAAATAACGTTCCACATTTAGGAAATTTAATACAAGTTTTATCAGCAGACGTTTATGCACGTTATTGTAGATCATACGGGTATGAAACACTCTATATTTGCGGTACAGATGAACACGGAACAGCTACAGAGACAAAAGCATTACAGGAAGGTGTAACATCCAGAGAGTTATGCGATAAATTTTACTTAATACATAAAGATATATATGACTGGTTTAATATAAATTTCGATCATTTTGGTAGAACATCCAAACAAATTCATCATGAGATTGTTCAGGATTTATTTAAAAAAGTCGATGCAGCAGGTTATATTACCGAAAAAACAACAACACAATTATACTGTACAAAATGTGAAAAGTTTTTAGCTGATCGTTTTGTAAAAGGAACTTGTCCGCATTGTGATTCTGTTAATGCAACAGGAGATCAATGCGAAGATTGTGGTAAACTGTTAGATCCAATCGATTTAGTAAATCCAAAGTGTGGAACATGTGGTTCAACACCGGAACCAAGGGATACAACACATCTATATTTAAATTTACCGGGGATACTCCCTAAACTTGAAGATTGGATGGCTAAAGCATCGGTTGAAGGGGATTGGGCTAAAAATGCAATTGCAATGACCAAGAGCTGGATAAGGGATGGATTAAGGGAGAGGTGTATAACCCGTGACCTAAAATGGGGTATACCTGTTCCTAAAGAGGGTTTTGAAGATAAGGTATTCTATGTTTGGTTCGATGCCCCAATTGGTTATGTTTCTATTACAGCAGATAAGTTTGATAATTGGAAAGAGTGGTGGATGAACCCTAAAAATGTAGATCTGTT
>JAFGYD010000172.1 GCA_016936295.1 Spirochaetales bacterium | reverse complement strand
TATAAGAACCAGAAGTGGTGAACAGATAAACAGTTTGTCTTTACAAGATGCAATAAAATTTATTCAGGAAAAAATTGATAATAAAGAGATGCCATAAAAATGGGGGAGATTCCTCCCCCATTTATTTAGTTTTTAATAAAACTTAAAGAACCAACTTCAATACCTGGTTTAGTAAAGTTTAAGTCTAAAATATAAAACCCTTTTGACAGGTGAACGTTTAAATCTTTTTGTTTAACCCAATTACCAAATGTTCCATTTAATTGAACATTAGTTATATATTCATTATTTAACAAGATATTGAAGGATGATTGAGCTCCTGGATCTTTATCGTAGCACATATGAATAACTAGGCTATACTCACACTCTTCTTTAATTTCCAAGATTAACTTTTTATCAATTTTAGTATTTAACAAAATTTCATTTTCCGAAGTTATCACTTCATAATTTGAATTATTTATTTCGTTAGATTTAATAAATTTTATTGTTGGCTTTTTTATAGGTCTATCTATGCATTTCGAATTAATAATAAAATTACATATATTTTTTGCGCATTGTTGAAGTTCTCCAATTGTTAATACCCCTGATTTTATGGATTCTGTCAAATCATCTCCTAACCCATTAACTTCAGCACCATAATTGTTAACTAACATATAGATATCATTTTGAGCACGAACCATTGATGACATATTTTTCACTGATGGTTCTCCTCCTTCAATAGGGTCATTCATCTTTGCCCACCAATCAGTCATAACAATACCATCATATTTCCATTCTTTCCTTAGAATAGTTGTATTTAAATCATAATTTGATGCAGCCCATATACCATTAATTGGATTATAAGAAGTCATTAAACTCTTTGCATGCCCCTCTTTTACTACATATTCAAAGGGTTTCAAATGAATTTCTCTAAGCGCACGTTCAGATACAACAGAATCTACAACAGATCTATTAAATTCTTGGTCATTACATGCAAAATGTTTTACGGTTCCAGTAGATCCACCTTTTTCTAACCCTAATGTAACTGCACAAGCCATAATTCCTGTTACATAAGGATCTTCAGAAAAATATTCAAAGTTTCTACCATTTAAAGGATGTCTATGAATATTCATACCTGGACCTAAAAGTGTATCAATTTCATTTAAAACTAATTCTTCTCCTTCATATGTATATAATTCTTCGATTAATTTTCTATCCCATGTTGATGCTAAAAGTGTTCCTATTGGTAATTGCGTAGCTAATTCTCCGCTATCCCTTCTTATTCCTGATGGTCCATCAGCTGCGCAAGCTATTGGGATTCCAAATTTAATAAGTGAATCACCAACTCCTCCAAATGCACCAGCTGTACCAGAAGTAACTTTAGGACTACTCATACCCTCACCTCGAACTATAATTTCTAATTCTTTCTGAGATAATTGTGATATAAAATCCTCGATAGTGAACTGTCCATTTTTTACATCTATTAGTTTAATACCCCTATCTCCTGTTATTTCAAGGGGTTGTGGCATCCATTTATTCATTCTTTCTTCAAGAACAGAGTAATTAGAGTCTACATTCTCCATTGTTAAACTATAATTTCCATCAGAATTAATAGTTCCAGGTTTATATCTTTTAAATTCAATTTTAGGAGTCATTGCCTGATTTAGCGTTTCAACTAAAATTGTTTCATTTAAAGTGTAATTAGCATTATCGAATAATACAGGTGTAATATTTCTAATACTATTTCCAATAAATATTTTATATTCACCTTTTTCTAATATATATGATGATTTATAACCTGTAAGACCTAAGTCATCATATGATGCCATTCTTGATACAGGGATAGATAATAATATAGTTTCAGACTCTTTAGGTTTTAAATCAACTGTCTTTTCAAAAGCTCCTAATTGGAGTGAAGGTTTACCAAGTAATCCTTGAGGGCATTGATAATAGAGTTGTACAACCTCTTTTCCTGAGAATTTATCACCTACATTCGTTACTTTAATTGTCAAATCCAAAGTAGTATTATTGTTCTGTTTATTAATTTTGGAGTTTAAAGGTTCTATATTAAAATTTGTATATGAAAGTCCAAATCCAAAAGGATATTGAACAGCATCTTTATTAAATGTTTCAAAATAACGATATCCAATATAAATATCCTCTTGGTAAATATCTTTATCTGGATTTCCAAAATTGTTATAGGCAGGATATTGATTAATTTCATATGCAATAGTATCTGTAAGTTTTCCACTTGGTGTAATATTTCCAGAAATTACATCTGCCAAGGCATTACCACCTTCCATTCCTCCTTGCCAGGAATATAGGATAGACTTTATATTTTCTTTATTCTCTATTGTTGTTAACCACTTCATGTCTAAGATATTAGAAACATTAAATACAATTATCACATTTTCAAATTTACTTGTTACTTTTTTTACAATGCCAAGTTCTTCTTCTGTTAAATAATAACTACCGGGTTTAGCACTATTATCTTTATCTTCACCTGCAGTCCTACCAATAATAATGATTGCTTTATTAGAAGTCTCAATAACTTTATCAAGTACGTTATCCGAAATTTCCATCTCTTTTTGATACCAAGGTTCTGCAGCCCAACCACCACCACCATTATCAAATGGATTATTCCTAACAAATTCCTCATATATATTCTTTAAATAATTGTTTATTATTATATTTTTATTATTTGTTAGACCATCTATTGCATTAACTTTGTATGGTACATTTACAGATCCTCCAGAACCTGTACCGCTTCTATAATAATCTATTTGGCATCTACCAAATACAGCTACTTCATCATTTATAGTAACAGGTAAAATACTATTATCATTTTTCAATAGAATAATACCTTCTGCAGCTGCTTTTCGTGCTAAATTAGTAAATTTATTCATTAGTTTCTCCTATAAACTATTTTAATTAAAATACCACTTTAATTACCTTGATTAGATTGCGTAATTATAGCACAATATTGCGATAATATATGAATATGCAAGAATTAAATCTTTATGTATCACCACCCATTCCCGATAAGCGTTTTCCTTTTTATTTAGAGAAACAGCGATATCATAATAAAAAAGAAATTTTCAGGCCTCACTGGCATGAACACTTCGAGTTGATTTTTATGCTAGATGGTGAATTACTACTTAATTGCAATGCTCAAAGTTTTGTTGGGAAATTAGGTGATTTATTTATCATAAATCCTAATGATTTGCATCACTTGCAAAGTTTATCCCCAATTGTAGAATATTATTGTATAGTGTTTGACCTTAACATTATTAAAAGTTCATTAATCGATATATTTGATAATGATTTCATACAACCTTTAATTGATAATTCACTTTTTTTTAAACAAAATTTTATTTATAATTCTTATTTGTTAGATCTTGTAAATAAATTATCAATTGAAAATGAGTCTAATGATGTAGGAAGAACATTAGCAATTAAATCATATTTAATGCTAATTTTAAGTAATTTATTTAGAAATGCAGATTATACAATTCTTAAAAATAATAATTTTGTAAAAAGAAAAAGTAATCTGCGTATGATTCAAGGTATTTTAGTATATCTGAATAAGAATTTTAACCTTGATATAGATTTAAAGCAATTAGCTGTAAAATTTAATATTAGTTATCACCATTTATGTCATGTATTTAAAGAATATACAAATCAATCCATAATTAAGTATGTAACATTATTAAGAATAGAAAAATCTATATTTTATTTAGAAAATACAACTTATACAATAACAGAGGTCGCTTCATTAGTAGGTTATGAAGATTCAAATTATTTTAGTAGAATGTTTAAAAAAATTATGACAATATCTCCATCCGAATATATAAATTCACTATCTAATAAACTACAATTAAATTAATGAGGTTATTATGGAAAATAGAAGAACCAATAAACGTTTTAATTTAAAGCAAATGGTTGAGATAGGCCTTTATAATGAAGAAAATTTTGTAAATGTTGAATCGGTAGACCTTTCAATTGGTGGGTTACAATGTATTTTAAATGAACCTTTAGTTACTAATTCAGACTTATATATAATGTTTGAAGTATCAATTAATAATAAAACCCAAGTAATTAAAACCTATGGGAAATTAGCATGGCAAGAAAAAAAAGAGAATCATTATAACGCAGGAATTAACTTTAAATATCTAAATAAACAAGATAAAGAAGTTCTTTCATTATACATTGATTCTCTTAATAATTAGATTTGAATGTTATTTTCTTTAATATACTCACTATATTTTTTATCAACTTTAGCAATGTGTTCAATTAGCCAAGTAACTACTTTTTCTTGTATATCAATTAATATTAAGGCTTCATTATCCCCTTGCTTAATTCTT
>JAFGYD010000171.1 GCA_016936295.1 Spirochaetales bacterium | reverse complement strand
TCTCGTTTATCCATCTCTTTTGTATAAACTATTTTCATAATTAGATTATTCAATATTTGTGACTCAAATTGTAATTTTTCATCATCTGTCATTACATAATCTTCTGGTACCATTGCTTTTGTCAATTTAGCAACTTCTATATCGAATTGCTCTTGAGAAATGGATTCTTTTCCTACTTTAGCTATAACATTTGAACTATTATTACAACCAAAAACAACTGCTATAAGCAGTAATAAAAATAATTTTTTCATTTAATTCCTATATCCTTTTATATATTTAAAACATCTTTTTGCCAAATGCATGACATAATAACTCTACTGCTAATTCTGCTGTTTGATTATAAACATCAAGTGCAGGATTAACTTCTACTAATTCAAAACTTGAAACTTTATCACATTCAGAAATAGATTCTAAAAGAAGTGCGGCTTCTCTGAAATGTAGACCACCAGGTACTTGTGTTCCTGTTCCCGGTGCATCTTTTGGGTCCAGACAATCAACATCAAAAGATATATGCAGGTGGTCAACTCCATCGGTGGCAATTTTTATAGCCTCATTTGTAATTTCTGTAATTCCACGTTTTATTATATCCATCATAGTAAACACAGTTACTTTAGACTCTTTTAGTAATTTTGCTTCATTTATATCAATCTCTCTAGCGGCAATAATTACGCAGTTTTTTTCACTAACGGTAGGTGATGGACCAAGTGATAAAAGGTCAGAGTGTCCCCTTCCAGTAGCTATAGCTAGTGGCATACCATGGATATTTCCGCTAGGTGAAGTTTCCGGGGTGTTAAAATCTCCATGAGCATCTACCCATATTATTCCTGTTTTACCGTTATGTATTTTTTTTAATCCAGCAAGAGTTCCTATGGAAATGCTGTGATCTCCACCTAATACCAAGGGGATGTAATTTGAATCAACAATAAGTTCAACCCTCTTTTTTAGAAGAGAACAGGTGTCTAAAATAATATTAAGATAGTTTAGTCCCGAATTTTCTGGATCTCTGGAATCAAATTGGTCTACTGTATAACAATCAACTGTTCCAAAGTCTTTTACTTCATGACCTAAAGCTCTAAGTTTTGATATAACACCCGCAACACGAAGTGCTCCAGGACCCATATCTACTCCTTTTTTCGAAGCTCCAACATCCTGTGGCACACCCACTAAACCAATTTTTTTAAAATTCATGGAAAAAATAATAACATAGATAGGATAAAAGTAGAACTAATATGTTAAAAATGTTAAAAATGTAATGTTCTACTGGAGGATTAATGAAAAGATATGTTGAATACGGGGTTTTTGGCTCTGCTATTATGGTTTTACTCTTTATTCTAATTGCTTTTATTTCAAGCGTAGTTATCAATCTTTCTGTTATTGCTATATGTTTGGGCGGTGGAATTATCTCTGGGTTATTTATAGGAATAGCACTCCATCACTTCTCCCCAGGGGAAATAATTCCCGAAGGAGAAGAGGATAAGTATATTAATTAACTTCTATATACTCTTTTTCCATTGTTAATTGGCAAAAAAAATCTATTTCTTTCGTTATATTTTTGTCTGAAAGTAGTGCCCATGTTGCATTATCCAAAGATTTGGCAGCGCCCATTGCATTTAATTCTATATAGCTCATATGTGAGTTAATTCTATCTTTTTCATGCTGTAAGTCGTTTAAACTAATAGCAGCTGCTGCAATTACCTGTTTAGGTGATCCTCCCATAATTTGGGTCGCCGCAGCACTAGCCATTGCTATAGCAATATTAATATCTGTAAATGTATTGCCATTTAAAATCTCTTTATATAGAAGTTTCCCTATCATTCCTGCAGTAATAAGTCCTCTAACAACTCTTTTTTCAGAAACTTGATACACTTCCATTAAGGAGTAAAGCACTCCAGGTATAATCCCACTACTTTTTGCTGTAGGAGCAGTTACAACTGTTTTTCCAGATGCACTCTCCTCAATAACGGCTAGAGCGTATGCCATTGTTTTACTCACTTGCTGAATAAAGTCCCTGTTTTGAAGTGATCTGGATAGATAGAGGGATGCTTTTTTTGCTTCTGAGTCACTACCTGGTAGACTTCCTTCTACCTCGAGTCCATGTGTTATGGATTTGGTCATTATTTTCCACTTATATGACATATACTCTTCAAGGTTTGATGAATCTGTTTTTACAGCAAATTCCCAAATACTCCTTCCATTTTCATAGGTCCAATCTAGAAGGTCTTTTATTGTTACACTTTCCAAATTTATATCTTCAATTTCTGATAATTCCCCTAATTTTGTAAAATGGTAAGTAGCTTCTTTTATTAAACTCTTCTTTTTACCAAAAGCTTGAAATTTAGCCAAAGAAATTTCTGGGTCTTCCTCTTCTTCTTCGTTAAGTACAATTCGTGTTACAAATGGTGAAATTGCATTTTTTAATGCTTGTACTGTAAAATTTTCCTGTGAATTGTCTTTTAATTGGCCATAAAGGGTAACTATAATTGTAGTTGCATCGTGACACTCATCTTTAAATTCTTTTGCTATTCTAAAAGGGTGAATTGAGTATAAACTACTTGGTCCCGGGCCGTGTCTGAATAGATTTTTAATTGAAAACATTTTCCTGCCTTTTTATGTACAGTTAATATTAGAATTAACTTTGATTATTTACAAATATTTTTTTATTTATTAATTAAAATTCTTTTAAAATAGGAAATTAAAAGATAAAATATGTGATGTTTAAGAAATTTTTTATATTAATATATTTACAATTGTCCATATTCATAATTTTCCCCAACGATAGAGTTATATTAACTTTTGCGGGAGATTTAATGGCTCATGATGTAAATTTTAAAACCGTACCTCTTTCGGATATCTATAAAGGTGTTTCCGACTATTTACATAGTGATGATCTCTCTTTTATTAATTTAGAATTCCCCGTCGATGAAACCAGGAAGCAGAGTTCCTACCCATCTTTTAATGTACATCCGGATTATATTAAAGCTGCAATTGATGGTGGTTTTGATGTCTTTTCCCTGGCAAATAACCATATTAATGATTTTGGTATAACCAGCTTAAATAAAACAATTGATAATATGAATAAATTTAGAAATAAAGAAATGATTATATTTTCTGGAGTTTATCTGAATAATGATTCTGATTTTAATATTGAAACAATTCAAATAGAAGAGTTAACCATTGGATATATAGCTATAACTCAATTTAATAATAATTACTGGAATAAAGAAGGTGCATCAAAGGTTTACAAGGCTGACTATTTAATTAAAGAAGAAGCTGATAGTTTAATAGCGTTTATTGAGAAAGAAAAGGAAAATTATGACTGTCTAATTGTCTCCTATCATGGAGGTATAGAGTATAAACCTTCCCCTAAATTAGAAAGAAAAGTTTTTTTTGAAAGATTAAGGGCTGCTGGTGCAGATATTATATGGGGTCATCATCCCCATGTATTGCAACCCTGGAATTCATTCAATGATGAGGGTGGAGATAGTTTAATTCTTTATTCCACAGGGAATTTTCTTTCAGGACAATTAGCGATAGTGGATCCTGCTGAGCATGATATTAATTTTGCTGCTACAGGATTTTCCTCTCTATTTAGAGTAGAAATTGGAATGGAAGAGGGTGTTTTTAAAATATATAAAATAGAACCAATTATGATTGCCAATATAAGAAACGAAAATAATTTTTTTGTTGCTGTTAATCAGGAAGATGCTTTAAACTTTCCAATGGATACTGAATGGAAGAGTTTTTATACAAAAATGTTTTCTATAGCCGAAGAACGAATTAGGCAGGAGTAATGAAGTTAAAATTTGCTTATTTATTAATGTTTTTTCTAGTCTCAATTATCATTACTGCAGTAGAGATTGGTCTCGACTCAGGATTCAGTTCTTATAGATATGCAGAAAAAAGTGTAAATAATAAGGATGATCTATATACTATAAATTCATTTGTTGTGGGATTGGATGTAAGTAATTATATTTCTGATAGAATAAAGGTCTCATTTTTTTTAGGTCCACAAATCCCTCTCTCCCTTTATTTTCAAGATGCCTTTGGAGTTGATAGAGATAATTATCTTTTCGATCTAATTTTTTTTGGTGGAAACAGTCGACTGGGTTGTGAATATAATTTAATAAATTATAAAAACATAGAGTTTAATGCTGGATTATTTATTGGTTACGACGTTTTTTATTTTAAAGATGGAACAGTTCTTAATGGAGATGAATACTGGTTTTCTACCATTGGGTCCGGCACAAATCTTCAGCTTATTTCTCACATTAAAGACCATTTATCACTGGAATTAAATATCGTTGGATCCTTAAACTATATTAACCTTCCTGTGAGGAACGGCTCTTTGCTTTGGTCTAATTTATTTGGAGGAACAATTGGATTTAAATATGAATTTTAAAAAAATGAAAAATAAATACTTTATATTTAGGCATGGAAATAGTGAAGCAAATATAGAGAATTTAATAATAAGTGATTTAGATTCTGGAGTACTCAGCTATGGGTTAACAGAATTTGGCATTAAACAAGTAGAGATGTCTATAAATGATTTAATTTCTAAAAATAGTATAAAAAACCCTGTAGTTGTCGCATCTCCATTTAAAAGAACTGTTGAAACAGCCACAATAATTTGTAATAAACTAAATATTAAAACCCCAATTATTAACGATAAGTTAAGAGAGAGATATTTTGGGAAATTTAATATTAGTGATTCAATTAATTATGAAAAAATTTGGTCTATGGATGTAATGGATCCTGAATCCAGTATTTGGGGAGTTGAGAGTGTAAATGAAGTTTCAGAGAGGCTTCATAAACTATTTGTTGAACTTGAAGACCAATATAATAATTCAAATATAATTCTTGTTTCCCACGGAGACCCGTTACAAATTTTGGAATGTATGGTTTCAGGGAAAAATATAGGGGAGCATCGATCAATAAACCCTATTAATCAAGGTGAGTATCGTAAATTAATAATTCGTATATAGGGTATTGAAGAGTTAATTAAATGTGTTAGAATATCATCGCCTATTTTTATATTTAGTAAGGGGATGAGATGAATAAGATAATTGCTAAAAAACAACTTTCTGAAGATGTTTTCAGAATGGAAATTGAAGCACCGTATATTGCTGAGAGTAGAAAAGCCGGACAGTTTATAATCCTTCAATTAGATAACCATTTTGGAGAACGTATTCCTTTAACAATTGCCGATGCAAATGAAGATAAAGGTACAATTACCATTATTTATCAAGCAGTAGGAAAAACTACAATAAATTTATCTCGGCTAAACGAAGGCGACTATATAGAAAATCTGCTTGGCCCGTTAGGTATGCCCACAAAAATAGAAAATGTTGGAACTGTTGTATGTGTTGGTGGAGGTATAGGTGTTGCTCCTCTTCATCCAATTGTTCAAGCGTATAAAAAAGCAGGAAATAAAGTTATATCCATTATAGGTGCAAGAAATAAAGATCTTCTAATAATGGAAGAAGATATAAAAAAATGGAGCGATGAAGTTATTATCTGTACCGATGATGGATCTTATGGTCGAAAAGATTTGGTAACAGCTCCATTGAAAGAGTTATGTGAAGGAAATATTCCTAATGAAGTTATTGCTATTGGTCCCCCTATTATGATGAAGTTTGTATCCGAAACAACTAGACCATTCAACGTACACACTATGGTTAGTTTAAATACTATTATGGTTGATGGTACAGGAATGTGTGGTGGTTGTAGGGTTACTGTAGGTGGTGAAACAAAATTTGTATGTGTGGATGGGCCTGAATTTGATGGGCATAAAGTTGATTTTGATAATATGATGTTGCGTCAGAAATCATATAAATCTCAGGAAGCTGAAGCAACACATAAATGTAGAATAGGTCTAACTCATGGAGGTGAAAAATAATGCATTATAAAGATCCAGAAGAATTAAAAGCTGAAGCAGTAAAATTTTTTAATAATATTAAGGATAAAAAAAATGTATTAACTCCTAAAGAGAGAAGAGATATACCTCAAATGGATATGCCTGCTCAGGATCCAATACTTAGAGGAAAAAATCAGAATGAAGTAGCTCTAGGATATACTAAGGAACAAGCAATTGTAGAGTCTTCCCGTTGTCTTCAGTGTAAGAATGCTCCTTGTATTAACGGCTGTCCTGTGGGAATAAATATTCCTGGATTTCTGGATGCAGCAGCTAAAGGGAATTTTCAGGAGTCTGTTGATATAATAAAAGAATCCAGTTTACTTCCTGCAATTTGTGGTAGAGTTTGCCCTCAGGAATCACAGTGTATGGAATTCTGTACAGTGGGTAAGTTATATAAAGATCCTATGAAATCTGTTGCTATAGGTAGAGTTGAGCGTTATGTCGCAGACCTTGAAAGAGATAGTAATAATATTAAAACTCCACAAATAAAACCTGCTACTGGGAAAAAGATAGCAATAATAGGCTCAGGTCCTGCTGGTTTAACTGTGGCTGCTGATTTAAGAAAAGATGGTCATGACGTAGAAATTTTTGAGGCATTTCATAAGCCGGGTGGAGTAATGATTTACGGAATTCCGGAATTTCGTCTACCGAAAGTGATAGTAGAGAAAGAGATTGAGTCTTTAAAGAATATGGGAGTAAAATTTCATATGAATTTTCTTGTTGGTAGAACACGAACCGTAGAGAAATTATTGACCAAAGATGGATTCGATGCAGTTTTTATAGGGTCTGGAGCAGGTTTACCTAAATTTATGAATATTCCAGGGGAAAATTTAGTTGGGGTTTTTTCTGCAAATGAATATTTAACAAGATCTAATTTAATGAAAGCCTACGATAAGGAACATGTTGATACACCTATTTATAATTCAAAAAAAGTTGCTGTTTTAGGTGGTGGGAATGTTGCTATGGATGCAGCTAGGATGGCATTAAGATTAGGTGCTGAAGAGGTTAATGTTATCTATCGTAGAACTAAAAATGAAATGCCAGCTAGGGCTGAGGAAATTGAACATGCTGAGGAAGAGGGCATAAAATTTCATTTTTTAACAAATCCAACAAAAATAATTGGTGATTCCGATGGGAAAGTTTCTGCAATTGAGTGTTTAAAATATGAATTGGGAGAACCTGATGATTCTGGACGAAGGAGACCTGTCGAGATTAAAGGGAGTGAGTTTATTTTAGAGATGGATACAGTTATTCCTGCATTAGGAAATGGTTCCAATCCATTAATAAAACAGACAACTCAAAATCTTGATACTAATAAATGGGGAAATATAACCGTTGATGAAAATAAACGTACTTCAATACAGGGCGTTTATGCTGGTGGAGATATTGTTTTAGGTGCAGCAACAGTAATACTAGCCATGGGAGAGGGACGAGTAGCGGCAAAGACCATTACAGAAGATCTTTCAAAGTAGTTAATATTTAAATAATTAAAGTAATAGGCTTGAAATAATCCTTAATTAGATTGATAATTATTACTAATAAGGATTAATATTATGGATCTATTAGATAAACATATATCAGCAGGCTATAAGTTAGGTTTTACAACTGATGTAGAGTCTGAGACTTTACCTGCTGGATTAAATATTGAAGTTATAAAAAAAATATCGGAATTAAAAAAAGAACCACCTTGGCTCCTGGATTTTAGAATAAAATCTTATAATAAATGGGTAAGTCAAGTTGAACCGAATTGGGCTAATATTGAACATCAGAAAATTGATTATCAAAATATTAGCTATTTTTCAAAACCTAAGAAAAAAATTGCCAGTTTAGATGAAGTTGATGAGAGTATTTTAAAAACTTACGAAAGATTGGGGATACCTTTAGAAGAGCAGAAAATTTTAGCTGGTGTTGCAGTTGATGCGGTGTTTGACTCTGTATCTGTTGTAACTACTTTTCATGAACATTTAAAAGAAAAAGGTGTTATTTTCTGTTCAATAAGTGAAGCAGCCCAAAATTATCCTGAATTATTAAAAAAATATCTTGGTTCTGTTGTTCCCTATGCAGATAATTTTTTTGCCACCTTAAACAGTGCAGTTTTTACAGATGGAACCTTTGTATATATTCCCAAGAATACAAGGTGCCCAATGGAGCTCTCAACCTATTTTAGAATAAATGCCCAAAATACAGGACAATTCGAAAGAACTTTAATTATTGCGGATGAGGGTAGTTATGTTTCATATAATGAGGGTTGTTCTGCACCAGTTCGTGACGAAAACCAATTACATGCTGCTGTTGTTGAATTAATAGCTCATAAAGATGCCCATATAAAGTATTCAACTATTCAAAACTGGTATCCAGGGGATGAAAATGGAAAGGGTGGTATTTTTAACTTTGTAACAAAAAGAGGGATTTGCCACGAAAACGCAAAAATTTCATGGACTCAAGTTGAGACTGGCTCTGCAATAACGTGGAAATATCCAAGCTGTATACTTAAAGGTGATAACTCTGTAGGTGAGTTTTATTCTGTAGCTTTAACATCATTAATGCAGCAAGCTGATACAGGAACAAAAATGATTCATATAGGGAAAAACACTAAATCGACAATTATTTCCAAGGGAATCTCCGGTTTAAAAGGAAAGAATAGTTATCGGGGTTTAGTTCAATTTAATTCAAAAGCCGATAATTCAAGGAATTTTTCTCAATGTGATTCTTTATTAATAGGTGATGAGTGTTCTGCTCATACTTTCCCTTATATAGACACCAAGAATAATAGTTCAGTTGTTGAACATGAGGCAACAACATCAAAAATAAGCGATGAGCAGCTTTTTTATATAAGACAGCGTGGGATAAATCCAGAAGATGCAGTTAGTATGATTGTTAATGGTTTTTGCAAAGAAGTTCTTAATGAGTTACCAATGGAATTCGCTGTAGAGGCTAGAGAGCTTCTTAATTTAAGTTTGGAAGGGAGTGTAGGATAATGGAATTATTAAATATAAATAACCTGAAAGTAGAGGTTGAGGATAAGAAAATAATAGATGGTCTTAATTTAAATATTAAGAGGGGAGAGGTTCATGCTTTAATGGGTCAAAATGGGTGCGGAAAATCTACTCTGGCAAAGACTATAACTGGGCACTTTAGTGTTAAAGTTTTAGGTGGTGAAATTACATATAGAAATAAAGATTTATTGCAAATGGAACCTGAAGAGAGGGCTAATAGAGGAATATTTATGAGTTTTCAAAGTCCAAGAGAGATTCCAGGTGTAAACAATCTATATTTTCTTAAAACAATTATAAATGTAAAAAGAGAATTTGAAGGAAAAGATGATCTTTCTTCTGTTGAGATAATGAAAAAGATTAAGGATTTAACAAGTGATCTTCAAATTAATAACGATATTTTAAAGCGTTATGTTAATGATGGGTTTTCTGGAGGTGAGAAAAAAACTAATGAACTTTTACAAATGCTGTTACTTGAACCTGATTTAATAATTTTAGATGAAATTGATTCAGGTTTGGATATTGATGCATTAAAAAAAGTGGGTGAGGGAGTAAACAAACTTTTAGATGGGAAGAGATCAATCTTAATAATAACCCATTATAAAAGAGTCCTTGATTATATAAAGCCTAATTTTGTTCATATTATGTCTGGAGGAAAGATCGTAGAAAGCGGTGGGATTGAAATAGTTGACCGGTTAGAAGAGAGTGGGTATGGACGAATTTAAAAATTTTGATTACTCAGATGTAATTAATAAAAAATATAAATTTTTACTAGGTGGAGATCTGGATGTAGATGACTACAAAGATTTTTACAATATAAATGTTTTTAATGGAGTACCTGATTACAATAATGAATATGATTTTTTAAAATTGGAGTATGTAGATGATATTCCCTTTACATCTTTAATTCCTCTAAATGATGAATTCTATAATTTACGATTAATGCAGTATAATTTTGAAATTATACTACAACCTGACAAACCAATTGTTATTAAAAATTATTATACAGGGAGTGGGGTAGCCATAGCTTCGGATTTTAATATCCAATGTAAAAATAACATTAAAGCAGATCTTTTAGAATTAAATATATCAAGTGCTGATAAATTAATTGTTAATAATAGAAACTTTTCTATTGAAGAGTCATTCCTCAATTATTCCAGAATGGATTTTATAGACAATGAAACAAGCATTTTTAATAATTATAACGTTAGTGTTGGTGTGGGTAAATTTGAATCTGTTTTAACTGATAAACAAGGTAAAGTATCTATAAATTTTTGGGATATAAATCTTAATAAACCTGATTCAACTGCAGAGGTATCCGGGATTGTAGAATTAAATAGCGCAGATAGACATGGAAATGTATGTAAAATAAATCATTTAAAAAATGAAACAGGAAGTAAACAGGAATTTAGGCATATTTTAAATGGAACTAGTTATGCAATGTACGACGGAGACAGTCATATTGCAGTTGGAGCCCAGGATTCTAGCTCTTCACAAATTTCAAAAGCAATTATGCTCTCAAATAATTCCAGGATTTTAAATAAACCTAGATTAAATATCCACAATAGTAATGTTAAAGCTACACATGGGGCTACGGTTGGAAAGCTTAATAACGATGATATTTTTTATATGAAACAAAGAGGACTTTCTACTAAGTTAGTAGAAGAAATTTTGCTCGAAGCATTTAAAAAAGATATTTTGGATAGGATTCATAATCAAGAAATAAGGAGTTTTTTCCATGATAAAGGATGACTTTCCATATTTTAGAAATAATAATATTGTCTATTTAGATAGTGCATCTACAACTCAAAAGCCACAAATAGTTTTAGATTCAATAATGGAATATTATACCCATTACTGTTCAAATACCCATAGGGGAAGTTATAATCATGGGGATAAAACTACTACTAAATTTGAGGAGTCTAGAAATTATATTAAAGAGTTTATAGGGGGTAGACCAAAGGACACACTAATTTTTACCAAAGGTGTAACAGAAGGAATAAATTTAGTAGCTAACTCATATGTGAAAAATAATTTTAAAAGTGTGATTATCTCGTCACTGGAACACCATTCAAATATTACTCCTTGGCATATGCAAGGGAGAACTTTAGGAAATGGTTTAGAAGTTATAGGGTATAATAAGGATTTAACAATTGATCTTAACCATTTAGAAGATCTTTTAAAGAAAAATAGAGATTCATTTCTATCAATAACTCATATATCCAATGCATTTGGTATTCTACACCCAATAAAAGAGATAATTGATTTAAGTAGAAAATATAATGCAAAAATTCTAATTGATGGGGCTCAAGCTGCAAATAAGTTAAAACTTGATATGTCTTGGTTACAACCAGATTTCTACACTTTTTCAGCTCATAAATGTTATGGACCAACTGGAGTAGGTGCGTTGTATGTGAATAGTAGTATAATAAATGATCTGACCCCATATCAAACAGGTGGTGCAGTTATTGATAGGGTTTCGTATAAGCAATCAACATATTTGCCTGCACCTTTAAAATTCGAGGCAGGTACACAGAATATAGCAGGTGTTATTGGATTTAAAAAAGGTGTCGAATATATTAAATCTGTTGGATTTAATAATATTAAAGAAAATGAAAAGAAACTTATAAAAATTATATATAGTGAATTTAATAAAATTGATGGTGTTACAGTTTGGGGTGATACACATAATATGGGTAATATTAGTTTTAATGTAGATGGTATTACTCCAATAGATCTAGGAATTCTACTTGATAAACAAAAAATTGCAGTTAGGGCTGGACATCATTGCGCAATGCCAATTATGGAGTCCCTGGGAATTGATGGAACACTAAGAATTAGTTTAGGTGTTTATTCTAATGAATCCGACATTCAACTTTTTTTTAGTGGCTTAATAAAAGCTATAAAAATTCTAAGAGGTTAATATGATAAGTGAAAGAATAGAAAAAATAAGACAGGATTTAGAATTTTTTGAAGAGGATATAGATAAATACGAATATATAGTGGACTTGGGAAGAAGACTAAATATTTTAGAAGATGAATTAAAGGATGATTCACTCTTGATTCATGGTTGTACTTCAAAGGTTTGGCTATTGCCATCTTTAGTTGATGGTAAAATTATAATAAAGGCAGATAGTAATTCTGTAATTGTTAAGGGTTTGGTTTCAATCCTTGTGTATATTTTTTCAGGAATAGAACCCTTGGATATTATTAATTTTAATGTTAAGGATCTGGAAGTTTTAAATCTAACGGAAATAATAAGTCCAACAAGACAAAATGGACTGTTTCACATGATTAATAGGATATTAGAATATGCAGCACTTTGGAGGTTGTAAATGACACTTTATGAAAAAGTAGTTGAGAAATTAAAAAAAATCTATGATCCGGAAATTCCGGTAGATATATTTAATTTAGGATTAATATATAAAATTGAATTTGAAGAGTGTGCTAAAGGATTTTATTGTAATATTTTAATGACATTCACATCTCCAAATTGTCCAGTTGCAGATTTTCTTTTAAGTTCCATTACCCACTCTTTAAAAAATATAGATGAAATCTATAAGGTAGAAATTTTGGTAACTTTTGATCCTCCATGGAATCCTGAAATGATTTCTATTGAAGGAAAGGAGATTTTTGAAATGGAAAATATTGGTTAAAATGTACTAGAGCTTTCCAGAAAGTTATTGATTACATTGATAGTAATTTCTGGTTGTTCTTCCTGTGGGATATGTCCACAATCGTCAAGTATAACAAGCTCTGATTTTGGGAGATCGTTGTTTAATTTTATACCGTCATTTTTTTCTATTATTTTATCGTTGTTGCCCCAAATAATAAGAACAGGAATATTTATCTGTTTATATAAGCTTGATATATCACTTGTTTCTTTATCAGAAACACCAATTGCTGTTTGAATTAAAGCATTATGTGCCTCTCCATCTTTTAATAAATTACCGTAAGTCAGCACCATTTCATCTGTAATTAAAGAATCATTGTAAAAAATTAATTTTAAAATAATCTTCGCAATTAAGTTTTTAGGACTAATATATAGTGTTAATTTGTTTATAAGTGGTGTTTGAAGTAGAGATATATATCCAGGCATTTTTTCCTGTCTATACGCAGCGGGATCTATTAAAATCATGTTAGAAATTTTTCCCTTTGTTTTTGTATCTGCATTAGCAAATGTTGAAAGTGCAACGGAGCCTCCATAGGAATTCCCTATAAGAGTTACATTGCTAAGGTTTTTCTCATTAATAAACTTCTGAATAATTTTTGCTTGATCTGAAATCCGATAGTCATTATCATTGGGTTTTGAAGAATCGCCAAATCCTTTTAAATCAAGACTGATTACTCTATACTCCAAGCTATAGTATTTATACAGATATCTCCAAGTAAAAGAGGAAGCTCCTAATCCGTGTAGAAAAATTATTGGTGTACCTGATCCTGTGTCAGAATATCTAATTTTTAAATCGTTATATTCAAAATATTCAATGTCAGAATTCATGTAATTATCAGCAATACCATCTACGAATGTAGTACAGCTAAAAAAAACATTAAAAGAGATTAATATTAATAATTTAAAAATAAACTTCAAATGAGATTTCAATTATATATCCTTAAAATCATTATATAAAAAAAAGAAATAAAACTCTACCAATAAATTCCTCTCATGGTAGAGTTCTTATTTTTACTAATTTATTTTATCAAATTGGCTTAGATAAAGTTCCGAATAGAAACCACTCATTTCCAATAACTGGTTATGTGTTCCCTGTTCAATAATATCCCCATCTTTCATAACAAGAATTAAATCTGCATTTCTAATAGTTGATAATCTATGTGCTATAACAAAACTTGTTCTATTTTCCATTAAGTTATCCATAGCGTTTTGAATTAATCCTTCGGTTCTTGTATCAACAGAGCTGGTTGCCTCATCTAAAATTAGTATTTTAGGATTCGCTAAAATTGCCCTTGCAATTGTTATAAGCTGTTTCTGTCCCTGGGAGATATTACTTGTCTCTTCGTTTAGGATCATATTGTATCCATCCGGGAGTGTATGTATAAAATGGTCTGCATGGGCTGCTTTTGCTGCTTCAATTACCTGTTGATCTGTTGCATTAGGGTTTCCATATCTAATATTTTCCATAATGGTAGAGTTGTATAACCATGCATCTTGCAGCACCATTGCAAAGTTATTTCGCAGTTCATTTCTTGTAAAATTCTGAATATTGTTACCATCTACTAATATTTCTCCAGAATTAACATCGTAAAATCGCATTAGTAATTTTACTATTGTTGTTTTACCCGCACCTGTTGGCCCTACAATTGCAACTTTAGTTCCTGGTGCTACTTTTGCAGAAAAATTCTTAATAACTGGAGTATTTGGATTGTATCCAAAATGTACATTTTTAAATTCTACTTCACCTTTGCTATTTATGTTTTCTACAGGTGTTTTTGTTTCTGATATTTCCTGTTCAATATCTAGAAATTCGAAAACTCTCTCAGCTGCAGCAGCTGTTTGCTGAAGTACATTTGATATATTAGCTAATTGACCTATAGGCTGATTGAAATTTCTTACATATTGAATAAAAGCCTGAATATCTCCTACAGAAATTGCTTTTTTTATAGCTAAATAACCACCTAGGATGCTAATTAGGACATATCCTATATTTCCTACAAATGTCATTATAGGCATCATCATTCCTGATAAAAATTGGGATTTCCATGCACTTTTGTAGAGACTATCGTTAAAGGTTTCAAATTTTTCAATACTTGCATCTTCACCATTAAAAGCTTTCATCACTAAATGGCCACCATACATCTCCTCTATGTGTCCGTTTGCATTACCTATAGAAGCTTGCTGTTCTTTAAAGTATTTTTGAGATTGTTTTATTATTTTTCCTACTAATCCCATTGAAAGTGGTAAAATAACAAAGGCTGCTAAAGTCATCATCCAATTTATTGAAAGCATCATTACCATAACACCTATTACAGTAAATATAGAGGTTATAATTTGTGTCATACTTTGGGATAATGTCTGATTCACAGTATCTACGTCGTTTGTAATTCTGGATAAAATTTGTCCATGGTTTGTTTTATCATAGTAATTAAGTGGTATCTTGTTCATTTTATGAGAGATATCTTTTCTTAGTCTGTATGTAATGTCGGTTGATACAGATGTCATAATCCAACCCATTATATATGAAAAAAGAGCAGAAATTAGGTATAGCATTAAAGTCCCGGCTAGAAGATAACTAATTAATTTAAAATCAATTTCACCACTACCCTTTAATTTCTGTAGTAATCCTGTAAAAAGGGTTGTTGTTGCATTACCCATTATTTTAGGACCTATAATCATAGACGCAGTAGAGGATATCGCAAAAAATATAACTACAATTATTTTGATCTTATATTTAGACATATAGCCTGCCAAACGGCTCATTGTACCCTTAAAGTTTTTTGCTTTCTCACCAGACATTCCTCGCCCATGTCCTGGCCCCATACCCATGCCCATACCCATTTTGGGTTTATTTTGTTTTCTTATATCGTTTTCCTGGCTCATATTTACTCCTGTAATCCTAACTGAGAATTTGCAATCTCGATATATTCTTTACATGTTTGAAGTAGTTCCTTGTGAGTACCTTGACCTACTATTTTTCCATCATCCAAGACAATTATTTGTTCTGCATTCATAATTGTAGCTACTCTTTGAGCAACAATTATGACTGTTTTACCACCAATACTATCCTTTAACTCCCTACGTAGAGTAGCATCTGTTTTAAAATCCAAAGCAGAAAAACTGTCATCAAAAACATAAATTGATGCATCTTTCATTAATGCCCGGCTAATTGCTAAACGTTGTCTTTGACCCCCTGAGACATTTGTTCCATCCTGGGAAATTGGGAAATTGAATCCTTCATCTTTTTGCTTTATAAATTCATGGGCTTGAGAAACTTTAACAATTCTTTCCAAATCATTTTTTGTTGCATTTTTATTTCCATATTTCAAATTTGATTCAATGGTTCCAGAAAAAAGAACATTTTTTTGAGGGACAAAACCTATAGTCGATCGTAGGGTTTTCTGATCTAAATCCCTTATATCAATTCCATCCAGTGTTATTTGGCCACTAGTTACATCGTAGAACCTGGGTATTAAATTGACAATTGTACTTTTTCCAGACCCTGTAGACCCTATAAAGGCTGTAGTTGTTCCTGGTTTTGCAATAAATGAGATAGTTGATAGTGCATCAACTTCACCTCCGGGATATTTAAATGTAACATCTGTAAATTCAATCTCTCCCTTAATTTTATCAGGTAGAGGAGTTGTCGTTTTTTTATCTTTTATAGATGATTCTGTTTCTAATACTTCAATTATACGCTTTCCTGAAACCGAGGCCCTTGGTAGGAAAATAAATACCATTGAAAGCATCATAAATGACATAACAATTTGCATTGCATATTGTATAAATGCCATCATATCCCCAACTTGCATATATCCTAAGGAGACTTGTTTAGAACCTACCCAAATAATAGCTATAGATAGTCCATTCATTATAAGCATTATTACCGGCATTAGTGTTACCATTGTACGGGAGATAAACAGGTTTGTTGCTGTTAAGTCTTTGTTAACACTATCAAATCTATTTTCTTCAAATTTTTGCCTATTAAAAGCTCTAACAACAAGTAGTCCCGATAAATTTTCTCTGGCAACCAGATTTAGCTTATCTACAAGTTCTTGTACTTTTTTGAATTTTGGCATTGCAATAGACATAACAGATATAATTATTGTAAGTAGAATAACAACAGCAAGACCAATTAGCCAACCCATTGAAGGTGCTTTCCCCATTGCTCTAATAAATCCACCAACTCCCAATAGAGGTGCATAAATAACCATTCTTATAATCATAAAAATAACTGTCTGTATTTGGGTTACATCATTTGTAGATCTGGTAATTAATGAAGCTGTTGAGAATGTATCAAATTCTGCACTAGAAAAGCTTTCTACTTTTTCAAAAATTTCACTTCTTATTTTTCGGGCTCCGCCAGCAGCAGTTTTAGATCCAATAAAACCAACACTAACTGCACATAGTACTGATATTAGTGTCATTAGAAGCATCATCCCACCTGTTTTAAGGATAAATGTACTTTGCAATAATTGCATATCTATACCTAAAACTTCATATTCTGCCCTTACAAGACTTATTCCTATTTGAATAATTACATTATTATCCTGTCCTTCTATAAGCTGACCCATATTTTTGGATAAAATAAATGCCTTTGAGAATTGAATAATAAAATCTTCAGATAGTTTCCCGTTTATATCGATAAAAGTTTTCTCACTATCTGAATTTTTATAGATCTGTTGTAGATGTCTTAAATTAATATCATCTAAGTTTTTCTCGATATTTTTTAATTCTGAATTTCTAATTACAGATGGAATAGGATATTCAATCCCTCCTTGCTGTATACCTGTATTTACAATTTTTGACATATAGTCCGGTAGTGACAGATCTGTATTTACCTGTAAGTATAGTAAGCCTACAGCAATAATTACCGGGAATAAATATGGTTTTAAATATTTAAATAGTTTTAACATTGTTCTCCCTTTCTTTCATTTTAGTAGTTATTTTTTCAAGTATATATAAAACTTCAGCATACTCAATTTCTTCAAATTCGTTTGCTAATTTATTATTGTACATTTTTACATTTGAAAAGAAAGAATTTACTAAATTAGTTCCATTGTCAGTTAAGCTATGGTTTTTAATCCTTCTGTCCTTAGATGATTCCTCTCTTTTTACTAAATTCATCTGTACTAATTTATCTAGCATTTGACTTGCTGCAGGAGTGGAAATTTCAAAAATTGAACCAACCTCTTTAACATGACAAGCCTCTTTCTTTTTCATCCTGAACAGGCAGTGTAGTTGGGGTATCGACAATCCTGCCCCCTTGGCAAATAGGTGAGTCCTTCTCATATTTAAATGAACAGTTAACTCCATGAATTCACTAAATTTACTAACAAATTCATTGTTATTAATATTTGTCATCTCTACTCCTTTAATAGTTAAGTTTAGTTAACTATTAAGTTCTCTTAATCTAATATTTTTTTTTGTAAAAGTAAATATAAAATACTTTTTAATGGAAAATCATTTAGACATTATCTAAGATTATAAATTATGAAGATAAAATCGAGAATTTATTTAGTTACATTACTATTACTAATAGTAATATTTACAACTCTCGGTATTGTAGTGTATCAGACACAAAAAACAGCATTCATTAGAACTACGGATATTGAGATGTTGAGTCATCTTGAAGATTTAAATACAATATTTACCGATCATGTTAATCAGAAACAGGAAAGTGTAAATATCTCATTAAAATTAGCCCACTCTATTATTAGTAATCTTGGAGGATTTAATTCAACTACAGACTTTATTAATGTTAGCGGTACAGACCAAATTTCAGGGACGAAAAAGGAGTATAATATTCCTATTTGGGAGATAAATGGTTCGCCTATATATAAGAATTACGAAGTCGTAGATCTAATAAAAAGTGAATCTGTAGAGACTGCTACAATTTTCCAAAAAATAGATGATGGTTACTTAAGGGTATCAACAAATGTGATGAAGTTAGATGGGACACGAGCTGTAGGAACTTATATTCCAAATAGTTCTACAGTTATAAAAACTATTGAAAAGGGGATTACTTACTACGGTAGAGCATTTGTAGTAAATGATTGGTATTTAACAGCCTATGAACCAATATTAATGAATGGTGAAATTCAAGGTATTCTCTATGTTGGAATAAAAGAGAAGAATTATAATTTTATAAAAAATATTTTTGAAACCAAAAAGTATTATGAAAATGGATACCCTTTTTTAATAGATTCAAAAGGTATATTAACTATTCATCCTTCACTTGAAGGTGAGGATTACTCCAATGCTATTTTCTTTAAGCAATTAAAGAGAGCAAAAGAAGGAGATTTTAAAACTAGGTACAAATGGCCAGAAACAGATAAGGGCGAGTGGAAGTTTCAATATTTTAAATATTTTGAAAATTATGATAGCTACATTTGTGTAACTATCTATGAAAAGGATTTGTACAGTTTTTTAAATAGTTTTTTAAAACTAATTACAGTTGGTGTTTTAATTTCTATAATTATATTTTTTATAGTATTTGCAACAATTTTAAACCCACTGATTAATTCTATAATTGAAGCTAAAAATCTAACTGTTTCCATTTCTAATGGCTATTTAAATGAAAAAATAAAAATAAAAACCAAAGATGAAATAGGAGAGCTGTTAGGAGCATTAGATAATATGCAATTAAAATTAATTTCTATTATTGAAGATATTATGAATGGGACAGATGCTATTTTTGAATCATCAAAAACATTAAAATTAAGTTCAGAAAATGTTGCTTCCGGTGCAACAGAGCAAGCAAGTTCTGTAGAGGAGATTTCATCTACATTGGAAGAATTCGGGGCTAATATACAAACAAATGAAGAAAATACTGAACTTAGTGAACAATTAACTAAAAATGTAGCAGCTAAAATGGATATTATAAATAATAAGACAAACGATATGATCATTACCATGAATAATGTTTCAAAAAAAGTCTCTTATGTTGCAAGTATTGCTGGCCAAACCAAAATCCTGGCTCTCAATGCTGCAATAGAAGCCGCAAGAGCAGGTGAAGTAGGAAAAGGATTTGCAGTTGTAGCTGCAGAAGTTCATAAGTTAGCAGAGAGAAGCACTATGGCATCGGATGAAATTGAACAATTTACAAATGATGGTGTGATTCTTTCAAATAATTCGGGAGATGAATTAAAAAATGCTATGCCTGAAATGGATAAATCAAAAATGCTTGTAACCCAAATAAGTGTTGCATGTAAAGAGATGAATATTGGAGTTCAACAGATTAACCAAGCTGTGCTACAGTTAAATACAATTACTCAAAGTAATGCTAGTACTGCAGAAGAGTTGTCAATGTCCGCTTCAGATTTGCAATTTCAGGCCGAAACTTTAAAAGATAGTGTAAGTTTTTTTAAATTTTAGTAATATGTGAATATGCGAAGAAGTGATAAAGAGATAACAGATCAAGCTGTTTTGGAAGAAATATTAAAGAGTTCAAATGTATGCAGAATTGCTATGTTTGATAAAGAATATCCCTATATTGTTCCTATGAATTATGGTTATTTTAACAATGCGATATATATGCACTGTGCACCGGAAGGTAAGAAATTAGATCTGCTAAAGGATAATAATAGGGTTTCTTTTGAAATAGAAGATAGTTATGAATTAGTAAAAGGTGATATTTCCTGTAAATGGACCTCTAAATTCAGGTCAATTGTTGGCTTTGGTAAAATTGAGTTTATAACAAACCCAATACTAAAACGAGAGGCTTTAGATATTTTAATGGAACAGCATGGTAAAAATGATAATTATTATAAACCTAAAGTTCTTGAATGGATTACAATTTTGAAGTTGGAAATTGATTCTTATACAGGCAAACTCTCTGCAAAGTAATTAATTGCCTACCCCAAAATCTGTATTAATCCATAGTACATCACATTTTTTTTCATCATCTAACCACTTATAGTTGTCCTGAAACCATTTAATTAAAACAGGATCAGGCTCTATATTTGTGGTGTTTTTAATAAATACATTTACAGTAAAATGTTTAAAGTTTGACATTGCCAATTTAATATCTTGTTTTATCATTTTCTGTGTCTGTCCTTTTATTCCCGGCATTAGGCATACAGAATCAAAATACATTTTTATTTCCTCTATATTTTTATATGAAAAACCTTTTACTAGTATCTGCTCTCTGAATTTTTTATTAAAGCTCTCCAACCCTGTTTTAACTATACAATTAATACCAAAATAATCTCTCATGCTTTGAACTCGTTTACGATAAATCCAGTGTGCTTCAAAGAAAAGTGTGTGTATGTTTTTTTTAATTATTATATCTTTTATTAATACTAATGTATCTTTAGGTAATTCGAATATATTTCCTGAATTTATAACTTCAATTACCCCATACTTCCCTGTGATATTTTTTAGAACCTCGATGTTTGTATTATGGTTTAATTCTTCGTTTGTAGAATTATCATCTATATAGTCACAAAAACTACACTTCCCCCACGCACAAGGTCTACCTTTTAAAAGGACAATTTCTCGTGGGATTTTTTTTTCTATAACACTGTATCTATTCATATATAAAATATTAGACTATAACCCTTGATTTTTACAGGCATTTACAATAGATTTTTAACGCTGTTTAACAGCCGCAGTTCGTAACCATCCTGCGAAACAAAACTAGGAGTCTATAATGAGTAACTTATCAATCTTTTTTGTCTTTGCATTAATTAATTTTGCATTGATCTCTTTGGCTTTCCGTTTATTTGGAAAGAGAGGAATACTAGGATATATTATCCTTAGTGTTATTGCAGCCAATCTACAAGTAAACAAAGGTGTTCTTTTTAATTTTGGACTATTTGAATTAGAGGCAACTTTAGGAAATGTTATGTTTGCTGGAATTTTTCTTGCAACCGATCTACTTAACGAGAAGTATGGCTATAAAGAAGCCCGTAAAGCAGTAAATATCTCTATATTTGCAAATTTATCATTTATTCTAATTATGTTTATATCTACTCTTTTCAAAGGTTTAGATTATAGTTCAAATTTTAATTCTGCATTAGAACTATTTTTCTCTGTTAATGGGGGTACATTTAAAGCTGTATTAGTAGGGAATTTAGTATACTTTATCAGTCAGAGTTTAGATGTTTTTGTATACTCTAAAATTAAAGAGTGGAACAGCAGCCATAAAACACTTTGGATTAGAAATAATGGTTCAACATTTATCTCTCAGTTAGTAGATACACTACTTGTAACCTTTGGTTTCGCTCTAGTTGGTATTTTCCCATTTAGTATTGTTGGATCTGTAATAATTACTACTTTAGTAATTAAATATATAGCTGCAATAATAGATACCCCATTCCTCTACATCATGAGTCGAATTAGACCAAGACATAAAGAGGAATAGAATTTTATCTGAATCAGTTAGTTAAGGTTTTTAAATCTGTAATAACTTCCAGGTTATTTTCAGATACCTTTTGTAGCTGATTCAGATTAACTTTTAATTCTTCATTACAGCTTTTTTGCTCTGCTGATGCCTGTAATATTGTTTCAGTTATTGTTGTAAGTAGTTCTAATGAATTTTTTAATACTTCCCCACTAGTCTTCTGTTTTTTAGTTTGCATAGATATTTTCTGAACTGTATCTATTAACTCTTTTACAGTTTTTTCTATTCGTGTATTGCAATCAATCTGACTCTGGAGTCCTTTAAATATATCATTTATATCCTTTGCTATTTGGGAGTTTTCAGAAATAATCTCTTTTAGCCGTCTGGAAACCTGACCCTCCTGATTTTGAATATTCATAATTTTATTTATCATTGTCCCCATTATTTCATCAATTTTACTTGCACTCTCCCCAGATCGATTAGCCAAACTTCGAATTTCCCCGGCAACAACTGCAAATCCTTTACCCATATGACCTGATCGTGCTGCTTCAATTGCTGCATTTATTGATAAAATATTTGTCTGCTCTGATATTTCTGTTATCGATTTAACAATATCGTTAATCTTTTTAGAATAATCAACTAAATCATTTATATAGATAATTGATGTTGCAACATCTTTATCTGCAGATACACACACATTTGTTAATTTTTCTATAGTGTTCCCCGATTTTTTTACAAGATTATCAACTTGATGAATCTCTTTCGAAAGTTCTTTTAAGTCTTCAACGGTTATTTCAACTAAATTTCCGTGTTTATCAACCATTTTTGATGTATTTTGTATTGCATCAAATATATAATCAACATTTTCTCTGTTTTTTATTACATGTTCATTCTGATTTAAAAGATTTTTATTTATATTATCTACGCTTACAAAATATTGGGAAACTAGAGATCCAACTCTATCGATACTTTCATTTAATAATGAACTTGAACTTTCTGACTGTACTGTATTTTTTTGTATATTCGTAAATAGTAGTTCTTTGTGTTCATTATTTTTTTGCAGATTTGTTGCTAAAATTGAGCATTGTTTATTTGTATCAGCAATCTCTACAGAGAAACTATAAAAAGACCCAAAGATCATAGTCATAAACCCTAAACCTTGTAGTAGTATTATTGGTGTTATATCTCCTATAAAATAATAGATATCATATCCAGAAAAGAAAACAGCCATAAAAAGACCAATTAGAATAGGAATAGAGCCTTTTTTCTTTTGAAGTAAATTTTTAATTGCCCCAATTGTTCCAAATACAATTACAGTTACAGGATAAATAAGCATTAATGAGTGCCATGAATCCAGTTTTGCACTATTGTTTTGAAAGAAATAACCAATTGCCAGGATTATACCAAGTGCGGTAATAATAAGTAATTTTTTATTATTAAGTCCAATATTGAAGAATGAATTGAAATAATAAAATAAGAACATCATTGAAAGAGGGAAACATCCATATAAAATTGCTTTTAAAATAATGTAAGGTAGAACAGAATTTGAAATTGTAACATTTAAAAGGTAAATACCAAATAGTAGGGATGCTAAGCCTAGATAAAGACTTAGTTTTCGTTCTGGATATGTTATAAAAAGAAAGATAGAGTATAACGCGACAAAGAATAACAGGATTGAAGCTAATCTTGGAAGCTGAATATCCAGAAAATTGTAAGTTTTCATTTTCTCTTTATATGTTGATAGGTCAAGAACATCCAATTTCCTGAGTTTATATATACCACTATCATTCCATACTTCAATTTTAATAGTGTTTACAGGTTTTAAAATCGCTTGGTTAATAATTATTCCTCTAGTTATATATGGTTCAAAGAAAAATGATTTAGGCATGTCTCCAAATGTATCTATTAAAAATCCATTAACATATACTTTCATTGCCATGTTGTTTTTATAAAATATTAAACCTGCGTTAGTTATATTTGTATCCGGGTTTTTAAATGTTGTTTCTAGAACAATGATTTCATTATTTTCTGATTGGAAATTTAAGGAAGATTCCACTGAAATATTTTTCTTAGGTTCCCCTTTTTCGCTTATTGTCCAATTTGTTCCAGTTAATATATCAACTTGATAACTTGCTATGGTACTAATAGAAATTAGTATAAATAATAATATGAAATATTTTTTTAACATTCTAATACTTTAGAATGTCATTTTAACTTGGTCAATAAAAAATCTCGATATTAAAAAAATTATTGTATTTAAAAAAGGTGAAGCCTAGAATTGAGTAAGGAGTGTTTAAAATGAAGATTAGAAACAAATTGCTTGTTATAGTTGCAATTCCATCTTTTGCAATATTATTAATATTTTTTATAGGGTTAACCAGTTTTTTTAGAATTGAAAATTTTACACAAATTACTACCAAACTGCAAAACGATAAATCTACAATGATTGATGCAGATAGAGATGCTTATCAAGCCTTTGTTTCTTCAATTAAAGCAGGGACTGCCCTAAATATAGAAGAGGTTAATACATATAGAGCTGATTTTGATGAAAATGTAGAACAAACCTGGGATAGAATATTGGGGCCATCGGAAAGATTTGAAAATGATATGCAGGGTGATTTTAATAACTTTAAAGAGCATTATAATATTTGGAAAAGTAAGAGCTTAGAGCTTTTTGAAACTGCAAAGCAGACTTCTATAAATGGAAAAGAGAGGGAAGATGCCCTTATTAAAGCCGAAGAAATATTTACAGAGATGAGAGCTATCATAGATACTTTGGGTGCTTATATAGATGATGAGCTTTTAAAAAATCTTTCATCTAAAAGAAGATTGGATTTGGAAAGAGCTCTATCTTTAGTGTTGAATGGAGACAGGGATGCTTATCAGGCCTATGTTGCATCCTTGGAAATAATAAAAGCAGGTAAAATAGATAAAATAATAGAGTACGATGAAAGTACAGCAGAAAATATGGAGCAAACATACGATAGGTTTAACCAGGCCGCAGAGATTTACGGTTTAGCAGATGATGACTTAATTAATCAATTTAATGAGTTGTACCTAAAATGGAACAAGCAGGTTAGAATTGTTGTTGATATTACAAGAAATCAGCATAATAATTTTCAAAAAATTTTGGAGTTAGATAAATCTATTAGTGAAAATTTTTCATTTATGAGAGATAGCATTAATAAACTAGGTGAACTTCAGGTTTCTCACGTAGATGCTTATAATCTACAAATGAATAAATTGATTAATTCCACAATAATGACATATATAGTTATCTTTATAATTGCTTTAATTTTATCTGTTTTAATCGCATTAATAATTGCCTCTAAAATTATATCTTCCTTAAATAAAAGTATTAAAGTTACAGAAGAATTAGCATTAGGGGATTTGACAGTTAATGTTGATATAGTTCAGGACGATGAGATTGGGGATTTAGCTAACTCTTTAAGAACAATGATTGATAAATTATACAATGTTGTTAGTGGCGTTTTACTTGGTTCTGATCAGATTGCCTCTGCAAGTGAGTTGATTTCTGAAGGTAATCAAGACCTGGCAGTTAGAACTGAAGAACAAGCTTCTGCCTTAGAGGAGACTTCTGCAGCTGTAGAGGAGATGAATTCATCTATTAGGTCTAATGCAGACAATACATCTTTAGCCAATAATCTGTCAAAAGAGACATTTGATAAAAGTGTGACAGGATCAGAAGCTGTAAATAAAATGATAGAAGCAATGAATGAAATTAATGTTTCTAGTCAGAAAATTTCAGACATTATAGAGGTTATTAATAGTATTGCATTTCAAACAAATCTTTTAGCTTTAAATGCATCAATAGAAGCTGCGAGGGCAGGGGAGCTAGGTAAAGGATTTGCAGTTGTAGCTGTAGAAGTTAGAAAATTAGCAAAAAAATCAGATAAAGCTGCAGCACAGGTATCAGAAATTATTAAAGAGAGTAACCTAAAGGTAGAAGAAGGCGTTGGTGTTGCCAAAGATGCTGGAAATGTTCTTGTAGATATTCAGGAATCAGTTAAAAAAGTTACTTTACTAATAAGTGAAATAGCAGAAGCGTCTAAAGAACAGATTATTAGTATTGATCAGATTGATTCTACTTTAAGAAATTTAGATACTAATACTCAGAAAAATTCAGAAATGGTTACCCAGGCCGCTGCATCCACAGAAGAGCTTTCTGCCCAAGCTAAAGAGTTAAGTAATAATATGAAGTATTTTAATATACACAAAACTAAATCCCTTACATTATTGTAGGTTTTTCTTTTCAGGCTACAATAATGTAGCTTGAATCCTATTGAATTCATTAAATCTTGAGTATAAATCCATTTTAGAACTTGGCATGTATATTGCTTTTATGTGAGTACAGAGAAAATGGAGAAAAATATGAAGAGAAGTTTAAACAAAAAAATTATGAGTTTATTAAGTATTTCGGTAATTCTGGTACTACTATCGTCTTGTAGTGGTAAATCTACTGGTTCTACAGAAAATATAGATGCAGCTCCGGTAACTAAAACTGCAAAATCAACATTAGAGCTTGTAAAAGAGCGTGGAAAAGTTGTTGTTGGTGTTACGGCAGGTGTTCCAGGTTATTCTGCTCCAGATAGTGATGGTAAATGGCAAGGTTTCGATGTTGATTTAGCAAAAGCTATTGCAGCAGCAGTGTTGGGCGATGCAGAAGCTATTGAATGTAGACCTTTAAGCGCTAAAGAAAGATTTACAGCATTACAATCGGGAGAGATTGATGTTCTTAGTCGTGTAACCACATGGACAGCTTCCAGAGATGCTGGTTTAGGTCTTAATTTTGCTGGTGTAAATTACTACGATGGTCAAGGTTTTATGGTTTCAAAAGATTCTGGAATAAAAACTTTGGCAGATTTAGATGGTGCAACTATAGCTGTACAGGCAGGTACAACCACTGAGCTAAATTTATCTGACTATTTTAGAAAAAATGGTATGGATTTTGAACTAATTACATTTGAAAAAAATGATCAAGCTTCTGCTGCTCTAGAGGCAGGAAGAGCTGATGCTGTAACAAGCGATCAATCTCAGTTATATGCGTTAAGAACAAAATTTAAAAACCCGGAAAATTTTATTATGTTGTCAGAAGTTATTTCTAAAGAACCATTGGGTCCCGTTGTAAGACAGGGTGATGATGAGTGGTTTGATATAGTTAAATGGACACTATTAGTAATGGTTAATGCTGAAGAGTATGGAATTACATCTGCAAATGTTGATGAAATGAAAGCTTCCAGTCAAAACCCAGATGTTAAAAGAATCCTGGGTGTTGAAGGTGATATTGCTGGTGGTTTTAATTTAGGAAAGGATTGGGCATATAACATTATTAAACAGGTAGGCAACTACGGAGAAAGTTTTGAAAGAACACTAGGTAAAGGTTCTCCATTACAAATTGATAGAGGTCTGAATGCCCTTTGGACAGATGGTGGATTACAGTATGGAATTCCTGTTAGATAGACAGTCTTATATTTAATTTTAAGATTACACCTCTGTCTGGCAGAGGTGTCTTTATTTTGATATAGGAGTTGAATTATATGAAGAAAATCAGTGGAAAAAATTTAATTATACAAAGTGGTATAATTGCTCTACTCCTTGGCGTTTTTATATTCTTTGGTATGTCATATGTAAATAACATAAGTAAAAGAAATATTGGAATAGGATTTGGGTTTTTAGATGATACGGCAGGTTTTTCTATAAGCCAGACACTTATTGAGTATAAGCAATCCGATACATTTGGGCGAACATTTGTTATTGGTCTTTTAAATACACTTTTAGCATCGGTTATTGGTATTCTGTTAGCTTCAATTTTAGGATTTATTGTTGGATTAATGAGAATGTCTACAAATAAATTAGTTGGTGGAATTTCAAAGGTTTATGTTGAATTATTAAGAAATATCCCACCACTATTACATGTTTTGTTTTGGTATCAAGTAGTTTTTTTAAATATTCTGCCACCATTTAAAGAGTCAATAAATATTAATAATTGGATATATATAAATGTAAGGGGTATTACGATTCCTTCATTTGTCCCAAACGCCAATAGCTCTACTTTTAATATACTAGTATTTTTAGCTATTATTGGGACTTTTTTTGTTAGTAAAATGAAAAAAGAGCAGGTTCTAAGAGGAATACATAAGAAGTATTGGATTTGGCACTTGGGTATAATTTTAGTTCCATTAATATATGCTACTATGGGTAATCCTTATAGTATGATTCTACCAGAAATTACTAAATTTAAGTTTTCTTCTGGAATGACTTTAAGACCAGAGTTATTTTCAGTTGTTGTTGCTTTAAGTACTTATACCTCAACATATATTTCTGAAATTGTTCGAAGTTCAATTATTGCTGTACCAAAGGGACAGATGGAAGCAGCTCAAAGTTTAGGTTTTGGGCCATGGGATAGATTAAGATTGATCATTGTTCCCCAAGCTATGAGAACTATGATACCCCCTGTTACCAACCAATATTTGAATATTATTAAAAATACATCCTTAGGAATGGCTGTTGCCTATCCAGATTTAACCGCAGTATTTGCGGGGACAACGCTTAATCAAACAGGAAGAGCATTAGAGGTTATGTCATTAGTTATGGTAACCTATTTAAGTATTAGTTTAGTAACTTCTTTATTAATGAATTGGTATAATTCATCAATAATTAATAAAAAGGGAGAAATGATAAGTACGGAGGAGATTCCCTATGACATTGATTAAAAAAATAAAGAAAGATTATTTCAATTCTCCTTTAAATAGTATTTTAACACTTTTAGTAATATTTTTACTAACAAAAGTAGGTATATGGTTTGTAAACTGGGCATTTATTAATGCTGTATGGGTTGGCGATTCAGCTGCAGTTGCAACAAAAAATGGTGCAACATGGGCATTTATAGTAAATAAAATTAGATTTTTTATGTTTGGATTTTTTCCAAAAGATCAAATTTGGAGAATAATAGTAGCTATAGTTCTAATAGCAATGTCTATGATACCTTACTTTATTAAAGGAATTAAATATAAAATTTTTATTTTTGCAGGGCATATGTTATTGTGGCCATTAATAATATTTATCATGTTGTCCGGTGGTGGAATCTTTGAAAAAGTATCTACAAACGATTGGGGAGGATTAACTCTTACAATTATTCTCTCTTTGTTAGGACTCTTGTATTCATTCCCTATTGGGGTAGTTTTAGCACTTTCCCGGAGAAGTGAACTTCCTGTTATTCGTGGGTTATCAATAGCATATATCGAATTTTTTAGAGGTATACCATTAATAACTATTTTATTTATGTCGTCTGTGGTTGTTCCATTTTTCCTTCCAGAAGGAGTTGCTATAGATAAAATTGTAAGGGTTGTAATTGGAATGACTTTTTTCCAATCTGCTTACCTTGCAGAAGTTATTAGGGGTGGTTTACAAGCTATCCCAAAAGGGCAATACGAGGCTGCAGAATCCTTAGGATTCAGATTTGGATTACAATCCTATTTAATAATCCTACCACAGGTTTTTAAAATTACAGTATCAAATATTGGTGGTATATCAATATCGTTTATTAAAGATACAACATTAGTATTAATTATTGGAATGTTTGATCTACTTGGTATTGTTAATCCATTAGCTAGTGATAGTAACTGGTTGGGGATGGAACCAGAAGGATTAATTTTTGCTGGTATAGTTTATTGGTTAATCTGTTACTCCATTTCCAGAATAACTGATAAAGCAGAGGATAAATTAAATACACTACCTGAATCGGGGGATAAAAAATGAGCGAGAACAGTATAATAACAATAAATGGTTTAAATAAATGGTATGGAGATTTTCATGTTTTAAAGGATGTTGACCTAAGAGTAGAAGCAGGTGAAAAGATTGTTGTTTGTGGCCCATCGGGCTCTGGAAAATCTACTTTAATCAGATGTATAAATCACTTGGAAAAGCACCAAAAAGGTAGCATAAATGTTTTAGGTAATGAACTGAACGATGATATAAAGAATATTTCTGCAATACGTGAAGAAGTTGGAATGTGTTTTCAGAGTTTTAATCTCTTTCCACATCTTTCTATACTTGATAATTTAACACTAGCCCCTATTTGGGTTAGGAAAATGTCAAAAAAAGATGCTGAGAAAATTGCATGGAAATATTTAAAAAGGGTTAATATTGCAGAGCATGCACATAAATTCCCTGCCCAACTTTCAGGAGGACAGCAACAAAGAGCTGCTATAGCTCGTTCTTTATGTATGCAACCAAAAATTATGCTATTTGATGAACCAACATCTGCGTTAGACCCTGAAATGGTAAATGAAGTTTTGGATGTTATGGTATCTTTGGCAGAGGAAGGTATGACCATGATAGTTGTTACCCACGAAATGGGTTTTGCCAGAAGGGTTGCTGACCATGTAATTTTTATGGATGAAGGGAAGATTGTGGAAAGACAGGTACCTGATAAGTTTTTCAAAAACCCTGAAAATGAAAGAACCATTGAGTTTTTAAAACAAATTCATGCTATTTCCTAGATATAGATTGGGCAGCAATCATAGCTGTTGAAAATGCAGCCTGAATATTATACCCACCTGTATCTCCATCGTAATCTATAATTTCACCGGCAAAGTAGAGGTTTTCTATTTTGCCGGATTCCATTGTTTTTCTATTAATTTCTTCCAATCCAACTCCTCCACAAGTCACCATAGCTCCATTGAACCCAATTTTGGAATTCACAGTTACAGGAAATTCCAATAGTGAAGTAATAATTTTTGATTTTATATTCTTACTTAAATTTCCCAGGAATAAACCTTTATCAAAATCCAGGATTTCAGAAAATCTGTCAATAATAGAGTTTGAAATATTTAAATCTTTAAGAACTCTCTTAATTGTTTTCTTTTCCTTTGAATTAAATATTGTGTTTAGGGTTTGCCTGGTCTCCTCTTTATTTGTAGTCTCAATTAATGAAAATTTTAGTGTATCACCACTATTAACAAATCTTGAATTATTAATAATAACTGGGCCAGAAAGTCCTTGGTGGGTAAATAATAAGTCCCCACATGCTTGAAGGTATCTTTTTTCTTCATTCTTGTGGTAGAAGTCTACTAAAGACTTTTTTACAGAATTACCAGAGATCTCTTTAAATTTATAATCAACGATTTTTATTGAAGTTAGTGCAGGTTCAGGAGTTATTATTGAATGTCCTAGATCTTTAGCAAGGTTATAACCAGATCCATCTGATCCTGTTTCTGGAAAGGATTTTCCTCCAGTGGCTATGACAAGGTTTTTACACTTAAACTCTTCTTCTCCACATTTTATATAAAATAACTCCCCATTTTTAATTACTTTAGTCGCTTTAGTGTTATATTTTATTATGTAACCTTTTTGGGCAATTTTTCTTTGCATTATATCAATTACAGATTGAGCTTTCTCGGTCTCTGGAAAGACTTTTCCATCCTCTCTTGGAATAAGTTTGAGTCCATTCTTTTCAAACCAATTTATAGTTTCTCTTGTAGGAAAATTTAATATTGCAGGTTTTAAGAAATTTTCCTGTTTTTTATTTCCAAATTTTTTTAAAAATATCTCAGAGGAATCCATATTTGTTATATTACACATTCCTCCACCGGAAATTAGTATTTTTGAACCTATTTTTTTCCCACTTTCAAGAATTAAACAAGTGTCTACTTCTAAATTTGCTCCACAGAAAAGGCCTGCTGCACCACCGCCAATTATTACAGTATTAAACAATTTCTACCTTTTTTATATAGACCCGGGAATTTCGTTTTTCATTATATTTTTCTCTTTTCCAAACAGGGAGATCGTCTATTGTTCCCTTTGTAAATCCTATGGATTCAAACCAATCCGATGTTCTAGTTGTTAAAACAAAGAATTTTGTAGCCCCATCTTCAATACCTTTATTAGTTAGATAGTCAACAATAGCTTTTCCTGATCCCATGGATTTTGATGAAGGATCAGATGCCAGTCCTGCAATT
>JAFGYD010000170.1 GCA_016936295.1 Spirochaetales bacterium | reverse complement strand
TCTACTACCCTTAAGATTGGTTTTACTGTAAATCCCTCGGGTTCTATATCTGTAACACCTGTTACAAAACCTATCAGTTTTCTATTACCCAGATTTGCTTCAACTCTATATCCTATATCTAAAATATTTGGATCAATATTTTTATAGGTATAAACTGCTTTTACAGGTATATTGAATATAACTTCTAAATAATTAGCCATTTAACTCGTTTATTACAAGTTTAAGATCTTCCCAAACCGGGGCTCTTAACGCTTCGTAATTTTCCAGGGCAACTTCGGGGTGGTATGTAGAGATAACAGGGATGCCTTTATATCTGTGGATATGGCCCCTTAACTGTTCCAGTTCAAGGTTGGAATTAGCCATAACCTGGGCTGGTCTTTCACCAAGGGTTAAGATCACTTTTGGTTTTAATCTTATAATCTCATCTTCTAAGTGGTTAAAACAGGTATTAATCTCCTGGGATAAATTATGAGACCCATTAAAACCCCTTTTGTTCCAACCAGTTTTGCATTTTAAAATATTTGTTATATAGCAATCGGCAAATGGTGATAACTTCATGGCTGTGATCCATTTATTTAAAAATTCACCACACTCACCGGAAATTGGAGAGTTATTTGCTTCATCTTCGTTTGTTGGCCAAGTTCCTATAATAAAAAGTTTAGGATTATCGGAACCCTTACCATATACAATGGAGTTTCTAATTAGATATAGGGGACAATCTCTGCACTCGGTACTCTCATTTTGTATAGAAAATTCCGGAGTCTCATGCTCTTCTTTATACCCATATTTAATTTTATCCTCTACTAAATTAAGTAGTTCCCAAAAATCTTTCATTTATACTCCACTTTATTTAGAAATAGACCTCTTGCGGGGGCAGTTGCTCCAACTAAGGATCTATCCTTTGCTAGTAAAATATCTTCCAACTCTTTTGGAGACCTCTCTTTCCAGCAAAAGTCAACAAGTGTTCCTGTAAGGGATCTTACCATTCTTTGTAAAAATGCATTTCCACAAATTTTAAAGACTATAAAATCACCTTCAGGGTAGAATGTTGCACTGTATATTCTTCTGGTTTTTGTTGGAGCCTGGTCTCCTGCTGCTGCAAATGTTGTAAAATCGTGTTCACCTATAAGAACCCTTGCCAAGTTGTTTAATTTCCTTATATCCAGTGGTCTTCTAATTAACCAGGAGTAGTCTCTATCCTTTGGGTGTCCTACACTACCCTGCTTTATATAGTATTTATATGTTCTTCTAATTGCATCAAACCTTGAGTGAAATTCTAATGGAACTAATACCGATGAATTAATTCTTATGTCAAGAGGGAGTAGAGAATTCAATGCCTGGGCAAAATTTTGGGGTGGAATAGAGTCAATATCAGTTAAAAAATTAGCTATCTGCTGGTCTGCATGTACTCCACTATCGGTTCTTCCACTACCAATTATATCAATCTTTTTTTTATGTATTTTTGTAAGTGCATCTTCAATTACACCCTGTACTGTTATATCTCTTGGCTGAATTTGCCAACCGCAGTATTTTGTACCGTCGTAGGAGATATCTAATTTAATATTTCTCATTAAACCTCTTCCCCAAGTTTTACTAATTCGTCTTTTATTAAACCGTGAAGATTTCTTGCATTTTCCACAAAATCGCTTGGTTTTGATTTTGATGATTTACCCATACCAACAATTCTTGAAACTGTAATTTTAGCATTTGTTAATGAATCAATTCTAGCCTTAACATTCTGTTTAGGACCATATTTATACTCAAGTAGCCCGGAAAGAAAAAGAACTCCGTCAAAACCGTGGTTATGATCTATATCCGGTCCAAAATGTGGTATATCTTCGTAGAACTCCCTTCCATCCTTCTCAGCCTCTATTACTTCCCTGTAGAAAAACTGTGCTTTTCTATAAAAAATATCCCTTAGATAATCGAAATTTTCATTTGGCTCAATTTTATGGTAGTCGTTACATAGCCATGCGGCTCTTAATGCTGATAAACCCTGTTTAAAAATTGGCTGATGAGAGGATTCCAGTAAATCGTAACTCATTATAGCAAGGGAATAGCTTAAAATACCTTCAATAATAGTTCTTGGTTCTAAAAAATTATATCTTGGAAAGAGGTTTTTAGCCTCTTCGATTCTTTTAGATGTTTGAAGTTCCAATGAATGAACTTCTTCGGTTTCTATACTTTCAAAATCTGACATATAAGCAGAAAAAAGACATTGTGGGCATACTACAACAGGGTATATTAATGGATGAATATTCCCGAACTTTTCAGTTGCATTATACTCTCTATGCAGTTCATCGGTTAGAATTCCCGCATTCATTCGTCCACCACCACTTAAAAGCTCTTCCTTTTTAAATTTTTCACTGCAAACAGGACATATTATTGTGTTTTTTCCTAAAAAACTAATTTTTGCTTCTGCCATTACGCCTCCAGAATAACTTGTGCAATTGCATAGTCCTTTTCGTGACTGATAGATAGGTGAATTTTACACCCGGAACTAATTTTTTCCAACTCTTTTAAGACTATATCCGATGGGGATATATATGGTTTTCCATTTTCGTTTACTAAAATATTTAAATCCTTTGGAGAAAAACCTTTAAACCCGGTACCTAAAGCTTTAAAAAACGCCTCTCTGGCAGCAAACCTGCCTGCCAGGGATTGGGCTGCACCAGCACCCCTTGATTCTATATATTCAATTTCATTAGTATGAAAATACTTATTTAAAAACCCTCTATTATTTAATAGTTGTTTAAATCTTGAAACCCTGGCCAGGTCAATACCAGTTCCTACTATCATTGGGAAATATCCCTTTTTCTTTGTACAACTACCGTTACTTCATCCATTGATTTACTATATAAATGGGCATATTTTGGTGTCCAGTAAATAACAGGAACAGTATATGTCCCCGGAATTTTTACATGGGATAGATTAATACTTAAAGCAACATTGTTTTTTGTAAAATCCTGTAGACTAAGTAAATTACCCTCTACATTTACACTAATTTGAGGTAGTTCACCCACAACCTCTAAGCCAGAATTTAACTCTTTAACCGCAATATTTACATTTTCTATAACTTTTACTACAGATGTTTCTGCAACTAAACCTTTAAAATCTACAAACTCCCCCTCGGGGAAAGAGAGTA
>JAFGYD010000028.1 GCA_016936295.1 Spirochaetales bacterium | reverse complement strand
CCACTTTTAACCGAAGATGAAGTAAGAAATTTATTAATTGGTAAGGGAACTTTAAATAGCGATGAAAGAAAAGAAATTGAATCCCATGTTGTCTATACATATAACTTTCTACAATCAATTCCCTGGCCAAGTGATTTAAGTAGAATCCCTGAAATTGCTGGTGGTCACCACGAAATGCTGGATGGGTCGGGATATCCTCATGGGCTAAAGGCCGAAGATCTTTCTATCGAGTGTCGAATCCTAGCTATTTTAGATATATTTGATGCTCTTTCTGCATCGGATAGACCGTATAAAAAAGCAGTTCCTCTAAATAAAGTTTATTCAATTATGATGGAAGAGGGAGAAAATGGGCGATTGGATTTAGAGCTATTAAAAGTTTTCTTTACTCATAAAATTTTTAGCGGTATCTACTCTAGGGATTCCGATACAATCATGGTGTAACTTATACAGTCCTTTACAATTACAATTTGTGAACTATTTTGGGATATTTTATATTCAAAATCCTTTGGACAGTTTTTTGGGCATCCATTTTTAGCACCATGGAAACAGGTTCTACTTATAAATATAGGAGGGAATTCTTTCGGTTTATCCTGCTCAACCCATTTCGTACACCATAAAAGTCTTCCTCCACTATTTTCCATAAGAAACTCTTTACTAAAATTATTTAATACATATAGACCATAATCTGCATAATAATATTGATCTACTGGTAGCTCTTTTATAAATGCTAAGTGACCAATATTATTTAATCCTATAATAAATTTCTCACTATGCTGGGATAAGAAATATTTAAGATCATTTAAATATTGGGATGAATCAAATATAACAGGATTTAATGGGAGTAGATATTTATCATTCTTAACAATAAGTTCTTCCAATTGCACTTCGTTAAAATTAGTAATAAATGGGATTCTCATCTTATTTCTTAGATAACTTAAAGATTCTATATTGCAAGATTCAGGATTGATTAAATCTTTAATAGTTTTTGTATTTAGGAAATCATCCAAAAATAAATTTCTAGTCTCTTTTAGTACAGATGAAGGAATAAATATATTCTTATATTCTGTTTTATTTACTATAGTTATGGGAAAACAGTATTTTGATTCTCCTCCAGCAAAAAAAACTTTATGAAATTGAGTCTCTAAATCAACACTGTTTTTTGCTTCCTCTGTGTTTATAGAGTATTCTTTTGTAAAACTATTTCCACTTATTCTTAAGCAGGTATTAAATATCTCAATTTTTATAGGTTCTGATTTTTTCCATGGCTTAAACTTTGTCGGTTTTTCATCTTTCAAGTATTTATTATGTGTTGATATTTTATAGACTATACCTGTATTGTTAGGCGGTAATGTTCCGATTAGAGTTATTTTTTTACCATTTATTTCTTTTATATTAGCTGCAAATTTATATACTTCAACTGGTTTTGTGTTTAAAAATATTTGTAACCCATCTCTGTTTTCTATAGAATCTGTTGCTTCAATTACTATCTCATTTTTTGTGGTTTTAATAATTTTACCAACTTCTGTTCCTATATGCCCCGGATATGAAAAGTTAATATTATTGGTCCAATTTTTATTTGAAAGATATGCATCATGTCCACTTCTGCTAAATTCAATTTCTATTAATTTCTGAGTTTGTCCAGAATCTTCTCCATTTAAAATTTTTTTATAGTGAGATGCTGTTAATGAAGCGTAATTAGGACCTTTTAATCTTCCTTCAATTTTTAAAGATTCAATACCTATTTTTTTAAGTTTTAGAATATCTTCGTTTAATGATAGATCGTTTAAAGAGAATACATACTCTTTTTTACCATTATTATTAAACCACGATCTACAAATTTGAGCACACTCACCTTTGTTAGCAGATCTGTTAGTAAATTGAGATGAAGCTAAGCATAGACCTGAGAATCCATAACATAGAGCTCCATGTATAAATATTTCTAACTCAATTTCAGGGAATTCTTTTTTTAGTTTTTCAATTTCTATTAATGAAAGTTCTCTACTTAAAACTGCTCTGGAAAATCCAGCAGATTTAAGCATTTGCATTCCTGCTGTATTGTGGACAGCTAGCTGTGTTGATGCATGGAGTGTAAGATTTGTATATTTTTTTATAATTGACGCTAAACCTAAATCCTGTACAATAACAGCATCAATTTCAATCTCTTCCAGTTCCTGTAGTATAGGGTAAAGAGATTTTAGTTCTTCATCTTTCAGAACTGTGTTTATAGCTACATATATTTTTTTTGAGTTTTCACTTGTAAAGGTTTTTAATCTTCTAATTTCATCAATTGTAAAATTTTTAGCTCTAGCTCTGGCTGAGTAGGATTCTAGTCCTAAATAAACAGCATCTGCACCACTGTTTAAAGCATGAATTGCGCTATTAAAGTCTCCTGCAGGTGAAAGAATCTCTGGGTTTTTATATGTCATAGAACTATGATAATATAATAAAAATCAATATTATATCTATATGCTAGTATATTTAGAACCAACAATTTCTGAAAATTCAGAGTGTCCATATATTAATACAGAAAAATATAAACAGAGGTATGCTGTACTAAAGGATCTGGATACTGTTGAATTTGATTTTATGCTACATAATGGGTGGAGACATTTTGGTTACTACTTTTTTATGCCTAATTGTGATAATTGTAATAAATGCATTCCAATACGAACACTTGTAAATGATTTTACACCTACCAAAAGCCAAAAAAGGAATTTAAAGAAAAATGACTCTGTAATAGAGGTAAGTTTTGAAAAACCTGAATTTACAAAAGAAATTTATGAAATCTATTCTAAGCATTCATTAATTAAATTTAACCAAAAAACTGAGGAAAAGGATTTTATAGAGAGTTTTTTTTCTGATGCATTAAAAGGTAATTCTTTACTCTCATTATATAGAATTGAAAATAAACTGGTGGGTGTTGGTTTTCTTGATATTTCTGAAACAGGACTTAGCTCTGTTTATTTCTGCTACGATCCACAATATTCAAAAATGGGTTTAGGTGTTTATAGTGTTTTAAAAGAGATTGAATATTCTAAAAATATGGGTAAAGACTATTACTATTTAGGTTATTATGTAAAAGGAAATCAATCTATGGAGTATAAAGCTAGTTATACCCCATCGGAAATATTAGATTGGGATAAAGCCCAATGGGTACCTTTTATATCAGATCATACTGTTTAAGGGTAAAGTATAAATACATAAGTATAAAAATATAACCATATATTCTATATACTTTCTTTGCTTGAGCTATAACCATAAATAAAAAGCTGGACATAATAAGCATTGGAAGTGTAAATGAAATAATACTTGAAGGTATTGTTAAGGTGGTAATCATGGCTGGTACACCCATAACAGCTAAACTGTTAAATAAGTTAGACCCAAGAACATTTCCAACAGCCATTTCATTTTGCCCTTTTCTTCCTGCTTGAATACTTACCATAAGCTCTGGTAGAGAAGTTCCTAAAGCAACTGCTGTTGATGCCACAATTTCGTTACCAACTCCAATAATTGAAGCTATTTCCTTAATTGATGAAATTAAAAACTTTGAACTTAGATATATTAAAAATGGTGTTACAATAATTAAAATCCAATCCAGCTTTGTTGGAACATGTGCTTTTTCCTGAATTAATTCTTCTAATGTTCCATCTTTTAATGATCTATAAAGATAGAGGATTAGCATGATTAAACAGATTATTCCCTCTCCAAAAGAAAATTTAAGGTCCGAAACTGCAATTGATACATATCCTGTAGCCAATAATAAGAAAGGTAAGTCTGTCTTCATTATATCGTGTTTAATCTCAAAACTTTTTGAAAATAGAGTTGCTACACCAAAAACAAGGAAAATGTTGGCTATATTTGAACCGAAAACATTACCCACAACTATTTCAGAACTGTTTTCTGTTGTTGCAACTATAGAAGTTACAAGTTCTGGAAGTGAAGTTCCAATTCCTACTAATATAACCCCAATTATAAATGATGGCAGTTTTAGGAATTTCCCTATACTGTCTGCTGCTTCTATAAATTTATCAGATGACCACACAAGTGCAGCCACACCGATAATAAAAATACCAATTTGTAATACTAAGTCTACCATAAATACATTTTAACCAAATGCAGGAATTAAAGCTAGTAGGATACCTGCAGCCACAGCTGAACCAACTACACCGGCAACATTAGGACCCATTGCATGCATTAGTAGATAGTTAGAAGAATCTTCCTCTAGGCCTACTTTGTTAGCAACCCTTGCAGCCATTGGAACAGCGGAAACCCCAGCAGCACCAATAAGTGGATTAATTGGTGTTTTAAGGAATTTATTCATTAATTTTGCTAAAAGAACACCACAAGCTGTTCCAATGCTGAATGCAACTAAACCTAGGGCTAGAATCCCTAAGGTTTTTGGATCTAAAAATTTTTCTGCAGCCATTTTAGATCCAACTGATAGACCTAAGAAGATAGTCACAATATTAATAAGTTCATTTTGCATTGTACTTGCAAGTCTATCTACTTTTCCACACTCCCGTGCCAGGTTTCCAAACATAAGGGCACCAATAAGAGGTGTAGCACTTGGAAGTAAAATTATACATAGTACAAGAACGACGATAGGGAAAATAATTTTTTCACGTTTAGATACATGCCTAAGTTGAACCATTTTAATTTTCCGTTCTTCCTTAGTTGTTAGTAATTTCATAATTGGTGGTTGAATTATTGGAACTAAAGCCATGTATGAGTATGCTGCAACAGCTATAGCACCTAGCAGATTAGGAGCAAGTTTAGACGCTAAGAATATGGCTGTAGGTCCATCTGCTCCTCCAATTATTCCAATTGCTCCAGCTTCCGGTAGTGTAAAATCTAGAATACCTAGTTGGCTTAATCCAAGCGCTCCTAAAAGTGTTGCAAAAATTCCAAATTGAGCAGCGCCACCTAATAAAGCTGTTTTAGGGTTTGCTAATAGTGGCCCAAAGTCGGTCATTGCTCCAACTCCCATAAATATGAGTAAAGGGAATAATCCACTTTCTACCCCAAACCCATAAAGCTGACCAACTAAACCTCCAAAAGCAGTAAGATGCCCCTCTGTATATCCAATGAATCCATTTAATTTGTCTGTAGATATTCCTAGCTCTGCTGCTTTACTTAAAACACTTCCTCCGTAGTGAGAGAGTGTTTCTGTATCTATGGATTTTATAAAATTAACAGTGGCGTCTGCTATTCCTGCAGTTGGGATGTTTGCAAATATAGCCCCCATACCAATTGGAACCAGAAGAAGTGGCTCAAAATCTTTTTTTATAGCTAAAAAGAGAAGTAGTAGACCAACTAATATCATAATAACCTGGCCTATATTGAAATTCATTAAACCCGTAGATTTCCAAACTTCATTTAATGCCTCTTTTATATTTAACTGAAGAAGTAAATTCATTTTCTATCCTTGTATTGTAAAAAGTTCTTGACCAGCAGTTACCTGATCCCCCTGGCTAACACTAATTCTAGATACTATTCCAGTTTTCTTGGCAGTGATTGGAGACTCCATTTTCATAGCTTCCAAGACCATTATCTCGTCTCCTTCTTCTACAGAATCCCCCGCTTGAACAGAAACTCTTAGAACTAATCCAGGAAGTGGTGCAATAGTTGCTTCATCGTCTCCACTCTCTTTTACAGGATTTGTTGTTTTTTCTATGCCGTTTGCAACATTAATATCGTACTGTTTCCCATTAACAACAGCTTTGCCATCCTTCATTTCAATAGCATATTTTTTACCATTAACCGAAACAGTATAAGCACCTGTATCGTTTTGGTTCGTATTTGATGTTACAGAAATTTTACGTATATTGGTTGTCGCCTTTCCTTCAAGAAATAGTATTCCCTTTTCACGGCATGCTGCTGCAATGAAAATATTTTCGTCATTTATAGGAAGATTTGCATCTTGTAACATTTTTGTTGCTGCTTTAATACCTAAATTTGAGTCTCTTCCATTAATATCAACAACTTTTTCTGTTGTTGGTTCTAAGCCAAGCTGCTCTTGGGCTATCTTTACTAATTGAGGGTCTGGAGGACATGGGGTTTTTCCAAAGTATCCAAGAACCATTTTCCCATAACCTTCGGCCATTTTTTTCCAAGGTCCAAACATTACATTATTAAAGGCTTGCTGGAAATAGAATTGAGATACTGGTGTAACAGATGTACCAAATCCACCTCTTTCAACTACTTCTCCCATTGCTTTTGTAATTTCCCCATATTTGTCCATTAGTTTATTATCCCGCAACATCTGAGTGTTTGCAGTTAATGCTCCACCAGGTAGAGGTGAAAATGGTATTAAAGGATTTACAGCTTTAGCTTCAGGGGGCATATAATAATCTTTAAGACAATCCTTTAAAATCTCTTCAACTTCGATGATTTTAAATGGATCTATACCAAGATCAAATCTTGAGCCTTTTAACGCGTGCCACATAGTCATAATATCTGGTTGACATGTTCCTCCAGATACAGGATCTAGTGATAGGTCAAT
>JAFGYD010000169.1 GCA_016936295.1 Spirochaetales bacterium | reverse complement strand
TGGGGAGAGAAGGATTTGAACCTTCGAAACCGAAGTAACAGATTTACAGTCTGCCCCCTTTGACCACTCGGGAACCTCCCCATTATTCTAGCCGTCTATCAGAGTTGAACTGATGACCTACGCATTACAAGTGCGTTGCTCTACCACTGAGCTAAGACGGCATAGAGGTTTTTCAACCACGTTTGGTAATTTAATCAAAACCTTCATAAAGGTCAATACTTTTAGAAATTAATTTATTAAAGCTCTGTTTAAAATTTGAGCTTCACCCTTTTCATTTATAAAAACTGATACCTCAAATTGAGATGCAATATTATTTTCAGAGAGAATCCCCTCTCCTAAAATATTCTCGTATGGGATCTCCTTTTTAATAAATAGTATAGGTTCAATAGTAAAATAATCACCGGGTTTAAATTTCCAATTAAAGTTTTCTAAATTATTTAAAGATAAAAAAGGTGGCTCATGTAGTGTATTTCCTATTCCATGTCCCATACCATCGGGAAATAAGTAATATCCCATATCATTTATTTTACTATTTAAAAATTTTATTACATCTTTTACTAATACATCTGCTTTTATTTTTGTTAAAAGTTCTTTAATTATATTCCTATTATCATTTATTAATTTAATAGCAGCCCTATTAGAAACTCCTACTACATAGGTTTTTGCCCCATCAATTAATATCCCATTATATGAAAAACATACATCAACAATCAGAACATCACCTTCTTTTAATTCATATAAAATTGGTTTCCCATGATATATTATTTGATTGCAATTAATAGAAACAGGTATTGTATTAGGAATTTTTTCTAAATCATTTTTAGAAAAAAAGTCTTCAATCTTATCGTAAATATCAAAAACAGACTTTTTGGGGACTATCATTTCATCAATAACTTCAAAGAGTTTTTCATGCACTCTTCCTGCCTCAATATATCTATCCAGAGTTAACTCCTAAAAATTGGTAAATATTGTTTTTCAACAACCTTATCCCATGTGTAGTTCTCAGCTATATGGTTATAAGCAAACTTACCCATTTCTATAAGCAAACTTGGGTTTACATAGTACATCTCATCACATAGATATAATCGATTAACTAAATCTTTTAGACCATTGTAAATAAATCCATTCCTGCCATGAATCACTTTTTTTAATCCACCGGTATTATTTACAATTGGAATAGAACCACCTAATTGTGCTTCAAAATCTGTTAAACCACATGGTTCCCATAATGAAGTTAATATAAAAAAATTCGAAGCTATAAAAGCTTTTTTGGCAAGGGTTTCATTATACCCTTGTAAGTAACAAATTTTCCCGGGATATTTTTCTGTAAACGCAATAAGTTCATTTTCAAATCTTCTCTCTCCTGCTCCCATCACTAAAACTAGAGAATCACCACCAGAATTGAAATAATCCTTAAAAGCATCTATTAATACTTGAATACCCTTTTGTTCTGTAATTCTATTTTGAAAAAGATATAAAGGTCTTTTTAAAGAAAAGTCCATGTTCCCCCATTTTTGTATATCTTTAGTATTTAGAATAATATTTGAAAGAGAATTCCTCATTTCTATTTTGATGATATCAGAAGGAGGGCTAGTAATTCCTATACTTTTATAATGATTCAACTCTACCCCATTAGTAATGCCATGGATTGAAATACTATTTTTTTGACAAAATAATCCAAACCCTCCAGAACTTTCTTCATGCTGTAATTGAAGAATTTCTTCAGAGTAATAAGGGCTTACGGTTAAAGGTATTGCATAACTAATTGCCAAACATATAGGATCAAGAATATCTTCAAAACATCCTGTTTTAAGGATTTCATCGTCAATAATACCCATTCCAACAATCTTTTTAGCACTTAATCGCTGATGATAAGCAAATCCAGCATTATGAATTGTAAAGAAAATCTTACTATTACTAAAAAAATTACTATAACGATTATTCGATTTTATTAATCCAGGAATAAGACCTGTATGGCCATCGTGCAGAGATAAAACATTTGGGGGAGGTAAATTATTAGTTATAAATTCAAGTACTGACAACTGAAACAGGATATTAATCTCTTCGGTATCTAAAAAGCCTTCACCTTTTTTGTTTCTTATATCTTTTTTTTCATCAAGCTCAGTATATGTATAAACATCATTCTTTGAAGCCACTAACTCATTATCTATAAAATAGACATGAACACCATTATACTCTACAGTAAAAATATCTGTTTCATAAACAACTTTATTTAGGGTAATAAAAATTTTTTTTACAAAAGTCAGGTTGCTTAACTGTATAAAGCCATATCTTGGAATAAAAACAGAACTTTCTATCCCTACTTTATTTAGTGCCAGAGCTATACCTGTTACAACCTCTTTTAGACCACCAGCATTTGCAAAAGGGTAAAACTCTCTGGAAACTTGATAAACTTTCATTAATTAATCAAATCTGGTCGTAAAATTTTTGCCCCGTGTAAATAACAAGGTTTTTTTATAGAACCATCACCATCCCATGTTATTAAAACCCTAATAGCTTTTTTAAGAGAATCTACACTTTTTGGTTCCTGGCAACAAAATAGTGGAATATCTGAGTAATTTCCACATTTCCTTAATGCTGCAGCTGGATTAATTGAAATTAAATCTTCTGTAATAGAAAAATGTATAGATACAACAGGAAAGTTAATTAAGTTATTATCATTAAAAAGCTTATCAACCATCTCAACAACCCTGTCAATAATCTCCTGTTTTGTATCGTTATCTACTGTAGTTGCACCACGAACTGCTGTAATCATATCTACCTCACTGTACCTAATGTCATAACATATATTGAATTCAGTATTAAAAAAAATGCTAAAGATAAAAAGATCTTTAACAATTGTTTTATAATAAAACTTATTTTAACTAAAAATCTTCTTTTGTAAAATATAACTACAATAAGTGAAATAAATGACAAAATTAAAGATATTAGCGATATATAAATGTTAAACCCTAAAAAATAATTGGCGACTATAATCCTCATATTTTGAAATGAAAAAACAAAATAGCCTACAAAAAAAATTATAGAAATTATAAAAATTGTATTAGAAATGATACTCAAAAAACTAATACTCCATAATTTATCTTTTATTTTTTGCAAATTCTCTCCCATAACGAAATGGTTCCGCAACAGTTTTATTAAAAAATGCAATTATTGGCCCCATAAAAAGTGCAGTAACTAAAGTTCCAACACCAATTGTTGCACCAAGTAAAAAACCTGTTATAGTACATAATAAATCGGTTCCTATTCTACAATATTGAAACTTTGCTATTTTTTTTTCTGACATAACAAGAGCAATAGCGTCGTAAGTAGAAACACCCATATCACCTGTAAAATATAGAGCTGAACCAAAGCTAATAATTATTATTCCAATAATTAAGCCTGCTATACGAAGATACAAAAAAGGTTCAGGAAATAACTCAATAAATAGCCAAGATGAAAATTGAACCACATAACCTAATAAAAAGATATTAACAACTGTTCCTAACCCAATTTTAGAACGATCTATAAAAAAAATAGCTATAAGCATTATTAAATTTACAATAGCATAAAATGTCCCAAATCCAATAGGGAAAAAAGTCCATATCCCATGGGCAAAAACCTGAAAAGGATCCATTCCAAAAAGTGAAAAATTAAAAATTCCTACACTGAATCCTGTTGTTAACACACCAAAGATGGTCATTAAGACCCTTTTATTTTTTTCAACCAATTATAATTTCTCCTATAGCTTGTATTTATATCATTATTTACTAAAACTGAAAATAGTCGAATAAATGAAGATTACTTTAGCTTGATTTTACAATATCTTTAATTTATAATGTTTCAATACTATTAATATAAGTTACTATAATATAAAGATTTACAAATTCAACATATAGGATATTAAATGAAACTAAAATCTGTTTTTAATACCATTCTTTTATTAATTATTTTATTTTTCTTCGGATTTGTTTTTTGGCTAGGCTGGGAACAAGTTGAGTTAAGTGAACAATCATATGGATTAGTGTATACAAATACTTCAGGCTGGAAAGAAAAAGTTATTAAATCTTCTAATTTTAATTGGAGTTTTGAAAAAGTAATACCTAATAATTATACATTACATAAATTTATATTAATGAAAAAAAATATAGGGTTCAGCTTCGAAGAGGAACTTCCTTCCGGTGCTTTATACGCATCTTTTAATTCAATCGATAGTAATGACTTTAAATACAATTATACTTTAACAGGAAATATTATTTTTGATTATAAATATCTATATAATAAAGTTTCCAATAATGAATTTAATACAGACACATATACAGAGTGGGAAAATATTAAAATTCTGGAAATACAAAATATTCTTAAAAGTTTTATAAAAGATAGAATTATAAACAGTGAAACACTTACAGTTAATACATCAGCCAGGGAATACATTCAGGAAAGATATCCATATTTCATAATTGACGACATATTTATAAATTTTAGCCTACCAGATATGTATCTTTATAATAGTGCAAGAAATAGATATCTACAAAATATAGAAATGCAAACATCTGCAGAAGAAAAATATTTAACAGATGTTTTGGAACAGCAAAATAGAGAGAATTTAAAATTAGAACTATTAAAAAAATACGGAGAAGTCTTTACCCAATACCCTATTATGATAGAGTATTTAAAAGTAGATAAAAATATGGTCTTAGATAGGGCTAAACTTGAAGACTTTTTTACTCTTGAGAATCAAAAGTAACCTTTTTATTAAAGACATCTTGAAATTTCTTTAATTCAGTAATTTTATTAACCAAAACATCTTTAAGAATTAATTTACGACTAATAGATGGGTGAATCGCAGATATTTGAAGCTTAACTGTATCCGAAGGACTTTTTAATGTCTGAACAAGAATTTTTTCCATATCCTGTAATAATTTAAGACCTAATTTTAAAAGTTCTAAAACATCACTATCCTTTTGTTTTATAAAGGCTTTATACATTCTAACATTTTGCTTATTTGTTGCCACCGAGGAGAAAAGAGTTCTCATTGTTTTCCCTGCTTCATTTTCAGGAGCTAAAGATCTATCAAATCGTAATAATCGTTCCAATAGTGTTTCAATACCAATTGAAACTTCAAGAGATCTACTTTGTAAAAGATGATTTTTTTCATAGATATGTTTACTTAAAACAAATATCAAATCCTTATACTCTCTTAAATAATAAAAATGTATAAAATTATATAAAATATGTGCTGATTCTATATATTTAAAATAACTTAAACCAATACTTTTATAATCAAAATCCTTGTGTTCAACATAATTATGCAATTTTATATCAGTTTGTCCTGAAAATAGTCCAGATAAAATGTTGGTAACAACTGCTTTATCCCTCTCTTCAAACAAAACTTGAAGTTCAGACATTAGTTCTTTTTTAAGTGCTGTAAAATAAAAATCTTCAACATTTATTTTTTGTACAGTAAAATCAATTTTATAAAATGGATTACTACGGGAAAACCTGATAAGATCCTCGAACGGATAATCGACAATTAATGATTTTAATTTTTCTGTGAGATTATTATAGTCGTTATAAAAGATTTCCTTTAATTCTTCAAATTCACTCTCCTCGGTTGATTGCCTTAAAAGTGATTCAATTGTATTTTTAGGAATTTTTGAACCTGAAAAATGTATAAGTAATTTGTAAAACTCTTCTAAATATTTAACAACTAAACTCATAGAAACACTTTTACTGGATAAATCTCGATCTTCTGGAGAAACACCCATTAATTTAAAAATTGGAGTATAATTATATAAAACAATATTTTTTAGTGAGATTAAACTCATTAGTTCCTCTTCTGTTTCCGGAAAAACAGATTCAGGAAGTTTTTTCCTATAATCGTAAAGGGATTTTAATAAGATTTTCTTTATTTCATCTAAGTCATTACCATTTTCTATTAATTTATCCATTTCAGATTCCCTTAAAAAATCGCTTAAGGAAGTCTTTATTGTACCATTTTTATCAACTAAGATATCACTAATTAATCGCTCTAAAGCAATTGGACTCTCCCAGACTTTTATGAAATACTCAACAAATGGTGATACCAAAGAGTTTATTTTTATAAAATCTGTAATTAAAATACTTGTAAATCTTCTTTTTTTAATTGCAACTAAATTGGGAGCAGTATAAGTAATTCTTCTTTCTAATCCTATAAGTAAATCATTATTATGAATTTCAAGGATATCCTTGCCCATTACAAAACTTTTAATATTTAAAATTAATTTTTGTATAAAACCCAACTCTTCAATATCTTTCTTTAAACTTTTAATTTTGTAATCACGATTCTCTTTTTCTACAAAACTAGCATATTTTTCATCACCAACAAGTGGATTTGAATTTAAATTATCTGAGATTTGACTTAATAAAGATTTTTTCTCGGAGTCTGTTAAGGTGGTGGCAAGCTTTTCAAAATTTTTGTTACTCAAACCTTCTCCCTTCTATTGGTATAATTATTAGTATTTTATTAGTACCGGAATCTATCCATCCACTTGAAATAACAACTTGGTTACTAATTCCTATAGATTTATATTTCCAGTCAACACTATTTAACTCCCATTTTAAACCATAAGAGGTAATCACGCAATTAACTTCATTTACAGGGTATACAGAAATTGAACTGCCAAGAAATTTATCTAAAGGGAATTTCCCTTTGGTACAATAAACTATCTCTTTTGCTGTAATCCAAATATCTGGAGCTATATCTGTTGTAAAAAGTGAAAAAATCCCTAATAAATGATCTAATCGCCCTCCACCTCCCCCAATTAAAGTTATGTTATTTGAGCCAATCTCTTTTAAGTGTTTAAGTCCAAAAAGAGTATCGGTATCATCTTTATCTGTAGGAAGTTTATAAATCTTATCATTATCTATATTATTTAACAGATCTATATTTGACAAAGAATCCATATCTCCAACTAAATAATCAAACTCAATTTTATTTTCCAAAACCCAGTCTAATCCCGAATCAGCAACGCATATATAGTCTGCATCAAGATAATCTTTAACTAATCTATATAAGGGGAGATCTCCCCCTGTAATAAGTACACTATTCATTGTTTTACTATAAAGTCATTGACAATTAAGTTACAAGGTTATAATTTGCTATTCATGGAATTATTTATACCGGAAGAGATACAAAAAATTAGTTCAACTCTACATAATGCAGGATATGAATGCTATCTTGTAGGTGGTGCTATTAGAAATCAACTTCTTGGTAAAGAGGCAAAGGATTACGACTTAACAACAAATGCTGAACCTAATATTGTTACAAAACTTTTCAAAAAAGTTATTCCAACTGGTATTAAACATGGAACAGTAACCATTCTAATGGGAAATAGTAGTTTCGAAATTACTACTTACAGGATAGATGGGAAGTATAGTGATGGAAGAAGACCTGATAAAATAGAATTTACACCATCTATAGAAGAAGATCTAATTAGAAGAGATTTTACAATAAATTCTATAGCTTATAACATACAGAATAAAGAAATTTTAGATATAAATAATGGAATTGAAGATTTAAAAAATAGAGTTATAAGAGCAATAGGTGATCCCAGAAAAAGATTTGATGAAGATGCTTTAAGGCTAGTTAGAGCGTGTAGATTTGCATCCCAATTAAATTTTAATATAGACAATTTAACATATAATGCAATGAGTTCAACACTTGAAAAACTACCTGATGTTTCCAAAGAAAGAATAAGCGAAGAGCTTATGAAAATATTAAAAAGTGATAATCCATCCATAGCTTTTCACCATTTTTTCAATTGTAAAATGTTAATATTAATTTTACCTGAAATTGGTCAAATAACATTAAAAAATCCAGAATTATTGACTAAAGCTATAAAAGATATGGATTTAATGAAAACAGATAAACCCTATATAAAATTTTCAAGACTACTTCAAATAACTCCAGATAACCTACACTACTCTATTATGAAAGATCTTAAACTTTCAAATGATTTTATACAAAAAACAATGCATATTATTAAATTTTTAAATACAGATATTTCTCTCCTCAACACTGATTATAGTATTAGAAAATTTATTTCATTAGTAGGAATGAATTATATAGATGATCTATTTATTGCTTGGGATGGAATGGAGATATATAAAAAAGATAGTTTAGATTTTATAAAAAAACGAATTACTCATGAGATAGAGTTAAAACATCCATTCAATATTAAAGATTTAAACATTACAGGTAATGATTTAATAAAAAATCTTAACATTACACCAGGACCTCAGATTGGAAAAATTTTGGAAATTTTACTGGAAAGTGTTCTGGAATCTCCACAAAATAATAATAAACAGCAGTTACTAATTAATGCGAAACAGATAAACTCAAATTACTTATAACTTATTAATGCATCTTTTGCGGCTTTTTGTTCTGCACTCTTTTTACTTCGACCTATACCTGTTCCCATTACATTGTTATGAATAAGAACTTCGTACTTAAATGTTATATTATGATCTGGTCCCATTTTTTCAACTAATACATATTTAGGGCAAACCTTGTCTTTTTTTTGTGCTAATTCCTGTAAAATTGTTTTGTAATCTTTTCTGTAATCACCCTTTAATACAAGATCGATTTCGGGTATTAATAATGAACGTATGAATTTTTTAATTTTATCATAACCCTGGTCTAAATAGTATGCTCCAAAAAGTGCTTCAACGGCATCTTCAATTATAGCATTTTTTTTTCGACCACCACTGGCCTCTTCACCTTTTCCAAAAAGAATTACACTATCAATACCAATAGTAAGACCAATTTTTGCTAAAACTTCTTCACTAACAACGTAGGATTTAATTTTTGCTAATTCACCTTCTTTTTTTTCAGGAAAACTTTTGTAGAGATACTCTGTAACAACAACACCAAGTACTGAATCTCCAAGAAATTCAAGTCTTTCATTATTATAATTATTTTTATTAATATTCAGATATGATCGATGGGTTAATGCAAGGTCCAGAAGATCTAACCTTCTGAACCTTATTCCAAGACTCTTTGAAAAATGTTTTAATTCTTTTAATCGAATTTCATCAATTAAAGAGTCTTTTTCTGCTAATTTCTTAAAAAAAGAAATTTTCAACTTAGTTCTTTTGAGATTTGATATAATCTAAAGCGTCAGATACTTTTTCAAATTCGTTAGCTTTTTCATCTGGAACTTCAATGTCCATTTCAGACTCAATAGCATAAACTAATTCATAAGTATCTAAACTGTCAGCACCAAGATCTTCTCTAAATCTTGCATCTAAAGTTACTGCATCTGCAGATACTTCTAATTTGTCAACGATTAACTCTTTAAGCTGATTAAATAATTCATCCATAATAAACTCTCCTTCTTGTTAAGACTAAGCCATCTCTACAGATTCAAGAACCTGTTGCCCTTTGTAAAATCCACACTTTGGACATACACGATGTCTAAGGATCTTATTTCCGCAGCTTGAGCAGCTAATTAAACTAGGAGCAACCATCTTCATATTGATAGATCTTCTTCTCCGAGTTCTTGCCTTTGACACTTTAAACTTAGGTACTGCCATTGTAAACCTTCCTTATTCACATGTGTCGTAAAAAAACATTACGACACTTTTGTATTTTTGTCAATATAATTACTGTCTCCTCTTCATTGCTTTTAACACATTAGGTGTTACAAGTGAAGATATGTCGACACTATATCCAAATAATTCTTTTACCAGAGACGATTTAACAACTGTCAAATCTGAACTAGCGTTCATAAAAAGAGTCTCAATTTCCTGTGAAACAATTTTATTTGCAAGTAATAACTCTGACTCATAATTAAAATCTATAAAATTTCGAACACCTCTAATAAGTATAGATATATCATTATGCTTCGCGTATTCTACAACAAGTCCTCCATAATAATCAACACTTACATTAGAAAATTCACAAATCATTTCTTTAATTAGATTTATCCTCTCATCCACAGTAAACATTGTGCTTTTATTAGGATGAGTTCCAATTAGTACAGTTACGTGGTCAAATAAATTTGAACATCTTTTAATAATATCTAAATGTCCAAGTGTTGGAGGATCAAATGATCCCGGAAATAAAACCTTTATCATTAAAAAAAAATATCATTACTACTTTTTTTTGACAATAGCATATCTTCTATGCTAAATTAAATATATGAAAAAAATTGCGTTATTTTTAACATCTGTATTATTATTAACATCATGTCTTACCCCAAAACCGGATGAGAAGCAAATAGAAGTAGTTGAAGTAATACCAGAACCGGAGCCAGTAATTGAAGAAGTTATAGTTCAAGAACCTGCGCCTGAACCTGAGGTATATGTAGCAACAGAAGAAGAGTATGACAGGACTTTCGAAGAAGTTGAGTTACTTATACAAAAACTTAATAAAATTATTTCTTCAAATGATTACGATAATTGGAAAAGTTTCTTATCAGAGTCTTATATTGAAAAATATGGAGATCAGGAATATCTATTAAAGCAATCCGATAATCCAGTTTTAAAGGATTATGGAATTAAATTAAAAACCCTTAAGGACTATTTTAGATATGTTGTAGTACCTAGTAGATCTAATGTAGTTGTAGACGAAATACAGTTTATTACTGAAACCAGTATTAAGGCATTTACATTTAAAAATAATAATAAATTTCTTGTATATTTATTAATTAAAAGTGATTCAGGTTGGATCATATCTGATTAGTACTAAAAAAAGCTAGTTATTTTATTTGAAGATGGTATATAATAGTTTTATAATTAAAATTATGTCATCAAATTGGAGTTATAAATTGAAAAGAACAATAATATTAGGATTACTATTTACAGCTGGGATCTCTATATTCGCACAGGAAGAGACTGTAGAGGATTTATATTTAAGAGTTTCTGCAGAAACAAGAATTATTGATAGTCAAGCCTCATCTCCCAACAGAGATTTAAAAAATATGGCAATTGATGATTTAACAGCTATGAATAATGAAGGAAGACTAAATGGAAATGATCCATTTGTAATGAAGATCATTGGTAATTTAGGTGCTGAAGGGACAGGAATTATCTCTACAAACAACGGTAGAATAATAAATAATTTCCCTATGGTAAGACAAAAATCTGCAAAGCTTTTAGGTGATATTAACACTCAACTTGCAGCAGATACACTGTTAACCCTAGGAGAAATGGAAACAGAATCAATGGTTTTATCTGAAATTATAGTTTCTATTTCAAAAAACACAGTAGCAGATCCTAAAGTTGTTGTTGATATGGTTTCAAGACTGATGGAAGTTCATGGAAGTACTAAAGATCATAATTTTGCTTATGCATTTTTAATTGCTGTAGAGAATTTAAATAATAATGGTGTTGAAATAACTAATAATAAAATATTTGAGTTAGTATCAGAAATGACACTACCAGAGAGTGGTTATATACAAGTAGTAACCGATAAAGCTTTATCCGTTTTAAGGCAGATAAGATAAAAAAATCCCCCATGAGGGGATTTTTTTTTACCATTTTAAAAATTCAGATTCTATTTCTATTCCTTCTAAATCAATTACGACTTCATAATCTACATTATTATATTTATATGTCCCAATAAGATTTCCCATCTCGTAACTACCAATAAATTCCCAACTATCACTACTTCCAATCCTAATATTATCCAGATTATTTAAATCAATTCCTGAATTTAAAGATCTGCTAACAGTATTTAACCATGAAATTGTTATATTCCCTGTTAAAGTATCTATTTCATAATTGTGTTTAATTCCAAATGAACCCCAGTATTGTTCAATTGTTCCTGTATAGCTTGTACCGCTTAATGTTAAATTCAATATTATAGAACTGGCAGCATTAATATTTAATGTGGATACAGGTGCTTCATACCATATATGACTTTCCGAATAATAAGTATTAGCTGTTTTATTTATTCTACTTAGTTCTGTAAAATAATCACCATTTGTATGCAGAGAAACAATATTTGTAAGATTATTATCTCTATCCTGAATATATCTTGTTACGTACTTATTATTATCAAATCTTTTACTTCCATCACTATAAGTATATCCATAACTATATTGGCTATCTTCAGTATAGAACTCCTCTCCTTCCTGGGTATACCTACTGCCTTTAAGAAGAAAAGATGTTACAGAACTATATTGACCTGTAGAAGTATCATTTGTATATAGTTGTATTTCTGTAGGATAAACATAATTATCTATATTTAGCAATACATCAGCAATATTATCATCTAGGTCAGGAGCACTATTCTTTACTAAATTCAGGATAACATTTTGACCACTCCACTCTATTTTTTTATTACTGTAAGTACCATCCCGATAGTATACGGTATTATTAATATAGTTATCAAAATTACCTTTATTATCATAGTTTGACCAAGACCAGATAGTTGAATTAGTAGAATCTGTATTATTTTTATCTTCATCGACAATATAGTCCTCTAAAATATAGTCGATTTCAAATATATTTCTTGGATAGACATAGAGTTTAACCCTATAGATGTTTGAACCTAAATCTTTTAATGTTAAATAAAAATCGTTATTACTGTTATATATACCCTGTATTGTTCCGGTTTGTGGTATACGGAGAGTATCGTTTGAAACTTCATTACTATTATTTGTAAAAACTTCAGATGGTTTTAATGGAGCTGTGTCCCAGTTAGTTCCAAAATATTTTATCATTATTTCATTTTCACTAACAGGAATTGTGTCGCTATTTGGAGCAAGAGCTCTTGTAATATTTTGTGATTCAATTTCATTTGTCAGTGATAATCCAGATTGAATTACAGGAATTAAAAGTGGTAATTCTTCTAAATCTGATTTTATATCCTCATTAGATCTTACAGATAGGTCTACCTGTCCACATCCTAATAAAGTTGCTAATAGTATAATATATATATACTTCATAATATCCTCCATTTATTAATTAATTTTAATGTTTAAAACTGGAAAAATCAATGAACTGAGAGTCTGAGAAGCAAAACTATTTACTATTTTGCATATAGATATATCTATCTAATCTAATAATAGATTTATTAAAAATAGAGATTGAGAAAATTGTGCCAATAATATTTGTAATTAAATATGATAATCCAGGAATATTAATATTCAACTTAATTACTAACCATGTTAAAACAAGATTTAATATAAAAAGTGCGCTACAAATTTTAAAAGTCTCTCTATATCTTTCCATATAAAATAGAAAGTTTAAATAAGAAAATATTATTAATTGGAAATATACAGCAACGAATGATACAGTTAAAATAACTCTTGAATAGCTAGTATAACTAATAACAAATAGTAAAACAGATATAGTTATTAATAACTGATTTGAGAACTGGCTAATTATTACACGATTTGTTGTTTTACCTAATTTAACCATTTTTTCTTTAATTGTTCTGTAATCACTGTGTTGCAGGGATAAAAGAAATTTCTTCATATATATAAAAAAATCGGTTTCACTAACAATAACAAAAAATACTAACCCGGGAATTAATGTTAAATTTGCAATATATAGAGCTAAATCATAATCTAAATATAAATTTAGATCTAATTTTCCAACGGAAGAGCCTTTATAAATCCAATATAATATTTTATCAATCCATATATACAAATAGTAGAATAAACCGGTTAAAAATAGAAAATTTAATCCATCTATATTTCTTTTGATAATATCTAAAATACTGTATAAATATATTTTTTTAGGTTTATAGCTGTGGTGAGAAATTAAATATAGGCAAAATATAGTAATAAAATTTCCAATTCCATATATAAAAAGGATAAAGTTTAACGAAGGATTCTTGTTAATTATTAGATTAAGTACAATAAAACCTATACCAAGAACAAAAGACAAAGCTATATGTAAAAACCATTTTAGATAAGTTGCAAATATGATTATTATCCATAAAATATTTACAGAAGAACTAGCTAAAGCAATTAATAAAAATAGTATATATGTTCCATTGTCTAATCCTATAAATAAATATGAGAGTATAAATGTAATTATAAAAGATATAATCCCAGTAATAAGCATGTACATTTCTATAAAATAGAGTGCTTCATTAACTTTCTTATTATAAATATAGTCTGAAAATAACCTAGTAATTAAATATTGAAATCCGCCTGATATAATAATTGAAAAAGAGAAGATATAGATTAAAATTGAAAAAAAATCGTCTATACTCTCCCGTTTTAGATCTTGAACTAAATAGGAAATTGAAGATAGAGTGACTATAGAAAACATCCATGGACCTGCAACAATAAAAATTCCACTAAAGGATGCTTTAAGAAAAGAGGTTATTGAACCATCATTAATTATTTTTTTCAATTCAAAACCAATTCCTGCCATTTTAAACTCCTAAATCCTTATATAGATTTAAATATTTCATGTGTAGTTTCTCTTTATTAAAAAAAGCCTCAACTTTATATCTGTTTTTATTAATAATATCTTTTACTAAATCTGAATTATGATAGACATAAAGAACAGATTCACCTAGTCCAATATAGTCTTTTGATGAAGCTAATAACTTCTCATTATAATCAAGCATTTCCGGAATATTTCCTACTTTGGTTGCAATTACAACTATTCCAACTACCCAAGCTTCTAAAATAACAAGGGGTTGTGCTTCTCTTATACTAGTCAGAAGTAAAACATCTAGAAATTTATAATACTCCAAAACATCTGTTCTACCTGTAAATGTAAATCTCTCTTCTAAATGTAAACTTTTAACTAAATTAACACATTCACTAAAGTAGTGCTCATCCTCGTCAGTTGGTCCAATACAGTAAAAATGTGCTTCAGGTATCTTTGTGGATAGATAGTGGGATGTTTTAATAAAAGTTTTAATGTCTTTAATAGGAACAACTCTACCAACTAAACCAATACTAAATTCTCCAATCTTCTTTTCTCTTTTTACATTGAATCTTTTAAGATCGATTCCGTTAGGTATTACAATAGATAAATCGGGATCTGCTCCTAAATCTATTTGAAATTGCCTGTTTTGCTCAAACAAACTTGTAATGATATCTGCATTACTATAACATATTTTGCTTAGATCATTGTACATTTCAATCCAGATATCCCTCTGATTCCCTCTAACAAAACTTGCTCTACGAATTTCAATCTCCCTTTCTTTGTGATAGAGCCCATGTTCTGTTAAAATCATAGGTTTTGCATTTCTAATTTTTCCACACAGTGCTGCTATTCCAGCAAACCCTGTACTTACGGCATGATAAATATCTGCTTTTGGAAGAGCTTCATTAACAATTGAAAATAGAAGATCGTAACTGGATTTCCATGCCCAAAAATATTCAGAAAAGGGATACGCTGGGTTTTTCTGTTTATTATATTCAATAATAATTTTCCAACCTTCATCACTATTGATAAAGTCTTTAAAAGGAGTATACCCTACAGGAGAGTTATTAATAATATATGGAAGTACCGTGGTTAATGATTTTTGTTCTTCAAATGTTTTTATAAGAACATTTACCAGCTCTTTAATTTTTTTCTTGCTAATTTTGACTCTATTATGGGTAAAATTACCAAGTACAAAATCTTTATGATGAATTACATTTTCAGGCAACTCATATCTAATTTTTTGATTTTCTTTGGGTGATATTGTAAATAGAATAAAATCAATATCTTTTAAACCTATTATTAGATCATGAATCCAGGCACTAACTCCCCCTGTTATATATGGATAAGATCCCTCTAAGGTAATACAAACTTTGATTCTTTGTTCTAATTTCTCCATTTGCATATTTTCTCTCTATAACCCTCTGGAATTTCATCGTAGTTACAATCTTTTGCAATTTCTGTTATAGCTTGAAAATTTTTTGCTTCAAACTCGGTTTCCATTCTTAATAAAATGATTTTATATTTATGATATTGCTTAAGATCTATGGAATTGAGGGTTTCTCTAGATTCATCAAATCTTCTTAGATCGTTGTAAATTTTAATTTTAATCTCTAAAAAATCTTCGTTTAATACCAATAAATAATCAAAATAAATAAGAGCTTTGTTAAAATAATAGTGTTTTATCTCTTCTTTATCCATATTAATAAAGCCATAATTGTACAATGTTTGTATTAACTCTGTAACAACTTTCTGATCTGAATTATTCTTTTCAAAAACTTTTGATAGTGTATAAATTGATTTGTTATACCTATTTTCAATTGAATTTAAACTCTCAGCAGCATAAAGAGCAATTTCTGGATTAATATGTTCGACTAGTTTTTCCAGGGTTGTTAATAAAATTAATTCGGTGGAAATATCTAAGTCTTTTTTAGCTAAAATACGTTCTAATTCATTAATTCTTTCAAATTCTTCTGTTTCTGATAATAAATAAAATTTATTACCAACTCCAAATGGAGAGTTTAAAAAAAGGGAGATTGAAATTAAACTTTCCTTAGGAATCAAACCTTTTTTTAAACTTAGAAGCGCTGTATTTGGTGTTCTAGGAGTAAAATATCTATGTTGTGTTAAGTAAAAATCGTATATATTCATTAACAGTCTCCTATAATTTACTAATTTCTAAAAGATTTTCTGCCTCTTCAAGTAAAGATTCTGCACTATATTTATTGGATTTTTGAGTTGCATATCCAACAGAAATTTGGAAGTTAACAGATCCATCATTAATATAGTAATTACTATTGTTAAATCTTTTATAAAGTCGTACTAAATAAAATGAGATACCATCCTGATCTAAGTTTGTGGATATTAAAGATATTTGATTAGTATTTTTATAATTAGAAAAGATAAAATCATGTGTTGGATCATTGAAAAGCGATAAAATAGAATTAGTGAATACTTTTAATATCTCTTTACTATTATTTTTTTCCGAAAGATCCTTAAAATTATATAACTCAAAAATAATAACAGACAGTGTACTATTATCTTTCCAAGCTAGATTTAATTTTTCGTCTAAGAGTGTATAAAATTGTGAATATAGAGGTAAGCCAGTAGTTGTATCTATATCATTATTTTTTATCATTAACTCAAAATCAAGAGCTTTTTTTAGCCAGGGTTCTGTTAAATTAATTATAATATGTAGCAGTTGCTCACTATAACGACTATATTTCTCAAATGGCATATCTTCTATATTTAAAACACCCCACACTTTTTTATTTATGGTTATTGGCATTGTTATAAGATTTTTCTTAGATTCATTTATACTTATTGAGTGATAATCTTTTATTTTCCTTATAGTAAAAAATTGATTATTTCTATATACATAACCTTCAACTGTTCCATTCATATCTAAGTATGGACCTGGTTCAGAGTTATAAAATCCCTCAGATGCAATTAATTTCAACATATCTTTATCTTCATCATACTCCCAAATTGTTGCTTTTCTTATGCTAACAAACTGCTTAATTGTTTCGAGTAAAATTTCAATGATATAGCTAGAATTTAACTTATTCAGTTTTTCAATCTGCTTATATAGTGTTGTTATAGAATTTTGAGAGCGGCTTAATTGGGATTCAAATTCGTTATTTATAATTTCTAAAGCTAGTGCAGTTCTTTTATAGTGCAGGCTATCTAAGGATACTTTTTTTAATCGTTCATTTAATGCATCTATTTTATTTGTATATCTCGAAATTATAATCGAGATAAAGTATAGGATAATTGAAATAAATCCTACGCTTACTGGCAATCTTTTTATATATTCGCCAAAAATAAAATCAATCTGCTTGTAATTATATATTAATGAATTTATATATAAGGAGATAAAAATTGTGATTATAGATGAAACAAATGATGGAATAATCCACTTTTCTCCAAAAAAAAGTGAAAATAGAACAGGATAGACCCAATATAAGATATAAAAATGTTTATAGAATATTGGATTATCTAAAAATATGAGATCTATAATCAAGAGTAGGATACTAGCGAGAATGAGTTCTAAATAAATTGTTTTTTTTCTTATAATCTTCATATAATG
>JAFGYD010000168.1 GCA_016936295.1 Spirochaetales bacterium | reverse complement strand
GAGAAACTAAAATTCATATAGAATTCTTCTAAATATTCAGTACCTGCAGAAATTGAAAAAGTTGGTTTCTGGTCTAATGAGTATAAACTCATACTTAATAAAGTTAGTAAAATTATCAATATTTTTTTCATAGTATTATAAAACTATATTCATTAATAAGAATCAATAATAAAATTAAAAAAAACTCCCTTGTAACCAATAACTAAACTATTTAATATACATATATGATTTTATATACACTTGAGCAGGTTGCTTCAATATTACAAATTTCAAAAGTAAGCGTAAGAAATTGGGAGAAGCATGGTTATATAACTTCTATTAATAAGAAATATAATTCCCGGGAAATAGATGAATTCAAAACAAAACTTAATTCTGGTGAAGTCTTAAGATTAAATAATAGAGCAAATAAGTCACAATCGAAAAATAAATTTATTCCATCGGAATACATAGTAAATAATGAATCTATAGAAAAGATCGAAGAAATTGTGAATTTTATTAATACATATAATATAAAACCATCCCAGGCTATTTTTTTACTATGTATAAACCTTTTTGTAAGAAATGGGGAAATAGATAGAGCACAACTCTATAAAGCTTTAGAGTTCGAAGATTCAAGTCTATTTAAAAGAAGTTCCATTTTTAATGAATTAAAAGATTGGTACAGCTCAATCTCAAGTGGAAAAATTGAGGAAAGTAATAAATATTGCACATATTTAATAAATGCTAATCTTCCACAGGAAGATGATATTTTAGGTATAATTTATCAGTCAATAATACACGAAGGTAAAAAATCCCAGTTTGGTTCTTACTATACACCTAAAAAACTTGTAGAAGAGATAGTAGAGGATAACTATAGAGATTCGTATAAAGTTTTGGATCCTTGTTGTGGTACAGGGCAATTCCTTTTAACATTAGCAAAAAAAATAGATAATCCACTAAATATATGGGGATGTGATATCGATGAAATTGGGGTAAGGATAACTCGATTAAATTTACTTCTATTTTATAAAGACAAAGATTTTATACCCAATATATTTTGTAATAATTCATTAATAAATTGGACAGAGGGAGATTTCGACTTAATTACAACAAATCCACCCTGGGGAGCATCTATTCCTAATGGTGACCTTAAAGTTTTAAAAGAGATCTACCCTCATATTAACTCAAAGGAGAGCTTTTCATATTTTCTATCATTTGCCTTAAAATATTTGAAAAATGGTGGATCATTCTCCTATGTACTTCCTGAGTCTGTATTATATGTGAAAAATCATTTGGATATTAGACTTCAATTATTAGACAATATAAAAATTAAATCGATTCAAAGTTGTGGAAGATTATTTAAAAATGTTTTTTCCCAGGTTATTAGAATGGATGGTGAATTAAATAGGGAGTGTAATCAAAATATCGTAAAAATTAATGTTGAGAATGAAAGCTATAATATCCCACAGGATAGATTTATAAAAAACCGGAATATGATTTTTGATATTTACTGTAATGAAGTAGATCAATCCATAATAAACAAGGTTTTTAGTAGAAAAAAAACTACTCTGGAAGGACACTCAAGTTGGGCTTTAGGAATTGTAACAGGAAATAATAATAAATTCTTACAAAATGAAATAACAGATAGTAATGAACCTATATTTAAAGGTAAGGAACTGGAACCATTAAAATTAGGTACCCCTTCTCACTATATTGAATTTAACCCGGAAAAATTTCAACAATGCTCAAATGAATCTTTTTTTAGAGCAAAGGAAAAACTTGTATATAAATTTATTTCCAAGGATTTAGTATTTGCATACGACGATAAGCAACATTTAACATTAAACAGTGCAAATATTGTTATACCTCAAATTGATAATATTTCTGTAAAAATTGTGGGTTCTCTACTTAACTCTTCAATTTATAGATTTACTTTTAGAAAAAAAATAAATGCAATTAAAATACTAAGGGGTGATATTGAATATCTCCCTATACCAGATTTAAATTTGGATCTAATTGAGGAAATTAATAACTTATTAGATGACTTTTTCCAAAATAAAATCGATTTTACCCCTATTAATGAGTTTTACTACAGGGTTTTTCAAATTAATGCCATAGAAAAAGAAATAATTGAAAATTTCCTTGAGACTTAACTTGTAATCCTGTTTTTCTAGTACTATACTTTTTTTATCATTTAAAAAAAAGGTTTAATATGTTTAAAAAAGAAGAAAAATGCAGTGTTGTTGCTTCAATCATTATTATTGGGGTCTTAATCACTACAAAAAAAATTATTACTGATACCTGGGTTCTATTTTATGTAATATCACTACCTCCTTTTATTTTTGCAGTATGTAGTATAAACAGATCAAGGGAAAATAGAGAAAAAATGTATTTGGCCATAAATGCATGTCTTGAAGAATCTGATTTTAATGTAATTGATTATATAGAGAAATTAAGAATTTTTTTTAAAGATACTAAAGATGCAGTATCATATCTATCTGTTGTAGATTCACGAATTCTTTCCTATGTATTCAATGAAAATAATTCAGAGTTAACATATAAAAACTACGTAAAAGGTGCTATTAAGTGTTTAAAATTATTTAAACACAGTAATTCTAACATACATTATAAAATAGATGTTTTTTCCATGAATGAAACTGATAGAACAACTACTTTATTAAGTGCTATATATTTAGTTTCTAAACAGTTAGATAATAATAGTTCATCAATATTAATATCAGCAAGACAGATTAATAATAAGATTGTTATCGATGTTAAAAATAGACATAAAGACTTTATTGAAAATGACACTTTTTCAAACAAATTATTGGAGTTATTCTCTACTAGTGATACAACATTAAGCCTTAGGGTTTAAAACCCCAGGGCTGTTAATACTTTTCTACCTAATCTTCTGTTTTTTCCCCTATAAGGGTAGCAGTGAATATGTATAGCAGGGTTAAAATTAAGCTCTATTATTGTTGCATTATCCTTTGTTCTAGGTGCTTTTATATTTTCAATTATCATATCAACACCAGTAATATTAGCACCAACTGCTTTTGCCCCATTAATAGCCTCAATTTTATAGCTTTCATCTACGTCATCTGTAAAATCTATACTATCACCACCTGTGCTAATATTTGAATTTTCTCTCAAATACACAATTTCATCTTTTTTTAGAATAGATTTAGGGGTTAAATTAAGATTTTTTAGTATAAAAAGTTCTTCTTCATCTAAACGCAAAAACTCTAAAGGTGTTCTATACCCTTTATTTCTAAGGGGGTCCGAGTTCTTTATTTTCACCAATTCTTCAATTGTAGATATTCCATCACCTTTTATATTTGCAGGAACTCTTTGTAAAACACCTGCAACTTCACCGTTAATAACAGTAAATCTGTATTCATTTCCTGTATGAAAATGCTCTATTAATACTGTTCTGTCATTTTTAAAAGCCAAATCCAGCCCTTGTTTAAAATTATCAACTGAGAAATTGGGATTTAATATGGTAATACCTATACCAAAGTTTGTGTTGTTAGGTTTAATTACAATTTTTCTATCTTTATACTTATTGTAATCAATTAATGCATTTTTTATATCAGTATATATATCACCCTTTGGTACAGAGATATTTCCTTCTAAAAGAACTTTTTTAGTTATGGCTTTGTTTTCCATAATTAAAGCTGTGGCATAGCTGTCCAGGGAGGTCTTTGTCGCTTGTTTTATGAACTCTTTATGATCGCCCTTTTTTAGTGAAATAAAATTTTCATATCTGTCCAATACTTCAATTTTCAAACCTTTTTGGAGTGCTTCTTTTAAAAGAATTTGTGTTGAAAGTTCTAAATCCTGGTAACCTTTAAAAGAAAAACTATTATTTAATGTTTCTATCTTCCATTTTTTTGTAACTTCTAAGTGGTGATTTATATATCCATGACTTTTAACTTTTTCATATATTATTTGAGAATATAATTTTTCTTCACCTTTAAGTTTTGCCATCGCACTTTTTATTATTCTATTATAATCATCATTTATAACATCTAAATCTTGAAGTACATTTTGCAATCTTGTAAAGAATATTATCCCTTCATCCCTTAGTTCATTACTTAAATTGTGTCCATTAAAACTAACTTCATTCTGTTTTAATATAGCTTCAACTTGCTCATCCTCTTTATAACTACTACACGGATATAGTAAACTTGAAAGTATTATTAAATGAACAAGTGTTAGATCATCCTTATTTATTCCAGTTTTTGTTAATGGGTTTAAATCTATCATTCGTAATTCAATATACTCAATTCCATCACGTTCTAAAGCCACAATAGAGTTGTTATCCTTACTATTTTTTAAACGTACTGGACTATAATATTCGTTTACACCTGAAAGATATCCCGATGAGATAAGTTGTTTTAAATCCTTTAAATTTTCTTCCAGAGTATCAAATGAAACTCTAAAATCCTTTTTATTTCTGTATCCACATAAGCTATTACGATAGGAACATGCACCTTTAAATATAAACTCTTCTTCCTTTTTATGTCTCTCTAATTCGCAGCAGTGTCTGTAGGAAGAGTGTGTAGCAACATTTGCTCCTAAAAGATAGGTTAATAGCCACTGATATTTTAATAAGTTTCTGGATATAGTCAAATAAATGCTATTTTTAAAATTATAACAACTATCATTAGACGCACAATAACTGTGTAAGGTATGTATAAAATCATTATCAAATGAGAAGTTGTAATGTATACCGCAAATTAGCTGTTTGTGTTTACCATATTTTTCAGCAATATACTCTCTATACTTCATTTTTTTTAATGCTTCTTCACCTGATCCATAATCTGCAATAGGAATTAAACTATCATCGGGTATTATTGCAGGCATACTGCTTGGCCAGAGATATTCATTTTCTGGTAAATTTTCAACAACAATATCATGTAAATTTTCTAACAGATTATATGCTTCATCAATTGATTTACTAGGAGGTGTAATAACTTCAACCTGACTTTCAGAAAAGTCAGTAGTAATATATGGATGGGTTAATTTATCACCTAATTTTAGGGGGTGTTTTGTTAGTGCTAAATTCCCTTTTTCATCGACCCTTAAATTTTCTTTTTCTATACCCCAGGAACCTTTAATTAAATCATTCCCAAGTTTTAATTGCTTAATAGCATTAATGACATTTTCCATCTTAGAAAGATAATATTGTTAAACTGTTAAGTCAATGTTTAATCAAGGAAGAAAAAATTAATGAAATGTAATTTAACGTGTCCTATAATTTAATAGGGAGTTTTAAATGAAAAGGATATATCTATTATTACTGTTAACAGTTTCTTTGGCAATATTTCCACAAAACAGTGTCTTTAATAGTATTAAAGAACGAAAAAATTTAATAGTGGCTATAACCAAGAGTGATCAGCCTCCATTTTTTTACGTTGATAAAGATGGTGAATTAAAGGGATTTGATATTGATATTGCTAAAAATATGGCATCCAAACTTGGTGTTGGTGTTATTTTTAATAGGGATGCAGAGTC
>JAFGYD010000167.1 GCA_016936295.1 Spirochaetales bacterium | reverse complement strand
ATCAATTATTTTTTTATTTAGTAATAACTCATCGATCTACATTATTTTTATATCCAGACTATTTATATTCTTTAAATACTTAGGACTCTTATCAATATTAGGAGCATCTTTATTTACATTTACAATCAAAAAGCAAAAAATTGGGAATTGGATTCTTCTTTCAGTTTTAACATCTATAGTAATGGCATATTTTGTACATTTTAATACAGGAGTAATTGAAAAAAACCTTATACCACAAATAATTTTTTACAAAGAGGAAAATGTAATTACTATTTCAATTATTTCTCTATTGTTTATTACCTTTATTAAAAGCGGCTTTGATGCAAAAAACAGGGAATATTTTTATATGGGTATTGCATCATTGTGGATATGTCTTGGATTTGTACTTTCACTAATTTTATCTAGTTTTATTTCTGGAGTAATAATTATAATTCTTTTTATATTTGGTTCTGCTTTATATTTGAAAAGCATGCATAATATAACCTTATGGTCTTAAATTGTTACACACAAAGCAACAACTAGTGGTATCATTATATTATCTACATCTTTAACAGGAATAAGCTCTGTAAAAGCACCTATAGTTGCAGCTAGAACAGCTTTATTAAAAGAACCTGTTATACCATATGTTGTTGATAAAATCATTGTATAACATGTTAAAAAACCAATATAAGATTTACCATTTGTAAAAGGAATTTTTACTTTACCCCATAACTTACCAGTAACACTAGATAATCCATCTCCAAATGCAAGAGCATAAATTCCGCAACTTGCAGCAACAGGACTAAAAAATAAAAGAGCTAGGATTGATCCCATAGCTAATGTTAATGGACCTAAAGTAATACCTTTATCTCGATCTCTAGAAGCAATAGAAGTAATTGTTGTAATTAAACCTAAATTAACACCATTCATTCTTAAATACTCTGTAGCCAAATAAAACATGGAACCTAGAACTAAAAAAACTATTGTAGCACTTCTATTTATATTAGCCAGTAATGGAACAATTGCTATTGTAACATGGATACTTTTTCTAAAAAATTCTCTCTGTAATGTTGTGTAATTTACTTTTATACTATTTATATTATTTTTCATACTTCATATAAAGCAATAACCATGCCAACAGTCTATTCAATAATATGACCAGTTTAAGCTAAAACCTTACATTATGGTGTATACTTTTTTATACAGTTAGAATTCATATTTTACTATGAATTCTTAATTTCATTAACCAAAGCATCAAAAATAGTTAACATATCATCATTAGTTTTACGCAATCTTGCAGCAACTGTCTTAAGAATTTCTTTTGTAATATGAAGTCCAATTGTAGGGTGATCTTCACAAAATTTTTCAAAATCATTTTTTGTAATAACTAAAAATGTAGATTTTGATCTAGTAAGCACAGTAGCAGATCTCTCACCTTCACTCACGATAGCAAGTTCACCAAAGAAAACGTTATGCTCTGCAGAGAGTTGAACAACCGTATATTCATCTCCACTTCTAGTGTTTTTTCTAATTTCAACACTACCTGCAAAAACAATAAACATATCATCGCCCTTTGCTCCCTCCTGAATTACAACAATATTTTCATCGTAATCCTTTAGATTACATATTTTATTTAGCTTCTCTAATGAATCCCTATCCGCTGCAAATGAACTAAATAAAGGGATCTTTGCAAGTTTTTCTATTCTATCGTCAAGTTCTGTATTATCCATTATGCAAACCTCTCTAAAACTATAGCCAATGAGTGTTTCTTAATAATATAATCCCTTCCTGGTGCAAAATATGGGTTATTAACACTCATTTCTTTTACATCCTGAAGGTTCTGTACAAGTCTTGAAATATCTGTCGTTTTTTGAGCTTCCCTAAGTGCATCCATTTTCATAATATTTACTGGAACTGCATTCTCAAGGATACCCATTATAACTACACCCTTACTTACATTTGAATCTAAAAATTCCCCATATTCTTTTCCAATAAATAAATCGGGAATATCCATAGTTTTTATCTGTGTATCCGATATATTTAATAATTCATCCAGAATATGTGCCATTCCCTGAGAAAGAGTAGCATTTGCTATAATATTTTTTGCCATCTCTCTACTTAATAATATCTCATCGCAAGATGCTTGTTTTAAATTTGCTTTATATTTTTTATCAAGCAACTCAGCACATACATAGGTATCCCTGGATATTGATTTTATTGTCATAACTGTCATAATTGTTTTTGAATCTATTTCAGAATATGAAGTTTTAATTAATTGGTCAGATAAAACAATTACCTTTCTTGCACTTTTAATGTTCGCTCTATTTAAATGGACAGGTGCAAAATATTCTCCACGTACAAATTTTATCTCTGTCAACTTTTTGTCCTCACGTAACTCTTCTATTTGCACAGGATCTGCATTATTTAATAATATAATTTCACTTGCATTCAATTCTTTAGATTCTTCTAGAATATAAGATAAGATCTCTTTCATTCTATTTGACCATCCACAAATTACAAGATGATTTTTCAATTTAGGAAAATCCATTAGTCCCCTCCTGGCTTTTGAATTTCTATCTACAAACAGGGATGCAAATACCCCTGATAAATAACTGACAAGTCCAATTCCAAAAAAGATTATTACAAAGGTAAATATTCTTCCCCAGAAAGACTGTGCTACTTTAAGCCCGTAACCAGTTGAACTCAAAGTAATTATTGCAACCCAAATTCCATCAAAAATTGTTTGGATTGTTGGATTCCCATAATTTGTTTCTAGTAAATATAGAACAAAACCAAAAATCCAAATTATTACGGTTACAACAATAAAAGGAATAAGAAAACTAGATGTTCTAAGTGTAAACAAAACTTTTTTCTTTATCTTTTTAAAATCCATTCGTATACCCCATTTCTACTGGTGTCCAAATATCGGGATTAGATATTGATTCATCAATCTCGCCAATTAAAGTTTTTTTTGTTAACTCAATCTCTAAATATTCCTTACCATTATATTTATAATTTAATCCATCTCCAGGAATATCTACAGCAATAATTGCATGTTTTGCAATTTCTGAAGTTAATAATAAGGATTCAATACCAAATTTTTTTAGTAGCAATCCCAAAACTAAAGATCTCGCATCACAATCTCCTACTCGGTATAAAGCAGCCTCTAATGGATTTAACAAATCTGACAGAGTTT
>JAFGYD010000166.1 GCA_016936295.1 Spirochaetales bacterium | reverse complement strand
TGTAGATACTCCCTATAATAATTTTGATGAAAAAATGTATCAGAAAATAAGTTATTATAAAAAAGAGTTTGATCTTCAAGACATTGATGATGAACTATATATAAAATTTAATGGTGTAATGTCATGCGCAAAAGTCTATATAAATAATCATTTAGTGGGGGAGCATCTAGGTGGTTATACTCCATTTAGATTTTGTATTACCCCATATGTAAAAACAGGACAAAATATAGTATTTGTAGAGGTTGATTCAACCGAGAGAGAAGATGTTCCTCCATTTGGATTTGTAGTCGATTATTTAACTTATGGTGGTATATATAGAGAGGTTGAACTTCAGTTTTGTAATAAAATCCATATAGAAACATGTGGAATACAAACTTTAAATGTCCTGTCTAATAGACCAGAAATAAAGGTTGTTATAAATATAATAAATAGTAAATGTGAACAAGAAAAAATTAAAATTGTTAATGTTATTACAAACAAAAATAAGATTGTCTATGAATTTAGTAATAACTACGTCTTAAATGGATTAAATAGAGAGGAGCTCACTGTTTCTGGTTTCCCTAGAAATTTTGAATTATGGGATTTAGACAATCCTAACCTCTACTATTTAGAGACCAGAATATACAAAAACAATGAACTAATAGAGTCTGTGCAGAACAGATTTGGTTTCCGTGAAGCTAAATTTACAAAAGAAGGTTTCTATTTAAATGGAAAAAAAATTGTAATTAGAGGACTAAATAGACATCAATCCTTCCCCTATGTTGGTTATGCTATGCCTAAAAATGTTCAATATAAAGATGTAGAAATTTTAAAATACCAGTTGGGTCTAAATTGTGTGCGGCTATCACATTATCCTCAAAGTGATCATTTTATGGATAGATGTGATGAATTAGGGCTCCTGGTTTTTGATGAACTTCCTGGCTGGCAACATATGGGTAATGAGAATTGGCAAACAAATGCTATTCAAAGTATAAAGGAGATGATATTAAAGGATCAAAATCACCCTTCTGTTATTATTTGGGGTGTTAGAATTAATGAATCCGACGATAATGATATTTTTTATTCACTAACAAATAAAACAGCAAAAGCCCTAGATCCAATAAGGGCTACAGGTGGAGTTCGATGTATTAAAAACAGTAATTTACTAGAGGATGTCTATACATACAACGATTTTTCCCATACAGGGAAAAATCCTGGATTAGAAAAAAGAGAGAAAGTTACCAGAAAAAATGTCCCATATTTAGTAACAGAGTATAACGGACATATGTTTCCTTCCAAGAAATTTGATAATGAAAAACATAGGGTAGAGCATGTCAAAAGACATTTAAACGTACTAAACTCGGTTAAAAAGAATAAATTATCTGGTGCCATAGGTTGGTGTATGTTCGATTATAACACCCATAAAGATTTTGGGAGTGGGGACAAAATTTGTTATCATGGTGTAATGGATATGTTCCGAATACCTAAGGATGCAGCATTTGTATATAGTAGCCAGGGTAGTAAAGAACCTGTAATGCATGTTGCTAGTAGTTTAAATATTGGTGAAAATGAAGGGTCTAGACCTACAGACATTTATGTTTTAACAAATTGTGACTGGGTTGACCTTTACAGAAACAATAGTTTTATTAAAAGATTTTATCCTAATATAAAAAAATACAGTTTTTTAGACCATCCACCAATAATCATAGATGATTTAATTGGAGACTTAATTAAAGATAATGAACCCTTTACGGCAAAGGATGCAGAGAGGGTAAAAAGGGTTTTAACTAAGGCAAGTCGAACAGGTGGTAAACTAAATATAATTAATAAAATTACTATGGGAATTCTATTAATTAAGTATAAACTTACTCAGAAAGATGGAGAGAATATTTATACCAAGTATTTTGGGGGTTGGGGTAGTAAGGCTACAACTTATAAGTTTGAAGGTTATATAAATAATAATAAAAGTATAACTGTTTTAAAGAGTCAGGTTTTTAACCCTGTTCTTGAAGTTAAACCAGATAGTTACGATTTATTTGAAGGTATAACCTACGATGCTACACGAGTTGTTATTAGTTTAAAGGATGAAAATAATAATCCCATAATTTATGCCAATAACTCTTTTAATATAGAAGAATTAGGAGCAATTGAGATTATTGGTCCTAAAACCATCTCTTTAATTGGTGGTTCCATAGCTTTTTGGGTTAAAACAAAGGGTTTTAGTGGAAAGGGTTTTTTAAAAATTAAATCCCATGAATTTGGTAATTTAGAGTATGAATTTAATGTAATTAAGGAGACATTATGATAGATATTAATATAGATAATTTAGAATTCCATATATCAACAAATGAGAGCAGTTATATAATGAAGGTTCTCCCATCTGGACATTTAGTAAATATTCACTATGGTAGTAAAATTAAACACCGTGAAAACTTAAGCCACTTATATCAGGATTTTAATTGCGATTTAGGTAATGGGACTAACTATAGCCCCCAAACAGAGAGCCTGAATTTAAACACATTGAGACTAGAACTATCAACTTCTGGTAAAGGGGATTATAGGGATCCCTCAATCCAAATGGAGTTCATGGATGGTTCCAGGGTTGCTGATTTTAAATATATTTCCCACGAAATAATAAAGGGTGATGTCAAACTACATGGTCTACCATATACACATAAAACTGAAGATAGCGATAATTTAATAATAACCCTGCATGATGAAATAAAAGGTGTTTTTGCTGAGTTGAAATACTCTGTCTTCCCGGAGGAAGATGTAATAACTAGAAGTTTGGAATTAATAAATAACTCAAGTAATAATTTAATAGTTAACAAGGCTATGAGTTTCAATCTAGACTTTTCTGATAGTGAATTCGAGTTAATCACCTTGGAAGGGAAATGGATTCGAGAGGGACAGATTAATAAAAGAAAAATAAATAAGGGTATCTTTACAATAGATTCAAAAAAAGGTGTTAGTGGTTCAAATCATAATCCAAGTCTGTGTTTAAAACGTAACTATACAACTGAAGAGAGTGGTGAGTGTTACGGTTTTACTCTTTTATATAGTGGAAACCACAATTGTCAGGTCGAAGTTAATCCCCACGATTATACAATAGTTCAAATGGGAATAAGTCCATTTGAGTTTCGATGGGAATTAAAACCCGATGAGAGTTTTCAGACTCCTGAAATTATAATGACATATAGCAAAAGTGGACTAAGTAAAATGAGTAGTAATTTCCACAGAGTTATTAATGGATATTTAATTCCCGAGAAGTGGCGCTATAAAAATCGACCAATTCTTTTAAATAACTGGGAGGCTACATATTTTGATTTTAATGAAGGTAAATTATTAAATTTAGCTAAGGCTGCTAAAGAGATAGGTATAGAACTTTTTGTTCTGGATGATGGTTGGTTTGGCTCCAGAAATAACGATAAAACAAGTCTTGGGGACTTTTTTGAGAATGTTCAAAAACTTCCTAAAGGTTTAGCAGGTTTTAGTCAAAAGTTAGAAAAAATTGGATTGGATTTTGGTATTTGGGTAGAGCCGGAAATGATCTCTGTAGAGAGTGAACTATATAAAAAACACCCGGAATGGGCAGTAACTCTACCTGATAGGGATCCATCTTTTGGAAGAAATCAACTACTTCTGGATTTAACAAACCCGGAAGTTATTGAATATCTATATTCATCCTTAAAACAGGTTTTTATCTCGGGTAATGTTAAATATGTTAAATGGGATATGAATAGAAATATAAGCGATACCTACTCAAATTATTTAGATCCTCATTCTCAAGGAGAGTTTAATCACCGTTATATTCTTGGACTATACTCACTATTAGAAAGGTTAACAACTGAATTTAGTCATGTTCTTTTCGAGTCCTGTAGTAGTGGTGGGAACAGGTTCGATGCAGGAATGTTACACTATATGCCTCAGACATGGACAAGTGATAATACCGATGCTGTAGATAGAACTTTAATACAAAATGGAATGTCTCTATTCTATCCTCAAAGTACTATGGGAGCCCATGTTAGTGGTGAACCATCCCACCAGGTTCTTAGAACAACTCCTATTGAGAGTAGATTTAATATAGCAGCTTTTGGTGTACTTGGGTACGAGATGGATATAACTAAAATTACGGAGTTTGAAAGAAAAGCAATTATTAAACAGATAGAGTTTTATAAAGAGAATCGAGAACTTCTACAGTTTGGAGATTTATATAGAATTAAATCTCCATTTGAAAATAATATATCTACCTGGATGGTAAAAAACAGAGAAAATACCAGTGCAATAGTAGGATATTATCAAAAAATTCAGGAAGCTAATATGGGGCTTGAGAAAATTAGAATACCTGTTTTAGATCCAGATAAAGAGTATGTTGTAAGCAATCGGGGACAATATATCAATATTAGGCATTTTGGTAATTTAGTTAATGACGAGCTACCTATAGATCTAAAAATAAATGGTATAATTCACACCGTTGTATCCAACAGGTATATGCTTTTACAGGAAATTATGGAAGAAAAATATTTTGGTGATCAGTTAACTGAGATTGGTTTATTACTTCAAAACCAATTTATCGGAACCGGAATGACCCCTAAAACAAGGTTTATAGGGGATTTCGGTTCCAGACTATATACTATTCATTTAGCATAATAAGTTTTAAACTGTTTCCTGCTCTAATCAGATTCAGAGTTACTTCTGAATCTGCATTAGCAAGTTCTTTGTAGAAGTCTACAGTGTTGGAGATTTTCTTACCCTCTATATGGGTAATAATATCACCTAATTGTAGACCAACATTATTTGCAGAAGACTGTTTGGTTACAGATACTACCACCACACCTTTTGTTGAATCCTTAACTTTATCCTCAAGTTTATCATTCATTGCAGCAATTATATCCTTTGTAAGGGTTATTACTGCAGTTCCTGGCCAAAGTAGAGCATTTTTAGACTCTTCTTTTCTTAGTTCCGGGTATACATCAAAATTTACTGCTTTGTTGTTTCTAACTATAGAGAATTTTGCTAATACATTTGCAGGTAAATTACCTACAGATTTTAATAGATCATCACTATTTTTAATGTTTTTACCATTAACATTTGTAATTATATCACCAGGTTGAATACCACCTTTTTCTGCTGGTGATCCTTTAAATACATTACTTACAAAGGCTCCTTCCTGGTTTTTATTACTTAATGAGTCTTTAATCTCATCTGGGATATTACTCATAGTAACTCCTAGCCAGCCGTAATCAACACTACCTTTATCTATTAAATCCCTAATTACTTTTTTTGCATTATTAATAGGTATTGCAAATCCTAAACCAATACTTCCACCAGTTTGTGATGCAATCCATGTATTTATTCCAATAATTTCTCCGTCTATATTAACTAATGCACCACCAGAATTACCTCGATTTATTGCAGCATCTGTTTGAATATAATCGGTAAAATCTGCATCCATACCAGTATTGATTGCTGATCTTCCAATTGCACTAATTATACCAACGGTTACAGAGGATTCGTAACCTAATGGGCTACCAATAGCAAGAGCCCAGTCTCCAATATATAGATTATCTGAATCTCCTAATTTTGCTACTTTAATATCGTCGTTTGTTGTGAATTTTAAAAGTGCTAGATCTTTTCTTGTATCGTTCCCTATTAATTCCGCATTATATTTTCTGCCATCAGAAAAATGTACAGTTAACTCTGTTGCATTTTCAACTACGTGGTTATTAGTTAAAACATATTTAGTCTTACCATCGGCTTCTACAATTATACCTGATCCTAAACCCTTGGATTCGTACTCTCTGTATTCAGGCTGTTCGTCCTGGTTATTGTTTGGTGCTCCAAAAAAAAATTCAAATGGATTTCTTCCTAATTCTACCTTGGTTTTTGTTACTGTATCTATTTGTACAACTACAGGAGTTACATCCCTTGCTACTTTTCTGAAAGGATTATCACTCTCTGAAGATGCAAATACCGGTGCTATTAAAATGAATAATATCCCAACTATACCTGTTTTTGTTAATCTGTTCATAACCTTCTCCTTATATAGTTATATTATAGTTTTTGTTTCTTTCTAATTTATTTCCTTAATATTAATTTTTTGTAACGGAAGCTTTATTCTAAATAGGGACCCTTCCTGCAGTTTACTTTCAACTTCAACCATTCCATTATGTGCAACTACTATAGCTTTTACCATACTTAAGCCTAGACCTAACCCAGGTTCGTTTCTACTTCTGGTTGATCTAAATAACCTATCCCAAATATTGTTAATTTCATCATCACTTATTCCAATTCCATTATCTTTGACTTCTATTACTAAATAGTCCATATTTTCAAAAACATTTACTTCTATAATGGAGCCATTATCTGAATATTTCACTGCATTATCCAGTAAATTAGCTACTACCTGTCTAAGTTTTATTTCGTCACCGTAGTAGATATAGTTGTTGTATGCGTATATAAGCCTAATTTTTATCATTTTATCTTCTGCAATAAAACTATAGAGGTCCAGGGATTTTTCCAGCATCTCTTTAATATTAAACTCAGTTTTATCTAACTTTAGCACACCATTCTCACTTGCTGTAATATCTAATAATGCATTTAAAATTTTAATAATTGAGTCAATCTCCTCTATACTATCCGAGAGTGCATCTCTTAAAACTTCCGGGTCATCGTTTGTTATTGCAACCTCAGATATCCCTCTAATTCTGGTTAATGGTGTTCTTAAGTCGTGACTAACATTATCAAGGGTCTCTTTCATACCCTTAATCAGATTTTCATTTTTTTCGAATAATTTGGAAAAAAGATCAACTAATTCAGATAATTCATTACTTGAAGAGTATTTCTGAATTTTCTTTTCCATTGTTCCAGTTTTAATAATTCCTTTAATGGTACTAGTAAGGTCAATTACCGGTTTTAATGTTTTTTGGGAATACCATAAACCAAAAATCATACTTAATATAACAAGAGGTATTAACAAAATAAAAAATATTTTATTTAAGATTCTTATGAATTGACTTCTATACTGGTCGCTAATACCCGTTTGTAATACAGTATTATCATCTGTAATATAGGTTAGAACATTTAAATTAAAAGAGAATTGTGGTGAGGATAGAATCTCTATTTCTCCGCTAATATTATCCTCTAAATCATTATAGTTAAAGGCGTGTTTCCAATATGTAGGTCCCATGTCAAAAACTGATGGGCCTTTTCTTATTCTTATAAAATAGGGCTTCCCCTCATACTGCATATTAGATATATCAATATCTTCAATAACTCTATTAATCCCACCCTTATCATATTTACTCGCAAGTACTTCTAGTTGATATCTCATTTGTTGAATATCTTCACTCTTAAGAAATCCTACAATTAATAGGGAAAGGGCACTAAAAATAATAGATGAAACAATAGTTGAAAACAGGGTAAAGGTTAGTGCTATTCTGACATTTACTCTATTTAAGAACATATCCTACACCTCTAATAGTGTAGATTAGCTTTTCATCAAAATCCTTATCTATTTTATTTCTTAACCTGCATACTAAAACATCTACAACATTGGTTTGAGGGTCAAAATTATACTCCCATATATGTTCCATAATTAAGGTTTTAGATAAAACTCTACCCTGGTTACGAATTAAATATTCTAGAAAAGAAAACTCTCTAGGTTGAATTTCTATAACTTTATCAGCCCTTTTAACTTCCCTTGTTAGGAGGTTTAGAGAGAGGTCTTTGTAGTGAAGTTCTGTACTAGAATCACTCATTGTAGAACGTCGTATTAATGCTTGTAGTCTTGCAAGAAGTTCTGCAAATGAAAATGGTTTTGTAATATAGTCATCTCCACCTTTCTGAAACCCAATAATTCTATCATCTACACTTCTTTTAGCACTTAAAATTAAAACAGGAGTTTTTATTGAATTTTCCCTCATTTTTTCAATTACTTGGAGACCATTTAACTCACCAGGCATCATGATATCCATAATAGCAACATCGTAACTATTACTCTTCAACATTAAATAACCTTCTTCACCACTATATACCTGGTCAACAGAGTATCCTGATTCTTTTAGTCCCTTTGCCACAAAGCTGGAAATCTTTTCATCATCTTCTACAATTAATACTTTCATATATTAATTGTAACAATAAAATATCCAAAATAGAATTGGATTTTTATTAAATTTATGTAATCCTTAATTATGGATATAAGGGAACTTAAATTATTTCTTAAATTGGCAGAAACATTACACTATGCAAGGACTAGTCAGGTAATGGCTATAAGCCCATCTGCACTTAGTAGAACAGTTCAAAGACTTGAGGATGAAGTAGGGGAGAAGTTATTTGAAAGGGACAATCGATCTGTAACTTTAACTACTGCAGGCATTCATTTTAGGGATTATGCAAAGGATGTTATTGAGCGTTGGGGAAAACTTCAGGAGACCCTCCAGGGCGAAGCCGAGGAGATAAGTGGGGAGATTACTGTTTACTCATCTGTAACCGGTTGTTACGAAGTTTTACCTCCTATATTAAGGAGACTTAGATCACAATATCCCCAAATTCATGTTAATTTAATTACAGGTTCGGTAAACGATGCATTTGCAACAGCAGGTGAGGGAAGTGCAGATATTGTAATTTCCGCCGAACCAGATAATCTACCTTCTACATTGGAATTTTATCCTGTAATTACTACCCCTATGGTTATGATCTCTACAAATATAGAGACTCATCAAAGTTTTGATTTAAAAAATGAAACATATAATCTTGAAGATATTCCAATGATATTTCCAGATAAATCCATATTTCGAAAAAGAATAGACGAATGGTTTCAGGATAAGGGCATAAAACCACTAATTTATTCCGAAGCATCTGGAAATGAAGCAATAATTGAGATGTGCCGGTTAGGCTTTGGCGTTGGTATTGTTCCTAAAGTTGTAGTAGATCATACTTTTCAGAAAGAAGATCTGGATGTTGTCGAAACTGATATTACTCCATTTTACGTAGGTTTATTAATACAGAAAAGAAGACTAAGTAACCCCTTGGTTAGAGCTTTTTTATCAGTAACAGACACGGTAAAAGTACAATAATTATTATACTCAAATAGATCTCTCTATACTTAATTTCTTCATTTGTCCACCCGTTATAATTTCTTGAATCCATTGCGGCAGATATATTATCAGCTCTTTTTATGGTCTCTACTAAAAGGGGGATTGTTATATAATAAATTTTTCTAAATGGATTTTTCTGTACAAATAATCCTCTTGAGTTTAGGGTGTCATTAATTTCACTCCACCCCAGTAGAAACATAGGGATTAATCTTATGGTTAATGATAAATTCTCAGAAATTCTTCTATTTCTTATTAATATATATAATCCCGGTGTTATATCTGAAGGTTTGGTTGTAGATGTAAAAATATTTCCATAAAGGATTATTGTAACTATTTTAATTGAGTAATCTACTCCCTGTGAAAAAAAATATTGAAAAACAGACATGGATACAAATATAAAAATCAAATATTTAATCTGCACTTTACCTATTTTTATTTTACAAAATTTTGTGGCTATTATTGATAGTATAAAATAATAGATCGTAAAATAAATATCACCATATAGTGTAAGTCCTGAAATAATTAGCATTAAAATAATTTTAATAGATGGATGAAGTTTGTGTAGTCTCGATTTCCCTGGAATGTAATTGAAAATATTTATTTCAGCCAAGTCATATCCTCTATTTTGTCTTGGACAGGTCTTCTAATGCCCCATTGTTCTACAATGTTAATTATATTTTCTGGCGTATCATTTGCAACAATTTCACCATTATTTAATACAATAACTCTATTTACATAAGCCAGTATTTTTTCCAGATCGTGGGAAATTAGAATTATTGTTTCTCCAGAATTTTTTAAGTCCAGAATTGCATTGGTTAAATCTATAACCCCTGGGTAGTCTAGACCTATGAAAGGTTCGTCAAATATTATTATTTCTGGAGACATTACTAAAATACCTGCAATATTTACTCTTTTCTTTTCTCCACCGGATAAAGTAAATGGGTTTCTATCTCTTATATGACTAATGTTTAATTTAATTAAGATTTCTTCTGTACGCTCTTCAATCTCTTTTTTTTTAAATCCTAAATTTTTTAAACCAAATTTAATATCATCTTCAACAGTTAAACCTACAAACTGTGTATCTGGATTTTGAAAAACTATACCTATTTTCTTTTTTAATTCACTGTCTTTTTTATAGTAATCTTCACCATCCAGGAAAACTGTGTTTTTTTTAATTGGGTATAATCCATTTATATGCTTCATTAAAAGAGTTTTACCAGAGCCATTTGATCCAGCAATTAATAAAAATTCACCTTTTTTTAAATTAAAGGAGACATTTTTTAAGCGTTCAATTCCATTAAATGTTTTGGTTATATTTCTAATTGTTAACAAAATTATCTACAACCGGTTCAAGAATTTTAGATATTGCTACTGCAATTACAACTTTTACGAGATCTGGAATCAGAAAGGGTATAGTTGTATATTTTAAAGTAGTAGCTAAATCCCATAACGGTTTGTTTCCTCCTGGAGCTATAATATTATTATATACAAACATTGCCCAGGGTACACCAATAAAATATAGAATAATAGACCCAATAACAGGTAATAAAACTCTTAATATTATACTTTTCCCTTTAGCAAGACCCGAAAAAAATGCCAAAGGGATAAATCCTAGTAGAAATCCTCCGGTAAGCCCAAGAATATGTGCTAACCCTCCTTTTCCATTTGAGAAAACAGGTAATCCCGTTGCACCAAGAATTATATAGGTTAAAATAGATAGAAGTGCAACTCTCCAACCAAACACAATTCCAATTAAAATAATAAAAAAATTGGTTAGAACAATAGGTACCAGACCAATTTGAATTGATAAATAAGCACCAATTATTATTAAAAATGTAGATGCAGATGTGAATACTACTCTTTTTGTATTCATTTTTCCTCCATAGATGAGTTACCAATATAAGCATAACATCTTTGATTCATATGATTCAAAGTTATTGTGCCAAATAAATCGATAGACTCTACTTTTCCTTCAATTTTTATATTTTCAACAATAAATCTTTTGTAATAGCCAGAAATATTGAGTAAATTTGTGTATTTTTCTAAAACATTATCTATATTTTCTATATATTCAAAAAATATTTTTCTAATCTGTTTTAAAAGTTTTTGCCTTGGAAGATTATCAATGTTTTTTATTCCTATTCCTATATTCATCCATTTTATCTTGTTTTCTTTAGTTTCGAATTCGTGTAAAACTCCTGATACTTTTAAATTATCTGACCAATTTTCAAATGGCCACACTAAATTACAAGGTATATTTAAAATCTGATTTATCCCTTTATTCACAGCTAAAGCAGCAGCCATGGGATAGAGATTTAAATAAATAGTTGGTGTCTGTGGTGTAATAACAATTGAAAAATATAATCCACCTTTAGGACTTTGAAAATTTTCCCCATTTTTACTAATTCCTGAATCTTGAGTCTCGCATACTACTGTTGATCCGTGGCTGGCAACACCTTTTTTTATTAGTTCTTCTGCAATTCTCATTGTTGAATCACTGTTCTCTTTATATATATAAAGATTTGAGTCATTATCAAATTCAAAGGGGAGTAAAAGATCTTCCTGAATATTTAATAAATATCCTGTTGTTGTGGTTGAAATATTGTAACCACTATTTTTCAGACTATTAATATTTTTCCATATAGCAGTTCTTGATATTCCAAGAATAGTGCTCAAATATTCTCCGGATATTGGTTCAGTCTGTTTTTTTAGAATATTTAGTATCTTTTCTTTATTGTTAACCTTCATTTGTTTTAAGGTTAACCAAATACGGAAATAAAATCAAGCAAAAAAAAAGAATCCTAAAAAAGGATTCTTTTGGAATAGCAGGGGTAGGACTTGAACCTACGGCCTTTGGGTTATGAGCCCAACGAGCTGCCAACTGCTCCACCCTGCGTCGTTCGTAGAGTAATATAATAAACTTCTATACAAATGTCAACTATATATAAGTTTTGGTGCTGATATTAATTATTATTTCATAATACTTAATTTTGTAGTTATAGTAATGACGGTTATGATAATATGTGTTACTATAATTACAGAGGTTAATATGAAATTTTATTCCAGAGAAAAAGAATTAACTTTCTTAGAAAAACAATACAATCAATTAGACAGTGCTGCCAAAATGACAGTACTAACAGGCCGAAGACGAATAGGAAAGACTTCACTTGGAACAAAATTTGCTAATGATAAAAAACACTTATATCTATTTATATCAAAGAAGTCGGAAAAATTATTATGCAAGGAGTTTGTTGACAGAATAAAAATAAATTTGGATTATCCGATTATCGGTGAGATAACACAGTTTAGAGATGTATTTAAACTATTACTTGAAATAGGGAAAAAAGAAAGAATTGTAATCATAATTGATGAATTTCAAGAATTCTACAATATAAACCCATCAGTATTTTCAGATCTACAGAATCTATGGGACTCATATAAATTTGAAACTAAAACTCAGGTAATATTTATTGGATCTATTTATTCACTAATGCATAAAATATTTCAAAATAGTAAAGAACCGTTATTTGGAAGGGCTGATAGAATTCTGTATTTAAAACCTTTTTCGCCTAAAATTATAAAAGAAATACTAATTGATAATAAAGAATATAGTCCTGAAAACTTGCTTATTTTATATCTAATAACAGGAGGTATTCCAAGATATATTGAAATATTGGTAAATAACAAGATTTTGTCAGAAAAATTACTAATAGATTTTTACTTTAATGAAAGCTCTCCTTTTATCCATGAAGGTAAGATAATATTAATAGAAGAATTTGGAAAAGAATATGGAACATATTTCTCTATTCTTGAATTGATATCAGAGGGGAGAACATCTAGATCTGAAATTGAATCTATCTTAGAAAAAAATATTGGTGGATATCTTGAAAAATTAGAAGTAGATTATGATTTGATTAATAAAAATAGACCTGTAGGTGCTAAACCAACTGGGAAAATACAGAAATATCATATAAAAGATAATTTTTTGAAATTTTGGTTTAGATTTGTTCAAATGAATAGATCTGCATTGGAAAATAATAATTATGAATATCTTAAAAAATATTTATTGATAAATCTTCCTTCCTATAAAGGGCCAATTCTAGAAAATATGTACCATGAAATATTTAAAGAAAGATCTGATTTCAATATTATAGGAAACTACTGGGAGCGTGGTAATTTAAATGAGATTGATCTTATTGCAGTAAATGATCTGGATAAAAAAATGGTTATAGCTGAAATTAAGATGAATTTAGAAAAAGCTAAAATAAATGATTTGAAAAGTAAATCGGAAAATCTTTTGAAAAAATATAAAAACTATGATGTACAATATCTACTTCTTGGGATGCAAAATCTAGCAGATTATATATAACAGCTGTAAAATAATATTCTCCTTTAGGATAAAACAGAATGTCCTATTTTAAATTATCCTAAAAGAGTATAAAGAATACTAAATATGAATTATAAAATATTAATTTATTGCTTCCGGGGTTCTCTTCCCGTCTCTATTTAATTTAACAATATAGTATGTATCAATTATAATAATTCCAAAATTCATAACAACAGCAGGGTATGCCCCTATAAATAAAGAATAAATTGTAAACATAGTTGCTCCAATTAAATTTATCCATCTTAGCTTAACAATTGAATTCATTGTTAAGGAAATTAAAACTACAAATGATCCTAAATATCCAAAAATCTCTAACATACAACCTCTCTTCTGTACGTATAATAATCTGTTTTGTAATTTATGTAAAACTAAAAATGTAATAATTTGTAATTAAATGTAAAATAGTGTAATTTGTTTCTTGTTGATTGTTTAATTCTATTGGTTTAATATTGTGAAATGAACAAGAATCCAAGAAAAAAAATAATAATAGACGATGTTGCAAAACTTGCAAATGTTTCAACAGCTACTGTATCTAGGGTGATAAACGGTTTTGATGGTGTCAGTATTGAGATTTCAGATAGAGTTAATAATGCAATTGAAAAACTTGGCTATTTAAAACCTGTTAAAGATAGAAATAAATCAAAGGTTGTTGGTGTTGTTGTTCCACATATTCAAAATCCCTATTCCAGTAATTTAATTAACGAAACTCAGAATACTTTAGAGGATTTAGGTTATAAAGTTGTTATTATGGATTTTAAAAATAATCCTGATAAAGCAGTGGAATGTGTAGAGTATTTAGTTGATTATGGAGTTTCGGGTGTTGTTTTTATACCTGCTCATTTTGAATCTGAAAGAGATCGAGATATTCTTGATTTTGATATACCTAAGGTTTTTTTAGGACGAAAGATAGATAAAAATAATAATTTTGTAGGGTCCGAGAACTATAAAGGAATTTATAATGGTGTAAATTATCTTTTTAGTTTGGGTCATAAAGATATTTTATATGTAGCAGGTGATGAGAGGAATCTAAATATTCCTTGTGTTGAAAAAGATTGTTTTGATGGCTTCTTTAATGCACATTCCGATAAAAATGTAGAATTTAATCCTGAGAATTTAATTTCCGGGGATTTTGATATAGAGGTTTCATATAATGAAGTCTTGAAAAAATTAAAAAACAGACGCTTTACTGCTATTTTTACAGCTGGGGATATAATGGCTTATGGAGCTTATAAGGCTTGTTTGTCCCAGGGTTTGAGAATACCTGAAGATATATCAATATTAGGCTTTGACGACTTGCCTATGTCATCTGCTTTTAATTTGACAACTGTAGGGCAGAATGCTTTTAGTATTGGCCAGAATGCAGGTTTTTTAATGGATGCTTTAATCACTGGGAAAAAAGAGGAACCACAGGAGATTATTTTACCAACAAATTTGGCAATCAGAACATCCTGCGGTATTTGTAATAATTAGATAATCAGTTTTACTATATCCTCCGTATTAAATTTCAGTTCTTTTTCAACCTCTGTAGCCTTTCCTGAATATCCAAACTTATTTATGCCTATCGCATTATTTGGAGAGGATGAAAGTGAGCTCCAGCCGTAATTAATTCCCGCTTCCAGTGTATAAACTGTTGTGTTTGGGGCAATTAAATTTTTTACAAATTCCGTGTCTTGTTTTTTGAATAATTCTCTATCGGATATAGAGATAACCCTTATTTTCTTATGGCTTGATTTACAAACTTCCAATGCTTTATTAACCTCGGATCCTGTTGCTAATAATGTTATTTCCGGGTCTGGAATATTATTTGCACAATAACCGCCTCTTTTATAGTTCTTGCTGAAATTTTCTGGTTTCTCAAATGTATTTAAATCCTGCCTAGAAAGTATTATAGCTGTAGGTCCATTATATTCCAGTGCCATTTCCATTGCAGTATTACACTCATCCCCGTCTGCAGGTCTGATTACCCGAAGATTTGGTATTCCCCTTAAAGCTTCAATTTGTTCAATTGGTTGATGGGTTGGTCCATCTTCCCCAACATAAAATGAGTCGTGGGTAAATATATATAATGTCTTTGTTTGCATTAATGCTGATAATCTAATTGATGGTTTTATATAATCTGAAAAAACTAAAAAGGTAGAACCAAATGGAATTATTCCCCCGTATAGTGATAATCCGTTCATTATTCCGCCCATTGCGTGTTCTCTAATACCAAAATTTATATTTCTTCCCAACCTGTTGTTTTGTGAGAAATTATCCATTCCCTTTAAGTCTGTATTTGTAGAAGGAGAGAGGTCTGCACTGCCGCCAAATAAAGCTGGGATGTCCTTGGCTGCACTATTTAAAACCATACCAAATGCTTTTCTTGTTGAAATTTTACTGTTTGTTGGAAAATTTACTCTGCTGAAGTTATATTCAGTTGAAAAAGTTTTATCCCATAGAAGTTTTAGTTCAGTGTTTTCTTCTGCCCATGAATTAAAAGAATTTAACCAAATATTATAGTTTTCCTTCCACTCCTTTTTTTTATTTTCAAAATATTCAACAGCTGACGGATCAGTGAAAAAAGATGAATTGAGAGGGATATTTAATGTTTTTTTTGTTAATTGTGTGTTTTCAGGTCCTAGTGGGGTTCCGTGGATGGTGCTTGTATTCTCAAGAGGGGATCCTTTTCCAATAGTTGTTTTAAATTCAATTATTGTAGGTTTATTTGTCTCTTTTTTAGCTTTTTTAATAAGTGTATCTATCTCTTTTATATTGTGTCCATCACCTTTCAGGGTTTCCCATCCTAGTGCTTTGAATCTGTCCAGTACATTTTCTGTGAATGCAAGGTCTGTACTACCTTCAATTGTTATGTTGTTTGAATCGTATAAAAGAATAAGTTTTCCAAGACCTAAATGGCCTGCTAATGAAGCTGCTTCGTAGGAAATACCTTCCATAAGGCAGCCATCTCCTACAAGAGCAAAAGTGTAGTTATTGATAATAGTGTTAGTTTTAGTATTAAAAGTTTCTGCCAATCTCTGCTCTGCAATTGCTAAACCCACTGCATTTGCCACTCCCTGACCAAGTGGTCCTGTAGTAGCCTCAACTCCCGGTGTATGTTTGTATTCAGGGTGTCCTGGTGTTTTGGAATTAAGTTGTCTAAAGTTTTTTAAATCATCTATAGATATGTCAAAGCCAGATAGATGAAGTAGAGAGTATAAAAGCATTGAGCCGTGACCAGCTGAGAGAATAAATCTATCTCTATTAATCCAGTTGGGTTCTTCCGGGTTAATGTTTAAATTATTTCCAAAAAGAGTAGCACCAATATCTGCGCTCCCTAGTGGCAATCCTGGGTGTCCTGAGTTCGATTTTTCTATTGCATCAATTGATAGAGACCTTACTGATCTTGCAATAGCACTTATTTTTTCAATGTCCATTTAAACTCCTATTAGCTGTTATGTATGTATATTTTGATGGTATAAGCAAAAAATATAATCGTCAATGTAATATTTCTGAAAGTTTATGTAATTAATTTGACAGATGGAAAAAGTGAGTGTAATGTTTCTTATTCGCAAAGGAAATTAAGGAGATTTTTATGAAGAAAGTACTTTTATCTAGTATTTTAGTTGTTTTGTTGGTTTTAAGTTTTTCATGTACAAAGAAAGATTCAGAATCAAATGTTATGAAAATAGGAATGGTTACCGATTCCGGGACTATTGATGATAAATCATTTAACCAAGGAACCTGGGAAGGTATTAAAAGGGCCGAATCAGATTTAGGGGTTAGTGCTCGTTACTTAAAACCTACAGGAACAACACAGTCCGACTATTTAAAAGAGATTCTTAATCTTTATGATGCCGGTTTTAGATTTATTGTAACACCTGGTTTTAAATTTGAGACAGCTATATACAAAGCTCAATCCCAGTATAAAGATGCAAAATTTGTTCTAATAGATGGAGCACCTCATTCCGGTGATTACAATATAACAGTAGGGGATAATACAGTATCTATTTTCTTTGCAGAGGAAGAAGCCGGGTTCTATGCAGCGGTAGCAGCAGCTCTACAGTTAAAAAATGGTGAAGTTGGTTTTATTGGTGGAATGGAAATACCTCCTGTTCAAAAGTTTAACTGGGGATTTCAACAAGGTATAGCCTACGCAAATAAAACATATAATACAGAAATTGTTATTAAAGATGAGAATGTAATTTATCAAGGTAGTTTTGATAATGTAGCTGCAGGTCAACAGTTAGCTGCTCAAATGTATGATAAAGGTGTTAAAGCAATTTTCTGTGCTGCTGGTGGAGTTGGTGTTGGTGCCATAAATGAAGCAAAATCCAGAGCTGTATCCGGTGAAGAAGTTTGGATTATTGGTGTTGATAGCGATCAGTACCAAGAAGGTATATATCAAGATGATAAATCTATAATTTTAACCAGTGCTGTTAAAAGAGTTGATAATGCCGCTTATGTAATGATTCGATCGGAGTTATCTGGAAATTTCCCGGGAGGACAAACATTTATATTTGATTCTACTAATAATGGTGTAGGTATACCTGATAAAAATCCAAACCTGTCGTTAGATGTTGTTAAAGAAGTTTTAAATGTTACATCATTAGTTCAATCTGGTTCTATAAAAATATCAAATACAAAAGGCAATTTAATTAAATAATAGAGGGTGCCCCTGGGGGCACTCCAAAGGGAGGCATAGTGAAAAGTATTGTAGAAATGTACAATATTAGAAAGGAATTTCCAGGTATTGTTGCCAATGATGATATATCTATAACTCTTGGAGAAGGTGAAATTTTAGCCCTTTTAGGTGAGAATGGTGCTGGTAAATCTACTTTAATGAGTATTTTATTTGGTTTATATAAACCAGAAAAGGGTATCATTAAAATTAATGGGACAGAAGTAAATATAACTAATCCAAACCAGGCCTGCGATTTAGGTATAGGTATGGTTCATCAGCATTTTAAACTTGTCCATAATTTTACTGTTACGCAAAACATTGTATTAGGAATGGAACCTAAAGGGCTTTTTCTCAACCTAAAAGAAGCTGCAGAAAAAATAAAGGAATTATCTAACAGATACAATCTGGATGTCGATCCATATTCTAAAATTGAAGATATCTCGGTTGGAATGCAGCAGCGAGTAGAAATTTTAAAAATGTTGTATAGGGATGCAAAGGTTTTAATCTTTGATGAACCTACAGCAGTATTAACACCACAAGAGATTACATCACTTTTAAGTATAATGAAAAACTTAATTAATGAAGGAAAATCTATAATTTTAATTACCCACAAGTTAAAAGAGATTAAAGCTGTTGCTGATAGATGTACAGTTATAAGAAGGGGTAAGGTTATAGGAACTGTAAATGTTAAAGACTCATCTGTAACAGAGATGGCCGAAATGATGGTGGGACGGAAAGTCTCATTTAAAGTAGAAAAAAATGAGTATAAACCAGGTAAGGAAATACTAAATATAAAAAATATAAATGTAATGAATCATAGAAATGTTATAGGGCTTAAAGATTTTTCCATATCTGTAAAAGAGGGGGAAATTTTAGGAATAGCAGGGGTTGAAGGAAATGGGCAGAGTGAACTGGTTGAGGCTATAACTGGTCTAAGAAAAATCGAAAGTGGGGAGATTATTCACTTAGGAGACGATGTTAAAACTCTAACTATCAGAGATAGATTTCTTAGAGGTATATCTCACATTCCCGAGGATAGACATAAACATGGATTGGTTCTCGATTACTCCCTGGAAGATAATATGATTTTAGAAGTTGCATCACTACACCCTTACTCAAAAAGAGGCTTTCTAAAAAGAGATGTTATCCGTAATCATGCAAAACAGATTATTAAAGATTTTGATGTTAGAAGTGGTCAAGGTGAAATAACAATAACCAGAACAATGTCCGGCGGGAATCAGCAAAAAGCAATAATAGGTAGAGAGATTAAACATAATCCCAATTTGTTAATTGCTGTTCAGCCAACAAGAGGTCTTGATGTTGGTTCCATTGAGTATATTCATAAAAGACTTATAGAACAGCGGGACAAGGGGAAGGCTGTAATACTGATATCTTTAGAACTTGATGAAATAATGGATCTTTCAGATAGAATTGCTGTTCTAAATGGTGGAAACCTGATTGGTGTAGTTGATGCTACAAAAACAAATGAAAATGACTTAGGCCTAATGATGGCTGGTATTAATAAAGGGGTAGAGGGTGAAGCATAAAAAACTTTGGGTTGCACTTATTTCGGTATTTTTAGGGCTTTTAGCTGGAGCACTATTTATGGGGTTATTTGGTAACAATCCATTTAGCGGATATTTCTACCTTTTTAGAGGTGGATTAATGAGCATAGAAAGAATTGGAAATACTTTAGCTTCTGCTACACCCCTAATGTTAACAGGTTTATCGGTTGCATTTGCATTTAAAACCGGTTTATTTAATATAGGGGCAGCTGGTCAGATGTTAATGGGAGGGTTATTTGCAACAGCAATAGCTCTAACTCTTAATTTTTCAAAACCAATTATGTTGTCCATTATAATTCTATCCTCAATAGTAGGAGGAGGTGTTTGGGGTTTTCTTCCAGGACTTTTAAAAGCCAAGTTTAATGTACACGAAGTTGTATCTACTATTATGATGAACTGGATTGCATACTGGTTGGTTTACTATACAGTTCCAGCATATTTTAAAGGTCAAACCCTAGAAACTGAATCAAGACTTATTCCTTACTATTCATCTCTAAAAGTGGATTGGTTGACAAACATGTTTCACGGGTCATATTTAAATTTAGGATTTTTTATTGCAATTGCTGTAATTATTATTATAAGCATTATTCTAAATAGAACTGTTTTAGGATTTGACATGAAGGCTGCAGGATTTAATAGAGATGCAGCCCTTTCTTCTGGTATTAATGTAAATAAAAACATTGTACTTTCTATGGTAATAGCAGGAGGTCTTTCAGGTCTTGCCGGTGCAACATATTATGTTGGGTATGCATCAAATATGCAAATA
>JAFGYD010000003.1 GCA_016936295.1 Spirochaetales bacterium | reverse complement strand
TACTGGAGTTGACTTGATAATATCCAAAGAAGGTAGAGTAAACTCTATTTTAGAGATAGTTAATGATTCGCTACTATAAATAGGTTCATGACGTTTATTAACATCTAAAATAGGTAATTTTTCTTCATTATTATTTGATGCAAATGCTAATCGATTCCATGAATACTCTTTTACAATAGCTTTTTCAATACTTAGGGGTGTCAGTTCAAATAATTCTTCATTAAAAATGGGGACTATATTTCTTTCTTCAGAGTAAAGTAAAACATCCACTTTATCATTTATAGGATCTGCAACTATTTCTGACTCATTCATAGTTCTACAACTTAATGCAAATAGAACTAAAAATATACTAACGTATATCTTTAAGTCTTGCTTTAAGGTACTCAAAATTTTTCTCATCCAGTTTATTTAAATCCAATGTATCTAAATTGATCCAAAACTGATCAATATCTTCCTGTGTCCACTGAGTTTTAGGTTCACGTGATAGCTTAAATTGTGTTGAATATGTCTCATCCTGAACTGGAATAATAAAATCATTTAATTTTGGAGAGTTAACTACCCTGCTATTTTCTTCGTCAATAACAACATCTACCGCTAATTTAAGTTCGTCGGTACTCATCTTCTTTAACTCTTCAATACTATATTTTTTAAGAAGTAATTGGTCTATATATGTCTCATATTTATTAGCTTTATTTGCTAATTTCTCTTTATCAGATTGTATATCATTTACTATTAGTAATAGAACTATCATAAACGCAATAAATACAGAACCCAAAATAATTAATTTAAACTTCAAATCCAGCCATGCATCGGCTAAAAATTCCTTAGCTGTTTTCCTACGCTTCTTCGCCATGATCCAACCTCATTGTTATTAGTTTAGAAACTCCTGATTCCTCCATTGTAACACCTAAAAGGGCTCCTGAGCCAGTAACAGTTTTTTTATTATGTGTTATTACAATAAATTGTGATTCTTTAGCAAATTCTGTTAGAGTATTTACAAACCTTGAAATATTTCTTTCGTCTAAAGCTGCATCTATCTCGTCTAATATACAGAAGGGTGATGGCTTTATAATATAGGTTGCAAAAAGAAGTGCTACAGCTGTTAAACTCCTCTCCCCTCCTGATAAAAGTGAAATATTTTCTAAACTCTTTCCCGGAGGTCTTGCATATATTTCAATCCCACTTTCTAAAATATTCTTAGGATCGGTTAGTTTTAACTCCGCCTCTCCACCACCGAACAATTTTTTATACATTTCTGAAAAGCTCTGTTGTATACTTTCAAAAGTCTCTTTAAAGAGTTTTGTAGATTCTATTTTAATTTTTTGAGTTATTTCCAGTAGATTTTCATCGGATTTTTTTAAGTCATCTATTTGACCTTTTAAGAAAAGATACCGCTTAGAAACCTCTTTAAACTCTTCCGGTGCCATTAAATTTATCTGTCCAACCATTTTTTGCTTAACTTTAAGGTCTTGAATTGTTGCTTTTAACTCATCTTCGTTTTGAGAATATAAATTTACATTTTTACTAACTTCTGTTAACTCTACCGAATACCTATCCTGAAATTCTGTATATAACTCTTCAACTTTATTTTCTAAATGCTCAGCTTCGAAATTAAACCTTTCAATTTGTAAAGTTAGTTTTGAGAGTGACTCTTTTTGTATAGTTAAAGTTTTCTCTTTATGGGAATTATTCTGTTTAAGAGATAATATTTCATCTTCTATAGCTTTTATTTTCTTCTTTATATTTTCTTCGTTTGATAGATACTTTTTCTTTGTATCTTCGATTTTTTCTTTATCCAACTTAAGCTGTTTAATTTTTTCAATTAGTTGTATACGTTCTTTTTTTATTTCAGTTAGTAGAGATTCCTCTTCTTGAAGGTTTTTATTAATTAAGGATATGTTTTCATCAATTCCTGAGATTTTTATTTTAAGTTCTGCAATTTCAACCTTATTTTTTGAGATTATTTCATTAGTAATTTCAATATTATGTAAATTTAAGCTTTTCTCAGCATCTAACTTGGAAATATCCTTTTTACATTTATCTGTAGATTTATTTATTTCTTCAATTTTGCTATCAAGATCTCTTTTTGCTTCAAGATCTTTATCTTGTGAGATTAAATTTATTATATCAATAGGTATTATTTTTAGTATTTCATCGAATTCATTCTCTAAATTAACCAATATTGATGGATTTGTTTTCGCTAATTTTAACCTAGATCTAAATAGATCGATATAGGTATTATACTCTTCTAAAGAGAAATTATTTAATGATTTTTCTATTTTATTTGTAATACTAGTAGCTAATTCCTGTATCTTGGATACTGTATCATCCTTAGATAGTTCAAAGTTAATTAAATTATTTTTTAACACTTCTATTTTTGAACTAATATCCTGAACAAGACTGTTTCTACTATCAACTTCTTGTAAGTTTTTTGTTAAATTACTCTCGGCTAAAGTAAAATCTTCTTTAAGCTTATTTTTTTCAGTTGTTCTTAAATTAATGTCATTTTTTAAGCTTAAACTTCTTTGTGTATATTTACTCTCTCTTTCTGTTAAAGATTCTAACTGAAGATTATACTCTTTTTCCCTATTTTTATTTGAGTCTAAATTATTTTTTAAAGTCTCTTTTTCCAACTCTATACCGTATAGTTCTTTTTGGTTTTCGGATAGATCGTGGTTTAGTTTACTCTGTTTTTTGTGACTTTCATTTAGATTACTATCTAGTTCATCGATCTCTTTTTGCAGATCATGGAGAGTTTTTTCACGCTTTTGATGCTCTTCTCCCCGCCTTTCGTGGAGTTCTTTTAACTTTTGGATTTTAAGAAGTTGTAAATTTACATCTACCTCAAACAACTTATCCTTTATAGATCTATACTCTTCTGTTTTTTCGGCTTGTTCTTTTAATGTGAAGTAGTTCTTACTAACTTCGGATAATATATTTTCTATCTGTTTAATATTATCCCTGGTTTTTTCAAGTTTTTTTTCTGCTTCAAAACCCTTTTGTTTATGCTTTGTTATACCGGCGGCCTCTTCGAAAAGATATCGTCTCTCCTCGGGCTTATTTGATAATATCTGATCAATTTTACCCTGTTCCAAAATTGAATAGGCAGTTTTTCCAATTCCTGTATCAAAAAAGAGTTCTCTAAGTTCTTTTAACCTAACTGATGTGTTATTTATAAAATATTCACTATCACCATCTCGATAGAGTCTTCTTTTTATCTCAATCTCTGGCGCATCTAAATCAAGGATATTTGTTTCGTTACTTATTGTAAGTGTTACTTCTGCAACATTTAATGCTTTACGTTTAACAGTACCATTAAAAATAACATCTTCCATTTTCATGGCACGCATATTTTTTGTAGATTGCTCTCCTAAAACCCACTTAACAGCATCTACGATATTACTTTTACCGCATCCATTTGGTCCTAAAAGTGCAGATATACCTGGAGAAAAATCGATATGGGTTCTATCAGCAAATGATTTGAACCCCATTATCTCCATGCTTTTAAGAAACATTACTTTTTTGATCTCGCTTCTATAAATTTAATTACATTATCAACACCTGAAATGAAACTGTGCAGATCCTCTTTTTTTACTCTTATGGACTGATTTGTATATCCATCATCTTTTGTAAGAGATTCTATAATAACCAACTCTGTAGCATTTTTATATCCATCTTTTACAATAAACTTATACTTTCGTTTTCCCGAACCTGGTGAAATCTCGTTACTTTCTCTACCGTCGTGAAGTGCTATATCTGAGATTTTATTAAACTCAATTTTGAAAAGGTCCAAATCCTCGTTAAAAACCATAACAGAAAATCTTTGAAATCCATTATCTTTTTTTACGCTTTCGGCCAGATTAATATACAGATCTCCATATCTATTCTCTTTAACATTAAAAAAATATGTTTTTTTCCCGTCTTCTGTAAATTGTCTTGTAGAAAATAACTCTCCACGTCTACCCATCACTATACCTTCTTATAAAAATGTTCGTTATATTATACATTAAAAAGCTATTTTACAATAACCCTGCAACTATCTTTAATACTATTCCTAAAATGTTCTATGTTTTCTTTTTTGGGTGGGGATAAACCTTCTAATGGATATTTTATTCCAAGATTTGTCCATTTCTCCTTTCCATATACATGATATGGGAGAATATCAACTCTTTCAATATTATTATATTCATTAATAAAATCAATAAGTTTAATAAGGTCTTGATCTGAATCGGTATACCCCGGAACAAGTACATACCTAAGCCATATTTTTGTATTCAGGTTTTTTACATAAGAAAAAAATTGATTTACATATACCTGATTTACTCCAGTAATTTCTCTATGTTTTACTGGGTCCAGGGACTTTACATCTAGAAGTATATAATCTGTTTTAGACAGCACCAATTTTACTTCAGGTGTTAATGCTACATGCCCAGATGTATCTACGGCAGTTGTTAACCCTAAAAGGTGTATTTTATCAAATAAACCTGAAATAAATTCACTTTGAAGTAGAGGTTCACCACCAGAAACAGTAACACCTCCGCTGTCTCTGGAGTAGAATCCCTGCAAAGATTCTATATCCTGAACTAGTTGATCTAAATCCTTTAAATTCCCATCATTCTTATTCCAAGTATCCCTATTATGACAATAAAGACACTTCATATTGCATCCTTGGAAAAAAATTACATATCTAATTCCAGGTCCGTCTACACTTCCCATTGTTTCGCACGAATGTATTCTTCCTTTCATATATATATCTTATCATTTTTTAAAAGAAATAAAAACCTTTGTCATTCCTAATAATAATAGGGATACCCCATAAAGTGTAACAGGAATAAATAGAACTTCGTATATTTTACTATAACCTCTAAAATAGTAGAGATAGAGAATTAAACTAAAGTAAAGGATATAAATTATTATCCTAATTATTTTATTTAGACCCAAACCATACATATAGGTAAAAACAAACATAAAAAGAAAACCCGTTAAAAACATAGGCCAAATTTCCTGTTTATTCATAAGGGCTATTCCTACCCCATGTATTACAACAAATGTTTCTAAAACTGTAATCCACTTAATATTTGTATGTAATTTAGTTTTAAGCATACTCATATGTACAAAAAGCAGAAACATATAGGCAAATCCTATTAATATAGCAATATCCCCCTCTGTAGGATGAAACCAAAATGTATAAATGAGTGCCCAGGATATATAAAGTCCATGATATTTACTAAAAAAAGCAGTTGTTGTTTTAGGAATAGTTCTCCATCTGGCTAATATAAATCCCCTTCTTGGCTGTAAGAGAATTAATGAAATTGATAACATTATTATAACCGAGTACTGGGAACTCCATACTGGTACATATTGGGCTAAACCATCGTAAAAAAGATGGGTCTGAATAATATGAAGAACTACAAAAAACAAATTTAGGAGTAAAAATCTATTTGTATATTTAGATGAATCTTTATATTTTTTTCTATTTATAATATATGCAAAAACAATAATTTGATGGATTAAATATCCTCCCCATGATGTAATTGTACCTAATAAAGTTGCTTTAGGTAGTTTCCAAAAGTACCAAGCTGCTCCCTGATCTTCTAAATGTGGGAATTTTGCTAAATTAGAATCTAACAGATAGATTAAAAATAAAAGGAATATGGATGTAACAATTGATATTATTAATTTTTTTCTCATAAAAATATAATAATTCCATATAATGGAAAAATCAAATATACTTCAGAAATGATTTTTAAAAACTATACAACCGAGATTAATAATAAAAAAATTTATATACCTAATTGGGAAATTAATAATGGTGAAAATTGGGCAGTTCTTGGAAATAATGGATCTGGAAAAACACTTTTAGGTCAAATTTTAGAAAAGTATGACTGTTCTACAGTAACAGGATATGTATCATTTGAAAAAGCAGAAAATCTTTTGGAAGAAGAGAGATTGAAGGATGATACAGACTTTATAGATATGGAAGACCCAGGAACACTGGTTTCTACCTATTTAACTAATCATAATACAATTTTTAACATCAATGAAATAAAAGATAGAGGACTTCGATATCTTTCTACTGGCGAACTTGTTAAGGTGATAATTTTAAAAGAGCTTGAAAAAAAACCTAAATATTTAATTTTAGACGAGCCTTATGATGGACTTGATATAGAATCTCAATTAATTCTTGAAACTTTAATTTCACAATTATGCGATTCTGAAATAACTTTAATTTTAATATTAAACAGAGAGAGAGACATACATAACAAGATTTCACATGTAGCTTTTATTCACGAAAACAGAGTTACCTTAACAGGGTTAAAGGATGAAATATTAAGTAGTGAATCCTTTAGTAAAATCAGACATTTTTCTGGGATAATTCCCCAACAACTCCCAGGTGTAAAAAAAATAAATTCTAATGTGAATTCTTTAATCTGTTTTATCAATGTATCTATTGCATTTGGAGATAAAAAAGTTCTCCATAATATTAACTGGAATGTAGAAAGAAAGGAGCATTACAAAATAACGGGACCGAATGGATCTGGTAAATCTACACTTTTAAAAATTGTAAGTGCCGATAATCATCAAGCATATGGACAGGATATCTCACTGTTTGGTATGAAAAGAGGTTCTGGGGAATCGATATGGGATATAAAAAAATATGTAGGGTTAGTCTCTTCATCTTTACAGAATGATTACAGAGTTTCTAATTCTGTACTAAGTGTTATTATTTCCGGTTTTTATGATTCTATAGGCCTTTATAATAAACCATCTGAAATTGAGATAAATATTGCAAAAGATTGGATTAAACTTGTTGGTCTTGAAGATAGGGAAAACAGTCCATTTAAAGAGCTATCATTTGGGGAGCAGAGAATTATTTTAATTATTAGGGCGATGGTAAAACATCCAGACGTTCTTATTGTTGATGAACCCTGTCTTGGATTAGATCAGGTAAATAGAGAATTTGTACTTCTACTATTGGATTACATAGGAAAAAACGGTGAAACAACCCTTTTGTATGTAAGCCACAGAGTTGAAGATTATATACCATCAATAAAAAAAGAGTTACATCTGATACCTACAGAAAACGGAAGCATTGGTCAAATAAAGGAGACTGTATGAAATACCATTTATCGGCGCTATTAACAGTATTTATTTGGAGTATTACATATATTTCATCTAAAATTGTATTAGAAGTTCTTTCGCCAATGCAGCTAACATTAATCCGTTTTATTATTGGATATATATGTCTTTTTGCATTAAGGCCTCCTAAAACATTTAGATTAAATTTTAAAATGGATATAAATATAATTCTTTCGGCATTTACTGGAATATTCCTCTATTATATATTGGAAAATTCTGCTACTAGATTAACCCAGGCTTCCTATGTTTCTATTATTGTATCGTCTATACCTTTAATTACATCTATTCTTGCCCATTTTATTAATAAAGATGAGAAATTTACTTTTAGCCATGTAGCTACATTTGCTCTATCCTTTACTGGTGTTGGTTTAATTATTTTTGAAGGATCCAATATTAATAGTGGTGCATTAACAGGAAATATTCTTGCTCTTCTTGCATCTTTTGTTTTTGGATTTTATAATATCTTTCTTAGAAGAGTTGATAAAACAATGGATCCCGTTGAACAGGCAAGAAAGGTAAATTTTTATGGCCTTATATTTATTACTGTACTATTTCTATTCATTCCCGAAAAAACACTCCCCATGGAATTTTTTCAAAGTAAAATAATTTTAAATGTCCTTTTTTTAGGGGTAATTGCTTCTAGTTTATGTATTTTGCTTTGGGGTTTTAGTATTAATGGGATTGGAGCAATTAACACTAGTAAGTATATTTATTTAGCTCCATTAATAACCACCATCGTTTCAAATTTAATACTGAAGGAAGAGTTTACACTATATAAATTATTAGGGATGTTTCTAATAATAGCTGGTGTATCTTTACCCAGTATTGTAAGGAAATTTTCCTATATAAAATGATTATTAATACTTATATACCCCATAATAAAGCCATGATATATTCTAAACATGTAAAAATAAAAAATATAATATAGTTTAAAATACATTAAAAAAAGTATGGTATTTATTATTAGGAAACGGATCTGGGGTAACAGATCCTTTTTTTTTATCAAAAAGTAACATAAAATCATACTTAAAATGTTTAAATTAAAACAGGGAGGAAAATTATGAAAAAAATAGTTCTGTTTACTATATATTCTTGTTTATCATTTATCTTATATTCCAATAGTAATAGCGAAGAGTACCGTGAAAATTTAAATTATAGTGGAATAGGCCAATTAAATATTTCAATGAGTTCTGGTAACTTAGAAATTGTAACCGAAGATAGGGAAGATATATATCTTTATTTAAAAACATTTAAAAATGGTCCTATGATATTTATAGATAAGGGGAATAAGACTAAAATAGATATAAGAAGATCAACTTTTAAACTATTCTCTTTTTATAATGGTGATGTCAAACTTATGGTAGTTCTCCCTAAAAAATATACTCAGGGTCTTGAGTTGAATTTATCATCTGGTGATATTTCGGCTAAAAATTTGGTTATTGAGGATTTTAATATATCATTAAGTTCTGGTTCACTTTTCCTTGATAATATTATAACTAAAAATGCAGACTTTAACGCATCTTCTGGCTCTATGGATATAACTAATCTATTTACAAATAATACAAAGGTTGGAATATCTTCCGGATCACTATTTGTTAATGGATTTACCGGAAATTTAACAGGAAGATTAAGTTCTGGAGATGTGGATCTATACACTGATAAAATTAAGGGTGATATTGATTTTAAAATATCCAGTGGAGATTTTAATCTATTTATTGTAGATAAAAATTTAGATGCAAAATTTGAATTAAAAACAAGCTCTGGAAGTATTAAAGTAAAATATCCTGTAACCATAGAAGATAATAATAACAATAAATTATATGGTTATACAGGAAGTGGAAAAACTCTTATTAGTGTTAAATCATCATCTGGTAATATTTTTATTGAATAGTAGATCCCACTGACTTAGAATCATACCTAAAAACATAAATACGCATCCGACTATTCCTCGAGGGGTCATACCCTCAGAGAGGAATATAGCTCCACCAATTACGGCAAAAACACTTTCAAAACTCATAATTATAGAAGCATGGGCAGGTGGGGCATTCTTCTGTGCTATAACCTGTAGAGTGTATGCTATACCAACAGAACCCAAACCACCGTATAAAATGGGTATTGTTGCTTTAATTATGGAATCCAGTGCAATAACTTCCATATTTATTGCAACTATTAAACTTAAAACTCCACACCATATAAATTGAAGTGATGCTAATAAAACAGGTTCTATTCGTTTGGAAAAGTAATCAATTGTTAAAACATGAAAAGCAAAGAAAAGAGAACTAATTAATACGAGTAAGTCTCCATACCCAATTCCCTCTCCTTTTTTTACGCTTATTAAATAAAGACCGACAACTGCGGATAAAGCTCCCAGCCATGTAAAAAAGCTAGTTCTATGTTTTAAGAGAATCCCTAGAAGAGGAACTAAAACGACGTAAAGACCTGTGATAAAACCTGCTTTACCTGCAGTTGTGTATTGCAAACCAACTTGTTGTAAAGAAGCTCCTGTAAAAAGAACAACTCCAGCAAGGGAACTTGATAAGAATATCTTTTTTTTACTTATAGCAGCCATTTTATAACCAGCTTTATTTCTTTTCTTCTTAATAAACAGAATTAAGGGAAATAATGAGATAGCCCCTAATAAAAACCTGATTCCGTTATATAGATATGGTCCTATAAACTCCATACCCTTAAGTTGAGCAACAAAAGCTAAACCCCATATTGCAGAGGTTAGAAGTAAAAACAGATCTGACTGTATTGTTTTATTTTTCATTTAATAATTTTCCTAAAATATTTTTTTGTATGTGTGACAGTAAGGTTCTTTCCCATGTTTTACATAGTAGTCCTGGTGATAATCCTCTGCTTTCCAGAAGTCTGCACAGGGAAATAATTCAGTTACTACGTCGAATCCTTTCCTTTTAAGTATTTGTAAAATTTCTAGAATATCCTCTTTTTCACTCTCATTACTATAGAATATAGCTGATTTATACTGTTCTCCAATATCAGGTCCCTGTCCATCCTTTTGGGTTGAATCGTGTATTTCAAAGAACTTTTTAGTCAAGTCTGAATAACTGATAATTTTAGGATTGTAAACTACCTTCACAACTTCTAAATGACCAGTTTTACCAGTACAAACCTGTTCATATGTAGGATTTTTGAGATTTCCACCCATATATCCTGATTCAACACTATAAACACCTTCCTGCTTTTGAAGAAGATGTTCTACACCCCAGAAACAACCTCCTGCAAAATACGCATTTTTTGTTTCATAAAATTTTATTGAAAGAGAGTTTACACAGTATCTTTTATTTTTTTCGGTTAAATTTTCACCATGGAAAAGATGGCCTAAATGACCATTGCAATTTGCACATAGTATTTCAATTCTTCTTCCATCTGCATCTGTTTGTTTTATTACACTACCAGGGAGTTCATCGTCGAAACTAGGCCATCCACACCCTGATTTAAATTTGTCTTTGGAACTATATAAGGGTGCTTCACACTGTCTGCAATGATAGTAACCTTCTACAAAAAAATTGTCATACTCTCCACTAAATGGTGGTTCTGTACCTTTATATATAATAATTTTTTCTTCCTGGGGGGTTAAAGAATTAAATTTTTTATCTGCCATAATATCCTCTTTTAATGTAACACCTTACTTAAAAACTCTTTTGTTCTTAATTCCAATGGATTATTAAATAACTTTTCCGGGGGACTATTTTCAATTATATATCCACCATCCATAAATAATACTCTATCTGATACTTCACGTGCAAAACCCATTTCGTGGGTTACAACAACCATGGTCATTCCATCTTTAGCTAAATCTTTTATTACATCTAAAACATCCCCAACCATTTCCGGGTCAAGTGCAGATGTAGGTTCATCGAATAACATAATATCCGGATTCATTGCCAAAGCTCTGGCAATTGCAACCCTCTGTTTTTGACCACCTGAAAGATTTGATGGATATACATGAGCTTTCTCTCTTAAACCAACTTTATCGAGAAGCTTATATGCAGTTATTTCTGCCTCTTCTTGACTCATTACCTTTAATTTTATTGGAGCTAGTGTAATATTTTCTAAAACAGTTTTATGTGGAAATAGATTGAATTGCTGAAATACCATTCCTACTTTTCTTCTTAATTTATCAACAGAGGAGTTACCTGTAATTTCTTCACCCTCGATAAATACATGTCCTTTAGTTGGTTCTTCAAGCCTATTAAGACAACGTAAAAATGTACTTTTACCACTTCCACTTGGTCCAATAACACTAACAACTTCCCCAGAAACTATATGTTCATTAATGCCTTTTAATACTTCTAATTCTCCAAAGTATTTATGTAAATCTACTACTTTAATCACTACTACTTAGTCTCCTTTCAAACCTTGAAATACCCAAGGAAATAAAATAGGTTAAAATAAAATAAATTATGGCAACAGCAAATAATGGTATAGTTGCTTCGTAGGTTACACTTCTAATTTTATTACCTGCTCTCATTAGATCATTTCCACCAATAAAACCAAGAATTGCAGTTTCTTTTAATAAAACAACAAATTCATTACCAAGGGCAGGAAGAATCTTTTTAACTGCTTGAGGCAGTATTATCTCCCTCATAGAAAGACTGAGTGGCATACCTAAACTTCTTGCTGCTTCCATTTGACCTTTATCAACAGCCTGTATTCCTGCTCTTATAATCTCTGCAATATAAGCACCACTATTTATTCCAAATGCAATAATACCTGCTGTAGTTTGATTAAGATTATAAGATCTAAAAATAATAAAATATATTATTAGGAGCTGAACCATTACCGGGGTTCCTCGTACAATTTCTATATAGATCTTTCCCGGGATATTTAATATTTTAGATTGAGACATTCGTAATAATGCAGTTAATGTTCCTAAAACAAGGCCTAAAATTACGGAAAAAAAGGCAACTACAACTGTTACCTTTAATCCATTTAATAATAACAACAATCCGTTTGGACCATCTTCCCACAATGGGGAACCTAAGGCTAAATGAATACTATTTAAAAACTCCATATTATTTCATATACTCGGACATTAATCTGTCATATGTACCGTCTGATTTTAATCTTTCTAAAGTTTTATTAATAGATTTAATTAATTCTATATTATCCTTTGTAGCTGCAATACCATAAAATTCCGGGTCAAAGTTCATCTCAATAATTTTTAAATCCGGATTTTTTTTAAGAAACGCTATTGCAGGTTGTTCGTCGATTATAACTGCATCAACTTTTCCATTTTTTAACTCGAGTATTGCTTCAAATCCAGTTTGAAAGGCTGTTACATTAGTTGTAAAATCCTCTGCAACACTATTTCCTGTTGTACCTAACTGAACAGCTATTTTTTTATCTTTAATATCATTCTTATTAGTTATAAGTAGACTATCTGCTTTAACGATAACAGCTTGAGTTGCTTCGTAGTATGGGTCTGAAAAGTTAACACTCTCTTTTCTTTTTTCGTTTATTGTCATTCCAGCAATTACAAAATCTACTTTTTTTGCATTTAAAGCTGTTAAAAGTGTATCGAATTCCATATCTGCTATTTCTAATTTTTTACCCAAATCTTTAGCAATTTCCTTAGCAATCTCTACATCGAACCCAATTACATCATCGCCATTATTTCCTCCAATATATTCAAATGGAGGAAATGCAGCATTTGTTCCCATTACAATTTTATTTGAATTATCCGATTTACTACATGATACAAATAGTGTGATAGTAAATAGTATAAATATAATTTTTTTCATTATAACTCCTCTGTTTTATCAAAGGATTATAGCATTTTTACTTTGTTAATTCATAGCCCTGATTAGCCCAATCAACAACTCCATTACGTAAATTATAAACTTCTTTAAAGCCTGCATCAATTAATATTTTTGCTGCTACAGTACTTCTATTTCCAGAATGACAATAGATAAAAACAGGTTCATCCTTATATTTTTCAATTTTAGAAAGTTGTGATTTAATATTTTGCACAGGAATCAATATAGCATTAGAGATATGTCCTGAATTAAATTCACCTTCTGTACGCACATCTAAAATAATTGGTGAAATATTATCTATAAGGCTTTTAGCATCCTTTGCTGTAACCTCTTTATATCTTGAATTTTGTAAATCAAGAACATTAATTATTCCTGTACTTTTACCAAATGTAAACTTATAACTACCAGATGTTTTCATTTTTACATATGGCTGATCCTCTGTTAAAGGTAGTGATATGTCTATATTAAGTTCAGGTATTTGTAATTTCCCAGCTTTAGAGGATTCATAAACTACATAATCCCCTCTGTATACATTTATTTCTAAGGAATTGTCTATATTTACAATCCTTAATCCATCTACAAGAGATCCGGAAATCTCCCCTTTTTTACTCTCTGCAGAACATGAGTAAAAAGTAACTATCAATAATAAAATAATAAAATTAAAATTCTTCATATTCAAAATATAATATATAGTTTTTACAATGGCAAATTCTTCTTAATATAAATATACTATTGATTCTATTAATGAGAATAAGTACTATTTAATTTAGGAGATTAAAATGGTTCAAAAAGAAGATATATTAAGGGTTCTTAGTCAAATTGAAGATCCTGATTTACATAAGGATATTGTAACTCTGGGTTTTATAAAAGAGTTAATTATAGATGGATCTACAGTTAGTTTCTCAATTGAGTTAACAATTGCAGGCTGCCCACTAAAAAATATGTTTAAATCCGAGGCTGAAAAACTTGTTTTAAGTCTTGAGGGTGTAGAGAAAGTACATATTGTTATGACTTCAAGAGATAGAAGAAGTAGTAATACAACTGAAAGTTTAAAAAATGTAAAAAATATTATTGCTGTTGCTTCTGCAAAAGGTGGTGTTGGTAAATCAACAGTTAGTGCAACTCTTGCTTGTGAATTTGCAGCAAAAGGGTATAAAGTTGGTCTATTAGACACAGACCTATTTGGTCCATCTCTACCTACCCTGTTTAACCACTTTGATGCAAAAATTTATCAGAAAAACAATATGTTTATCCCCGCGGAGTTCAATGGTATTAAATTAATGTCATTTGGATATTTAATGGGAGACTCTCCTGCAATAATGAGAGGGCCTATGGTTTCAGGTTATATCCAGCAAATTTTAACAGCTACGGATTGGGGAGAGTTGGATTATCTATTTATAGATATGCCACCAGGAACTGGAGATATTCAATTAACAATATCACAGACAATAAAACTTGATGGTGCTGTAATTGTAACAACAAGGTCATCTCTATCACTGGTAGATGTTGTTAAAGGTATATTAATGTTTGAAAAGGTAGAAATTCCTATCTTAGGTGTTGTGGAGAATATGTCACACTTTATTTGCGATAGTTGTAATAAAGAGCATCATATTTTTGGTGAAGACCGGGGTGACTTATCGAATAGATTTGGTATTGAAACATTAGCTCAAATACCTATTGAATCTACTAGAACTAAACCATTTAACAACTATAAATCAAACGAATTAAATAGTAATTTAGGAGATGCCCTTATTAGACAGTTGGGAAAAATAAGATCGGAGTTAGTTGTTGCTCCTGAAATTACACTTACCCCAATTGGTGTAACTGTTACATGGTCAGATGGAAATATAAAAGAATTTACTAATCTCGACCTAAGAGATAGTTGTAAATGTGCACTTTGTGTAGACGAATATACTGGAGAGAAAACCCTTAAAAAAGAAGATATACCAAAGGACATTCATGGATTAGAATCCTTTCACTTAGGGAATTATGCTGTCTCTATAAAATGGAGTGACGGTCATACATCTAGTATATACCCATATAGCTCACTAAAATAATCGAAAATCGTATAAAAATAGTAGTTGACTAACATATAACAACTATTTAACATGATATTTCGCTTTTATCTAGTTTAGGAGTTTTTTATGGCAGATAATACAGTTGTTTCCAGAATGGAAATTGTTGACAAGAGTGCAAATCCTGCACCTTTAGGATTAGTAGGTTTTGGTATGACTACTATTTTATTAAATATTCATAACGCAGGTTTTTACCCACTTAATTCCATGATTATGGGTATGGGTATTGCTGTAGGTGGTATAGCGCAAGTAATTGCTGGTATTTTAGAGTCTAAAAAGAATAATACTTTTGGTACAACTGCATTTACTTTATACGGTTTCTTTTGGATTAGTCTTGTAATTACTTGGACTTTTCCAGCATTAGGTGTAGCTGATTCTTCATCTGCCTTTGCAATGGGATTCTACTTATTATTATGGGGCATTTTTACATTTGGTATGTTCATTGGAACATTAAAAATAAATAGAGCTTTACAAGTTGTATTCTTATCTTTAACAGTTCTATTCCTATTATTAGCAATTGGGGATTTTTCTGGAAGCCACTTAATTAAAAGAATTGCTGGATTCGAAGGGATTTTTTGCGGATTTTCTGCACTTTATGCTGCAATAGCTCAGGTTTTAAACGAAGTATACAAAAAAGAAGTTATGCCAATTGGTGTAGTATAAAAAAGTCTCTTCGGAGACTTTTTTTTTGTCAAATTCCTTAAGTAATGGTATAAATATAATGGAGTTTTAAATTTGTGACTTTTAAGAGTAAAATTTTAATCAATATTGTTATACCATTTTCCATTTCACTTTTTTCTATAATTCTTATTGTAGGGATAATTTCATCCCATAAAAGTCAAATTGATTTTGAATCTTCAATTTCAGAACAAAATAAAATTTTAGTAAATAATATAGCTTTATTAATACAAAATAGCGCAAAATCCTTTATTATTGCAGAAAACAGTGGGACTACTAACACAATCGATTACCTTTTAGAAAAGAAAAGGGGCAAAGTAGAAATTTTTTCCTTTTTAAATACAAAAAGATTTTTAAATAATGGTTATACATATCTGGTAGATACGCAAGGAACTATTACAACACACCCCGAAAGTGATAAAATTGGTACTGAATCTGTTTTAAAAGATTGGCTTATAAATAGTGATATAAAAAAATCTGATTTTTACAAATACAAGTACAATGATGAGGATAAAATTGTATATAAGTCTTTTAACGAAAAAACACAACAATATGTTCTATCTACATCATATATTAGTGATTTTGGTAGTTTAATAGATTATATAGAACTCAATAAATATGTTAACAACTTAAAAGTTGGAAAATCTGGTTATCCATTCATAATTAACACAACGGGAATATGTATTAGTCACCCTAACCCTGAATATATAAATTCTGATATTTCAAATTTAGCGGATATAGATGGTAACTTTTTCATAAAATATATTTTAGCAAAGCGTAATGGTAATTTTTCTTATAAATGGCTTAATGCCAACAATAAAGTTGAGAAAAAAATGGTATTTTTCAGTTATGACAAAAATTCAGATTTAATAATCTGCTCTTCGGGATATATTAATGAATATTTTGAAAGTTTATATAAATATTTAAATGTTGTAATCTTGATATCATTAATAATCTTTATAATCACTTTAATTGTTATATTTAAAGAAGCTGGTAAAATTTCTACACCTATTTCCCATCTTTCAGAATTAACTTTAAGCATTACTAATGGTAATTTGGATACTGAACTTATACATTATGAAACACAAGAGTTGGAAATTTTAAGTAAGAATTTCAGTTATATGAGGGATTGGGTAAAAGAGAGTATAACTAAACTAGAAAACCAGGTTGAAAGTAGAACTCAAGAGCTACAAAAAACAATAGATAAATTAAATAATACTCAAGAACATTTAATAGAGTCTGAAAAAATGGCATCTTTGGGTCAGTTAGTAGCAGGTATAGCCCATGAAATTAATACACCTATTGGGATAGGAGTAACAACCGCATCACTACTTGAGGATAATACCAGAAATTTTTTAGAGATTTTTAACAGTAAAGGTGTAAAGAAGAGTGAATTGATTTCATTTTTAGAAAATGTAGAAATAGAATCTCATATTATTTTAGCTAACATGAATAGAGCGGCTAATTTAATTCAAAGTTTTAAACAACTCTCTGTTGATCAGTCAGTAGAAGAAACAAGGCACTTTAATATTAGTAATTATATAAATGAATTAATTATTACTTTAAAACACGAGTTAAAGCATAAGGATATTAAAATAATTATTAATTGCGATAAAGAGTTAGGTATTCATAGTCACCCTGGAGCTATATCACAAATATTAACCAATCTAATTTTCAACTCTCTGCTTCATGGTTTTGAAGATACACATCATGGTATAATTGAGATTTCAATTGAGGTTGTTGATGGAAGATTATATATATCTTATTTTGACAATGGTTGTGGGATTCCTCCAGAAATACAGGATAAAATATTTGATCCTTTTTTTACAACTAAAAGAAATAAAGGTGGAACAGGATTAGGGCTGCACATTGTTTACAATATTATTCACGGGACTTTAAACGGTTCTGTAAAGTGTAGTTCACAAACCAATGTGGGAACTACTTTTATAATAGATTTTCCTTTAGAACCATCTGTTGTATATAGTTAATTTTTATTACCAATAAAAAGTCGACCTACAGCTGCCATTCCCTTTGTTAAAGGGGTTTCCAACTCCTTCTGTACCTGTTTAAACTTCTCTCTTACCGGAATAAATTGAGGACACTTAGCCTCGCATTTACCACAATTAACACAACTACTTGTCCAGTGTGCTTTTCCATCTTTAGATTGGATTCCAAGATAAAGTGCGTGATAAGCGGTAGCATTTGCCTTTGAAAACATATGGAAATTGTTTAAATTCTTAAATGCAGCGGGAATATCAATACCTGCAGGACACGGTAAGCAATAAGAGCAACCAGTACAATTAACTTGTAATAGGGAGTCAAACTCATTTTTAACACTGGTTAATATTTCAACCTCTGCACTGCTCATTCCATTTGGTAATGAGTCAGAACATACCTGAATATTTTCTTTAATATGCTCCATATTATTCATACCGGAAAGAACGAGGGTTACTGCAGGGTTATTTAAAACAAACCTTAACGCCCAATCTGCTGGTGTTCTTTTTATCTCAGCATGTTTATAGATTTTTTCCACACTTTTTGGCATTTTTGTAACTAAGGAACCACCCCTTAAAGGTTCCATAACAATAATCCCCATACCTTTGTTATGGGCATATTCTATCCCCTCAATTCCTGCCTGGAAGTGAATATCTACAATATTATATTGAACTTGTGCAAAATCAAAATTATAACCATCGCATATTTTTATAAAATCTTCTTTCTTCCCATGAAAGGAGAAACCCATATTTTTTACTCTACCTTCTTTTCGAATATTATCCATAAAGTCGATAATACCCAAGGAAAGCATTCTCTCCCAACTTGGTCCATTCATAGAATGAAGCATATAATAATCAATATATTCCACTTGCAATTTACTTAGCTGCTTATTAAAAATTTCCTCTATCTGCTCTTTTTTAAAGATTGTCATACAGGGAAGTTTTGTTGCTATTTTTACTTTTTCTCTATACCCATCTTTTAATACGTATTCCCCTAAAAAGGATTCCGATGCACCTAGATGATATGGGTAGGCAGTGTCTAAATAGTTGACTCCGTTATCAATAGCATATCTGATTTGATCCAAGGCTTTTTCTTTATTTATCAAAGAAGATGCAGCTCCTCCAACTGTTGTTGGAAGCCTCATACAACCATAACCTAATACTGATAATTTATCATTTGATCCTGGCATTGTTCTATATTGCATATTTTATTCTACATTTGGTTGACAAATTTGGCAACTGATATAAAATTTCAATTCTTAGGAGATACAAAATGATAGATGATATTAATATATTACTTGCTTCAATGACTTTAGAGGAAAAGGCATCTCTTTGTTCAGGTGAAGATTTTTGGCATTTAAAAAGCATAGAAAGACTTAATATCCCATCTATTATGGTAGCTGATGGACCTCATGGTTTGCGTAAACAACCACAGGAAGGTGATCATGTAGGTTTGGGTGAGAGTATAAAATCGACCTGCTTTCCAACAGCATCTGCAACTGCCAGCTCCTGGGATCCTGAATTACTTTTCAAAATTGGAGAAGCTTTAGGGGAAGAGTGTATACAGGAAGATGTTTCTGTTATTTTAGGTCCTGGAGCAAATATAAAAAGGTCTCCACTTTGTGGTAGAAATTTTGAATATATATCTGAAGATCCCTACTTAACAGGAAAAATTGGAAGTGCATTAGTTAAAGGTGTTCAAAGTAAGGGTATTGGAACTTCGCTAAAACATTTTGCATTTAATAACCAGGAATATAGAAGAATGGTAACTGAATCTGTTGTTGACGAAAGAACTCAAAGAGAGATATACCTGCCTGGCTTTGAAGAGATTGTAAAAACAGCTCAACCATGGACTGTAATGTGCGCATATAATATGGTGGATGGATTTTACTGTAGTGATAATAAAAAATTATTAACAGATATACTAAAAGAGGAATGGGGACATACTGGCCTTGTTGTAACTGATTGGGGTGCATGTAATGATAGAGTACTGGGGGTTAAAGCAGGTTTAGAACTTGAAATGCCTTCTAGTGGTGGAATTAACGATAAGCTTATTGTAGAAGCTGTAAATAACGGTACACTTGATGAAAAATATTTAGATAAAGTTGTTATAAGAATTTTAGAATTAATTCAAAAAAGTATTAATACACCCAAAGGTAAAAAATTCAATACTGAAGAACACAACAAACTAGCTAGAGAAGCTGCTTCAAATTCGGCAGTATTATTAAAAAATTTAAACAATACGCTACCTATATTAAAAAATTCGGTACCACTGGTTATTGGCGAATTTGCAGATAAACCGAGATACCAGGGAGCAGGAAGTTCATTAATAAATCCAATAAAAGTTACAAGTTTTTTAGATGAACTAAACAATCAAAAAATTGAACATAATTACTGTAAAGGCTACTCAATAGATACAGACGAACCAAAAGAGGATTTGATAAAAGAGGCTGTTCAAAAGGCAAAAGAGAGTTCTGTTGTAATAATTTTTGCGGGTCTTACCGATGATTACGAATCTGAAGGATTTGACAGAACACATTTAGGATTACCTAAAAGCCATACAAAACTAATTAAAGCAATCTCTGCAGTTCATAAAAATATAATTGTAGTACTACAAAATGGAGCTCCTGTGATTATGCCATGGATAGATGGTGTTAGTGGGGTTTTAGAGAGTTACCTGGGAGGTCAAGCTGGAGGTGCTGCAATTGCTGACATTATATTTGGAGATGTAAACCCATCGGGTAAACTTGCCGAAACTTTCCCACTGGACTTAAGGGATGATTTAGCATCGGAATGGTTTGGAATGGGTCCAAATAGTGTGGAATACAGAGAATCTGTATATGTTGGATACAGATATTATGATAGTGCAAAAAAAGATGTTTTATTCCCATTTGGTCACGGCTTAAGTTATACATCTTTTGAATATAGCGATATAATCCTGGGTCAACAGAGTATAACAGATAATGAAGAGGTCGATGTCACAGTCACTATAAAAAATATTGGGAAAATTCCTGGTGCAGAAATTGTCCAACTATATGTAAAAGATAATATTACCACTCTTTTTAGACCGGAAAAGGAGCTAAAAGGGTTTAAAAAAGTTTATCTGGAGCCAAATGAATCAAAAACAATTACATTTACACTAAATAAAAGATCTTTTGCATACTATAACATTGATATTAAAGATTGGCATGTAGAGTCTGGAGTTTTCTCAATTCTTGTTGGATCCTCAAGTAGAGATATTCGCCTAAAATCGGAGATAAATGTAGCATCCACAAAACCAGATGTAATAGTTCCCGATTTAAGAGAACTAACACCTGAATACTATAACATTTCAAGCGGGAATATTAGCGATAGAACATTTGAAACAATTCTATGTAGACCTATTCCCAAAAGATTCCGGAAAAAAGGTGAAAAGTTCACAATTAATTCAACTCTAGGTGATGTAAAAAAAACATTCATTGGGAAAAAAATGTATAACTCTGCCTACAAGGCATTTCTTCCTCCAGCTACTGATTCTGTAGTAATTGACCCTAGAATGGAGAGAATGATGAAAGCAATGATAGAGGATTTACCAATAAGAAGTGCAATGCTATTTAGCGGAGGGAAACTTAGCAGGACAAAAGTAGCAGGACTTATTGCATTTATGAATAAAAATATCTTTAAGGGAATTTACAACATTTTAAAATGATGATTATTTCATCATTTTTTTGTTGACAGAAAATGCAAGCGGTTGCAATAATGATTTATACCGAATTACAACCGATTGCAATTAATCATCTTATTTCGGTACAAACGTTAACATGTATAAAAACACAGGAGGAGAATGTGACAAAACGACTATTGTCAACAATGGTCTTAATGTTTTCTATTGCAATATACTCATATGCAGATGTTGTAGTAAAAAATATTGATGGTACAAAAGTTGAAATTATTTTCACACATGTAGATGATTCAACAAATGAAGTTAATGTAGTGGGTTCATTTAATAACTGGACTGCTCCAGGTACTCCAATGACGAAACTTGAGAATGGAAGCTGGGAATATAGAATGGAAGCATTAATTGATGATGAGATTCTATATAAATTTTATTATAACGACTCATGGATATCAGATCCCAATGCACCTGCAACAAAAGATGATGGTTATGCCGGTTTAAATGGATTAATAGTTGTTTCCGATCTATTATCCCAACCTGCTGCGCCTGTATCTGGTTCAGAAGTACCGGTAGAAACAGTATATAAAAGTAAACTAAACTTTGGAATGTATACAATTCTGGGTTCACGTTCTACATTTTCAACCCAGGGTGTAGTAGACAAAACAGATAAAGGCCTGGAAGCTGACACTACAGGATTATATGGTAAATCATACTTAAAAATGGGTGGAACTATTGTCCCGGATGTTAATATGTGGTTTGAAATTAAGGCTTTTGATGCATACCAGGCATTTTGGGAGCAGGATTCAAGGGGTATACATACAACAGAAGCAGATGCTGGTCTATCCAATCTTTTAGCAGGAATGCTGGTAAATCCAGTTAACTATATAGGAAATGGAAATCCAGTATTAAACTCTGTAAAATATGGTATTAGTTCCAATTATGTTAATTGGGAAACTGGATATGGTTACGCAAAAGCCCAAGGACGAACTTCTTTACTTTGGGAAACACTTGAAGCAAAAGATGCAAACAATGGTTATATGCGGTTTGACCTTGGTTCAAATCTGCAAAAAGTAGGTACTGCAAATATTGAAGCATCTATTATACCTAATATGATTACTGGAAATTATGGTTTAATGGGTTGGGTATCAGCGAATTTCAATAAAGCAAAAGTTGATTTCCAATATGATATGAAATCTGCGGCATCTTCGGATCTTTCAACAATATTTGACAAGTTATATCACCAGGATTTTATTATTGGTGGAACTACAACCATAGGGAGAGTGGATGTAACTGCTCAATCACTTATAAATCTCTATAGCGAAGATGATTTCGATGCGCAGAAACATATATCCGGTGAAGCTAAAGTTAAATGGAACAATAGTAGTGATAGCTTTGGGATTACAGGAAAATATAGATTAACAGGTGAAGATGCTTCCCTACTATTTGGAAATAATGATGATGCCCTTGGGTCTACTGGAGTGCAAACGATTGCATTTGATATCTATGGAAAACCTGCAGCACTACTTAAAGTTGGGGGATATACAGAACTTCGTTTAAGAGAGGAATCAGCAAACGATAGTGCAGATGATATCTATTTAAAACCTTATGCAGATTTGGATCTATCACAAATCTCTGGAATAAATGGATGGTTTAACTTTTACACTAAATTAAATTACATAATTGAAGAAAACTATCTATATGTTGCATCTGATTCAAGATTTCTGCTTTCTGAAATTGGGGCAAAATTAAATATATCAAACCCACTACCCTCAATAGCTAATATGGATATTGTCTACGGATTTAACAACAACGATGAAGATAAAATATTTAATACTTTAATTTCATCTTTTTCATTTCCTAATGATTTAAAAGCTGAAATAGGGTTTGGTCTAAGAACTTTAAGAAGCGGGGCTACACAAGCTGAAACAGATACTAATAATATTTTTGGTTTCTCGGTTGGTGGATCATGGAAAGTTCCAGTTAGAAAAATTAAAACGCCCCTACTATATGGAGCATTTGTTTACAACATGGATCCATACGATGATGGTACAAACAACTTAGCATTTAGTGATTTTGTTACAACCGATGGCGCATCAAAGGGTGATGGAGATGCTCAATTAAGAGTAATGCTTAAATGGGATTTCTAATGGAATTGAAGGAAAGAGGAATGATAAATAAAAAAGCAATTTTAACTATTTTGATTATTACTTTACTAGGTTTAAGTAGTTGCAGTAATGAACTTCATAATGGAACTGAGATGGTAGTTTCTCAGGTAACTGTTACAGGGTTACCATCTTCAACCTATCCCGAAGGGCAACAAATGGTACTCTCCCATTATGATGGGACAGTTTGGGGTCACGATGGTGACAGATTTACAGATAGTACATTTATTGGAACTGTAACAGCCGAGGGAACTTTAACATACAATTTTAGTCCTGCACTGGAAATCACAACACCAGAATTCAGTTTTTTACTAATAGACCCTGATAAAACCTGGGATTCTTTAAAAATTGATACAAAACATAGCGGGTTAAGTGGTGGAGATATTGAGCTTGAGAATTTATGGACAGGTAGTTTAAATCCAGTAGTGGTAGAAGGTGTAGTAGATGGTGACAGTGTTACTTGGGGCTACAAGGATTAATAGGAGTAATTAATGTTAAAAAAAATATTTTTGTTACTGGGAATCCTATCTATTCTCAGTCTACCTGCTTTTTCTGAAATAAAAGTAAAAGCACTAAATGATGGGCAAGCTGAAATAACTTTTTTATATGAAGATTCAGAATCCCCCGAAATGAATGTAATTGGATCATTTTGTGATTGGAGCGCACCAGGTCTACCAATGACAAAAAATAGTGACGGTATTTGGGAGTATAAATTATTAACTTTTCCCGATGATGAAATTGTTTACAAATTTTATATAGATGGAAACTATATTTCAGATCCACAAGCACCAGCACAAAAAGATGATGGTTATGCAGGAATGAATGGTCTTATAATTGTTGCCGATTTATTAGCTGCGACACCTCTTAGTACTGATGTAACAACTGCACCAGTAGTAAAAACAAGAGAAAAATCAACTTTCAGTACAACAACGTATATTGAAAGTGATACATCTTTTACAACAGTTGATAGTAAACATGATGCAGTTGATTCTTCCATTAACGCAAAATCAATATGGAAATTCAAGGGTGATATTGTGGCTAACATGCCTGCTTACATGGAGTTAACTTTTTTTGATGGTTCTGCATCTATATGGAATGATGCTAACGATTTAGAAATTACTGATGGACTGGAAACACTTGCTTCAGGGTTTATATTTAATCCTGTCTACTATTTAGGAGATAGTAAACGTCCTGCGCTTGATAAATTTACTTTTGGTTTTGACACAAAGTATATCGCCTATGAGTCAGGTTATGGTAACAGTACAATTCCAAAATACAGTTCAATAATTTGGGAAAGCATTAAAGAGGATGAAACTATAGCTGATGATGGATATAGTAAATTCTCAACATCTCAATCCATAGAATCTATAGGCTTAGATATTAATGCAGGTATTATTCCTAATAAATCATTATCAGATTTTTATAGTCTATTTTCATATCTTAATGCAAGCATAGGTTCATTAGAAGCTGACATAGAGTATGAAATGAAATCTAGTACAACAGATTCATTTCAAGATGTTTTTACAGATATAACAAGACAGGATTTAATCCTGGGAGTTGGGTATAAACTAAATAGCTTAATGATAAAAGTTCAAACATTATCATCAACCTTTCTTGAAACAAGTCCTTTAATGGATAGACCTTTTGAGGATAGATTGGGGGTTGAAGGAAGTGTTGAATATAGTGAAGATGATTTATATAGTTTTGTTCTAGGATATAAATTAAGAGGTTATGCTGCACAGTTTTTATATGCAAACACCGACGACATTTTAGGTTTACAAGACACACAAACTGTTTATTTAAACTCCTCTTACACAATAAATGAAAGCATTACTCCAAAGTTAAATATGAGCTTTGAAATGGCCGATGAAAATCCTGCAGATTCAAATATAAAAATGAATTTTGTTCCAGGCGCAAAATTTATACTTCCACAAATTGCAGGATTAACAATCGACGGTGATATTTATGCAGATATCTCAATAAATAGTAAACCTGAAGAAGATGAAACCCCTGTTATTTTAGTTGGTGCAAAATTCAATTCCGGAGACTACACCCTAAATTATGGTTTAGACCGAAGCAATTCTGACATTATGTTTAATACACTACTTCTGGAAGTTAAATTACCACAGAATTTAACAACCGAAGTTGGAATTGGGATTAGATCAGGGTCAGATATTGACTATCCATTTGGTTTCTCTATTGGTACCAAATGGGAGATACCATCTGCCAAATCACAAAAACCACATTTATACGCAAACTATGTTTACAACATAGACCCTTACCTAACAGGAACAGATAGTGCTGACTTATCTGACTATAGACTCAGCAACAATTCAGAAGGCGAAGCAGCGTTCAGATTTGGTATTGTTTGGGATTATTAATTTGTATATGACCGGGAAACCGGCATAGGATATAAGGAGAAAAAAATGAAGAATTTATTCAAATTACTGGGAATGTTACTACTTCTTGTAGCATTTGTATCTTGTGATGTACTTGGTGGAGACAGTTCTACCGATGATACAGATGACAGAGACAACACAGCATTGAAATCACAATGGTGGATTAAAGGAAGCTTTGACAATTGGGCAGCTTCTGTAGATGATGGAACAAGACACTATTTTACAGTAGATGAACTAGATAGTAATATATTAACATTTGAGATTGAAGATTTACTAATCTTGGATTATGAATTTGTTTTAGTAGATGGTGATGATAAAGAGTGGAAAGCTCCAAAAACTTCTGCTACAGTATCAGAGACTGCGGTTGTTTTTACAGATGTAGCTGATGATCAAACAAATGCAACTTTTAAAGCAGCAAAAACAAGTTATACTGTTCGAGTAGATATTAGTACACCAACAGCTCCATCTGTAACAATAATACCAGGAGCTACAGACGCTTCTGCTCCAGACTTTGCCTTATTAGCAAGTAAACTACTTGTAAAGGGTGATGCATTTACTATTGGTTGGACAGAAACTGCAGGAACTGCGGATGAAACTGCAAAAACAGTATCATTTGATGTTACAATGGCATCAAAAACAGGAACTTTTGGTTTTAGTTCTTTAGATGGATTTTTAAAATGTGATGCAATAGACTCTCCAACAACAGCTGGAAGTTCAGCAACAGCAGTTACTTTAACAACTACAGCATCTGGAAATATATTAATAAACAATCCTCCAAAATCCGATTCTGTTTACACATTAGTAGTAACTATTGACCCTACAAAAACTGTAGCAGAGGGTAAATACTCAATGGTTGTTACATTAAAAACAGTTGGAACTACTGATTGGGCATTTGAAGCACCAGCTAAAGTTTATTTATTAGGTGAATTAAGTACAACTGGTTGGACTAATTGGTCTGAAGCAGATACAGGTCGAGCTGAAATTTCATTAACAGATAAAGTAGCAACTTATACTTATACAGCTACAGCATCTGTTGCACAAAAATTTAAATGGGCAGTTAAAGCAGACTCTAAATGGGATGGTTTAATTGGTTATGGAAATGCTGATATTTCAGCTTCTCCTGTTACAATTTCTGATGATAGTGGTAATTTCCTATTTACAGCTGTATCTGGAACTTCCTATACAATAAAAATGGATTATTCTACAACAGATTATGCAACATCAGGAAAACCTAAATTAACTGTTACAGCAAACTAATTTTATTAAACTAAAAAAATATGGGGAATTATCTACTCCCCATATTTTCAAATACTTATTAAACCTATATGATAACTAAAAATCATATGCTCTATACCACTTAGAGCTTTTCCGGAGAGAAAATGTTTAATAACTCATTAGTTAAGGACTTTAGGACAGAAATCCTATCTGGTCTTACTGTTGCTTTAGCCCTAATCCCTGAGGCCATAGCTTTTTCATTTATTGCAAAAGTAGAACCATTAATTGGACTTTATGCAGCCATAATTATTGGTTTAATCACAGGTATTTTTGGTGGTAGACCAGGAATGATATCAGGTGCAACCGGAGCAATAGCTATAGTACTAGGCGAGTTATTTGTAAACCACCCTGAAACTAGAAAATATCTTTTCACTATAGTTATACTGGCAGGTTTATTTCAAATCTTATTTGGTGTTTTAAAACTGGGAAAACTTATTAGACTAGTACCAGAACCAGTAATGTATGGATTTGTAAATGGTCTTGCCATTTTAATTTTCAAAGCTCAATTTGAATCATTTAAAGGTCTAGATACAAGGCAAATAGTAGTTATGTCAATAATTATTATTTGTGTTATGGGTATAATTCTATTTATTCCCAAAATAACAAAAGCAATTCCCCCTGCTCTAGCAGCTATAGTATTAAGCTCTCTAGCAGTATTTATTTTTAAGCTTGATGTACCAACTGTAGGAGAAATAGCTTCAATTAAAGGTGGATTACCCAATTTAATAATACCTCAAATACCAAATAGTTTTAGTATATGGAAGTTAATAACCAAAACAGCATTAATTATGGCTGCAGTTGGATTAATTGAATCCCTTATGACACTAACACTTATCGATGAAATAACAAAAACTCGAGGTAGAGCAAATAAAGAGTCTATTGCCCAGGGTTTAGCAAATGTTCTAACAGGTCTTTTTGGTGGAATGGGTGGATGTGCCATGATTGGTCAAAGTATGATTAATATCAAATCTGGTGGTAGGAAAAAAGTATCTTCAATTTCAGCTGCTCTTTTTTTACTTTTTTTTGTTCTTTTCGGATCATCAGTAATTGAGTTAATACCTGTTAGTGCTCTTGTAGGAGTTATGTTTATGGTTGTTATTGGTACTTTTGAGTGGGAAACATTTAATGTAATAAAAAAAATCCCTAAATCCGATTCCTTAGTAATTTTTACTGTTACAATTGTAACAATTTTAACCGACTTAGCAGTTGCTGTATTTGTAGGAATTATTATTTCAGCCCTTGTATTTGCATGGGAAAGTGCAAAAAAAATCTCTGCAAAAAGATTTATTAGAAAAGATGGTGCTGCTGTATACGATCTCCATGGAGCAATTTTCTTTGCTTCAACTACTCAATTCAAAAGTATATTTTTAATAAATAGTGATCCATTAGAGGTTTACATTGATTTTAAAGATGCAAGGGTTCATGACCATTCAGGAATTGAAGCAATAAACAAACTAACCAAAGAGTATAAAAATAATGGTAAAAAACTTCATTTATTGCATCTAAGCTCAGACTGTAGACAACTATTAAAAGATGCAGGGGACCTAATTGAAGTAAATTTATCAGAAGATCCCAATTATAAAGTATCTGATAATGAACTAGCCTAAAGCTTATTATCAGATATATAAACTAGATTGCGTCTACTAACTCTGTAAAAATAACACCTAGAGCCATTGCTCCGGCATCTGGGTGATCTAAACTTCTCTCACCAACATAGCTAGCCCGACCCTTGTTTGCAGTCATTGTTTTTGTCTTTTCTGCTCCATCCCGGGCAGCTTTTGCACCTTTATTAAATGCTAACACAAAATCTTCCCCGTTATCTGCACTATTTCTTAAAGATACCGTTGTGGGGATGAGGGCATCTAAGAGTGTTTTATCACCAAGTTGAGCATTACCCCTTTTCTGAATTCCTTCAACAGCAGATTCCATTAAATCAGAAAATTCTGAAAGTGAAACTTCCACCTTTCCCTTAGATGCTTTTGCTGCACCTCTAAAGGCAGAACCCCAAATTGGTCCAGAAGCTCCTCCACAATATTCGGTAATTATCATACCACACTCTTTTAAAAAACTTCCTATATCATCTTTTGAAAGACTATCCCATTCCAACTTTAACTGTTTAAACCCTTTTGCTACTGACATTCCAAAATCACCGTCACCTGCAACAGAGTCTAATTCACAAAAATAAACTTCGTTTGCAATAATGACATCCGCCATTTTATCTATAACATTCACAATATTATCTGTTGTTAATATATTCATATAAACTCCTATTTCTTAAAGGCAATAGTATTAGCCCTAGCATTATAAAAATCCTTTAACTCTTGGTCTAATTTTAAAATAGTTAAAGAAGCACCAGCCATGTCCAATGCTGTCATATAATTTCCGACTAGGGTATCGTAAACAGTAATTCCCCTATCTTTTAAAATTTTTGATACTGAGTTATTAAAAACATATAGTTCCTGAAGAGGTGTTGCTCCAAAACCATTAACCATTACAACAACTTCTTGGCTATTTGGTAGTTCTAAAAGTACTTTTTCGACACAATCAGTTGCAAGTTCATGAGCAGTTTTCATTTTCTCTCTAGCTACACCAGGTTCCCCATGAATTCCGACCCCAAACTCTATTTCATTATCTCCTAATTGAAATGTTGGTGTTCCTTTAGCAGGAACCGTACAAGATGTAAGGGCAAATCCAATAGATTTAACATTTTTAATAACTTTTTCTGCCACAACTTTAACTTCTTTTAGGTCTAAGCCCGCTTCTGCAGCTGCCCCGGCAATTTTATGTACAAAAATGGAACCTGCAACACCGCGTCTACCAACTGTGTATAAGCTATCTTTTACAGCTACATCGTCGTTTACATATACTTTTTCTACTTTAATATTATCATCTTCATCTGCCATTTCAGCAGCAGCTTCAAAATTCATAATATCTCCAGAGTAATTTTTTATAATTAATAAAGTACCCTTTTTTGATTCAGAACTTATAATAGCGTTATACACCTGAATAGTAGATGGAGATGCAAACACATCACCACAAACAGCTACATCTAACATCCCATCACCCACATAGCCAGCATGGGCTGGTTCATGCCCGGAACCTCCACCACTAATCAAAGTAACCTTATTCTCGTTTAACTCTTTTCTGCATAACAATTTATTTCTTTTATTAAATGTAAGCATATTTGGATGGGCAGCAACCATTCCTTCGCACATTTCTAAAACTAAATCTTCTGGTTTATTTATAATCTTCTTCATTTTATCTCCCTAACTTATCAGCTGCATAAATTGCTGCAAATACATCGTCTGCAGTTACCTTAAATGGCATATTATGAATTGTTTCGTTTGGAGCACAGGAAAGTTCAGCCACCGCCCTAACTTTTTCATCGGTTATCTCTTTTACACCTAAATCCCTTAAGCATGTAGGAAGACCTACAGATTTACAGTAGGATAAAACTTCATCTAACTCAGCCTTTGGAGCATTTTCTAAAACTAAGTGCACTATTGTTCCAAAAGAGACCTTCTCTCCATGAAAATATCTATGAGTCTCTTCAAGTGCAGTTAAACCATTGTGAATTGCATGGGCAGCAGCTAATCCCGATGATTCAAAACCCATTCCACTTAAAAGAGTGTTTGCTTCAATTATATTTTCTAAAGCCTGGGTTACAGAATTACTTTCCGATGCGGCAATTGCTTTTAAAGAGTCCTCTAAAAGTGTCTCATAACAAAGTTTTGCAGCAGCAACAGCTAACTTTGTACTTTTTCCGCCAGGTATATTATCTGCAAAAGCTCTTTCGCAAGCTCTGGCTTCAAAGTATGTAGAAAGAGCATCTCCCATACCGGCAATTAAAAATCTTGTTGGAGCTTTTGCAATTATACCGGTATCAACAAGTACGAGATTTGGGTTACTTCTATAAAAACGGTACTCTTGAAATTCACCTTTTTCGTTATATACAACCGAGAGGGAGCTACATGGAGCATCGGTAGAGGCAATTGTTGGAATTGTAATTACAGGAAGTTCTTTAGAGTGTGAAACAGCCTTGGCTGTATCTAAAGCCTTACCACCACCTAAACCAATAATAACATCGCAATTATGATTTTTATTTAATTCAATTATTCTATTTACTTCTTCGCTGGTACATTCAAGATTAAAACCGGCATATACTAATTCAAAGCTGTTTTTAGCTATAGCTTGGTCAAGATACTCTTGAACCCTAGATTGATCCTCTTTTGATGCTACTAAAAGTGCTTTTTTACCAAAAGCTAAAACATATTCACCAAGGTTACTTAAAGCCCCATTATCCTGAACATACTTTGATGGTGAAATTAAAATCTTCTTCATAAATAAATCTCCTATCTATAAAGAATTATCCCACGGTATTTTTTGCCTGACATTGAACTTTTTGGCTCAGTAATTGAATAAAAGAGTGGTAATATTATGCTATTTTATCTAATTTTTATTCATAATTTTACTATTTCTATAGTTAGCAGGAGTATCACCTACATGTTTCTTAAAGACCTTAATAAAATATCCACAATCTTCAAAACCTAGATCAAGAGCTATGTTTGCAATTGGTTCATCCGATGTTTCTAAGATTTCCATTGCTTTATTAAGTTTAACTATATTTACATAGTTTGAGAAATTTTCTCCAGTTTCAATTTTAAAAATTTTACTAAAATAACCTGAGCTAATATTACATAAATAGGCCATATTATCCATATAAAGCTTCTCTTTATAATGCTCATCTATATACTTTAATGCAGGTTTTAATAGAGTAGCTTTATGTCCATTTTTTAAATCGGGATTAGAATCGTAAAGAGTTGTCTTTAACTGAGCCTCACCTACAATGTAGTTTATTAACCTGTTAATCATATTAGCAATTGCATTAATTTTATCTATAGACATGGAATTCAACTTTTGATATTCATTTTTTAGTTCTGGATAATTTTCTAAAGATAGCTGATATTTTTTACTTACTATCCTCTCCAGCTCACTATTTTCACTATCTTCTTCTAATACTTGACCAGCCATAATTGCACCTAAATATTGGCCATCTACAACTATTGGGATTGCAATATCAACAATTCCAAAGTGACATAAATATATATATGCCCCTTGATCCCTGGCAGCTTCAAGACCACCCCTGGAATCACACTTCTCACAGAGTTTTCTAAGTTCAGGATTAAGCCTAACCATTGTACAAAAGGAACTACAATAACTATGTTTTGTGATTGGTTTTCCTGTGTAATCAATGGCGATAACAGCCATTCCTGTAGCCTTGGCTATGTCATCCTGGATTTTTTGAAATTTATCAATATTAAGAATATAGTCTAGTTGATTCAAATTTGAATTCATATTTAATAATCTCACGAAAATTAAAAAAAATGTAGCTAAAAATTTAGATTCTAAAGATTGAGTAGAAGGGGGTAAAGCCCCCCTCTATAACTAATAAGTAAAATTAATACTTTTCCCAAGTGTAAATTCACCTCTAACACTTCTTATACCCTTACCTATTGTAAAGGAATACTCAATATTTTTATCCCATCCATTTGGTGCAGTTACAAAAAGTCTATTTCCATTCCATGAATATTCAAGATCTATTTTAGGAGTCACTGTAATAACATCTTCAATATCTCTTTGAATCATTGGTTGGTCAAATGTTATAACTGTACCCCCATCAACCTTTGTAATATTTGTAACAACTGGTCTTAAATAAGTTGTAGTCGTTTCAATGTCTGTAAACACAACTTCGTCTGAAACAAGAATTTTACTACCAAAAGCAGGGATTGTAACAGTTATAATATTTCCTGTAACCTTCTGGCTTTTATTTACTCTTCCATGAGAAGCTTCCGAAGACTCATATATCTCTATGTACTTATCTCCATTTAAAGAACCTAATAAATCTACAGGGATTTGAATTGTTTTTTCAACCGAATTGTTATTTACAACTGAAATAACTCTATTTTCATTATTCCATCGACCAAATGCGTAGACTCCAGCTTCATTAAAATAGAGGGATTGCATTGAACCGTTTATTAATGATGAATACTCTTTATGAATTGATATAATATCCTTATAGAAGCTAAGTAATTCCTGGTTCTCATTACCCCATGGATATGTTCTTCTGGAATCGGGATCTGTAAAACCAGCAACTCCAGCTTCGTTTCCATAATATAGTGTAGGAGATCCTGGTAGTGTCATCTGTAAAACAACAGCTTCCTTCAATATCCCTAAATTGTGGTCTTTATCAGCATCAACAGGGTTGGAAACATCGGTATTACTCCTTTCACTATCAACAATTCCACTTGTTCTAGTTAAAAACCTGGAGTGATCGTGATTATCTAACTGATTCATAGAAGCCATTAAAGAGTTATATGGTAGCTTTGCCATTTTTTCTCTTAAATCT
>JAFGYD010000027.1 GCA_016936295.1 Spirochaetales bacterium | reverse complement strand
GCTTTTTTTATTTCGGTTGAAGCGTGACCTGCAATCTCAAAATTAAACTTAGTAGTTTGAAACTCAAGGGTATTACTCTCTATTTCGCTATGATTTGAACTTTTAATACTATTTTCCAAGGCTTGCATTGCAGTATTTAAATGCTCAAGTAATTTGGCATTAATATCCCTCATGGAAATTATACCCACAAGTTCTTTATCTTTATTTAATACAGGAAAACGACCAAAGCTATATTTGTTAAAGTAGGTTATAGCAAAACTTAATGGCATATCATCCTCTAAAACAATTAGTTTTCTGGTCATATGCTTTTCTGCATATTCATCGATGTACCCATTATCTAATGCCATAATAATATCTTCAATACTCACTAAACCTAAAATTCTCATAGAATCAGTAATTGGAATTGCGGATAGTCTATACTTTTTCATAGTAACCTGGACAATACGCATTGTCGCTGTTTTGCGAAGTGTTATAAGGTCTCTACTCATAACATCCTTTATTTTTAACTGATAAATTATTTCCTGAATAACGGAAGGGGAATCTGTGTTTATAGGGATGTTTTCCAAATTTACTCCTATGTTAAAACTACTGGTTAAAGGTACTTTTAACCATATATGTAAGCTTTTTAATTTCGAGACCAATATTTACATTATTAACAATACAACTCTCGCAGCTTTTTAATTCAACCGGAGTAAAGTTTAATACCCCTTTTATATCTAAGGCAAGAAGTTTTTCATACATTACAGCAGCCGCGTCTTCTGGTACAGTTAAAATTGCAATTTTTATATTGTGTTCCTTAACATAAGTAGGAAGAATTTCATTTTTATATATAGGAATGTTTTTAAATTTTTCATCATGGGGGAAAATATCAAATCCAGCAACAATTTTTCCACCATCTTTTGTAAAGTCACCATGATTAATTAATGCTTTAGCAATATGTCCACAACCTATAATTATCATATTCTCAAGATTTCTACCGCATAAAAGTTCATCCAACATTTCTGATAGAGTATCAATTTCGTATCCTCCCCGTTTATTTCCAGGAAGATTAAATCTGGAAAAGTCCTTTCTTACAAGTGCTGGAGCTATTCCTAGCGCATCGCCAAGATTGTTTGAAAATACTCTAGCCATACCAAGGCTTTTTAATTGTGAAAGAATTCTATTATATTTTATAAATCTGGTTACAGTTTCATCATTAATCATGAGTTTAATGTACTTCTATTCACAATATTTGTAAATAGGTAAAGCTAACTATTAATGTTAATCACAATATTCTTGAATAATTGATAAAAAACTATTGAATTATCAATATTTGTACCCTATAATAATTCCAGGATAAATTTTTGTAGAATATTATTGTCAGGAGGTATTATGCCTACAGAAGAGAAAATAGAGCTTCCTAAGGATTTATTGGAATTCATTGCAAAATGGAAAGATAAACAAGGGAACCTAATTATGATTCTTCACAAAACTCAGGAGCACTATGGTTATATTCCTAGAGCTGCTGCAATCGAGTTAGCGAAGTTATTGGATGTGCCGTTAGCAAAAGTTTACGGTGTTATTACATTTTACCACTTTTTCAAGTTAAAAAAGCCAGGGAAAAACATTATTTCCGTATGTATGGGAACTGCTTGTTATATTAAAGGGGCAGGAGATTTAATGGCAGAGTGTGAAACTCTACTTGGATGTGGTGTTAACTGTACAACAGATGATGAAGAATTTTCATTACAGGGTGTGCGATGTGTTGGTTGTTGTGGGTTAGCTCCTCTAATTACTGTTGGGGGTGAAGTATACGGTAAACTTACACCAGATGCTCTACCTGCTATTATAGCAAAGTATAGAAGCAAATAGTGCACTATACTCTCTGTGATTCAATTCTGGATCTATACCAGAATTCAGTGGAAGCCAATTCCAAAAATGTAATTATGGATTTTATTCAGTCAGAATCATCTTTAATAGTTAATATAAAGGATGATGGCAAGGGGATGGATAGCGATACTTTAAATAGAGTAAAAGATCCTTTTTACACCGATGGAATTAAACATAAAAACCGAAAGGTTGGATTGGGCATACCCTTTATTATACAAACAGCTGAGATGACGGATGGTTCGTTTAATCTTAAATCTGTTGCAGGAAAGGGGACAGAGTTAAATATTGTATTTAACTTAAAACACTGGGATACGCCACCAATGGGAAGTATTGTTGATATGTTAATATCTGCAATGTCAATGGATGGTGATTTTGAATTTGTTTTTAACAGAGAAGATAGGGAACGTGAGCTTGAATACACTGTTTCAAGAGCTGAGTTAATCGACGTTCTAGGAGATTTAACTCGGGTAACTAATATGATACTCCTTAAGGAGTTCATAGCATCCCAGGAATTGGATAATTAGGAGTTTTACGTATGGCTAAAATGACTTTAGCAGAATTAAAAGCGTTAAGAGACGATAAGAAAAAAGAGATAAACAGACGTGATACAGATGCACACGATGTTACCATTATTGTTGGTATGGGTACATGTGGTATTGCAGCTGGTGCAAAAGATGCAATGTCTGCTTTAATTGATGCAATTAAAGAACACGATTTAAATAATGTGACAATTAAACAGACTGGATGTATGGGTCTTTGTCATTCTGAACCAACTGTAGATATTAAAGCTCCAGGTATGCCTGCGACAATCTATGGTAAGGTAGATGCAGAAATAGCAAGAGAAATTATAGTTAAGCATGTTATTGGTAAAGAATTAATATCAAAATATGTTTTAGATAGACCTGCGTCAGATATTATGAAGGAGCAGAACTAACCATGGCTGTAAAAAACTTTATATTGGTTTGTGGGGGAACTGCCTGCGAATCATCAAAGGGTGATGAGATTTTCAAAGCCCTATTAAAATCCGCACAGAAACACGGTGTTCAGGACGATGTTCAAATTATTAAAACTGGTTGTTTCGGTTTCTGTGAAAAAGGACCAATTGTAAAAGTATTACCAGAAGAAGCATTCTATGTTGAAGTAACACCAGAAGATGGTGAAGAAATTATTGCTGAAACAATTGTAAAAGGTAGACTTGTAGATAGATTAGTGTATAAAGATGCTGAAAAATCTAAAAGTAATTCTGAAAAAATTAAATTCTATCAAAAACAATACAGGGTTGTACTAAGAAACTGTGGTTTAATTAACCCTGAAGATATTGAAGAGTACATAGCTAGAGATGGTTATCTTGCCCTTGAAAAATGTTTAACTGGAGAATTAACACCAGAAGACGTAATAAATCACCTAAAAATCTCCGGTTTAAGAGGAAGAGGTGGAGCAGGATTCCCAACATGGTTAAAGTGGAACTTCTCTAAAAATGTTGCTGCTGACCAAAAATATGTTGTTTGTAATGCCGATGAGGGAGACCCGGGTGCATATATGGATAGATCAACCTGTGAGGGTGACCCGCATTCAATAATTGAAGCAATGGCTATTGCTGGTTATACTTGTGGAGCTAACCAAGGTTTTATCTATATTCGAGCCGAGTATCCATTAGCAATTGAGAGATTAAATATTGCCATTGAACAAGCTAAAGATGCAGGTCTATTAGGTAAAAACATTTTAGGTTCAAACTTTGATTTCGACCTTGAAATAAGATTAGGTGCTGGAGCATTCGTTTGTGGTGAAGAGACAGCTCTTTTAGCTTCTATTGAAGGTAAAAGGGGTATGCCAATTCCTAAACCACCATTCCCAGCTGTAAAAGGTTTATGGGGTAAACCATCAATTATTAATAACGTTGAAACTTTTGCTAATATTCCAGTAATTTTAACAAAAGGTGGAGAGTGGTATAAATCAATTGGTACAGAAGGTTCTCCTGGAACTAAAGTTTTTGCCCTTACTGGTCAAATAGAAAACTCAGGTCTTGTAGAGGTTCCAATGGGAACTACTTTAAGAGATATTGTTTTTGATATTGGTGGTGGTATTAAAGGTGGTAGAAAATTTAAAGCTGTACAAACAGGTGGTCCATCTGGTGGTGTTATTACCGAGCAATTCCTTGATACTCCAATCGACTTTGATACATTAACATCGATTGGTTCCATGATGGGATCTGGTGGTATGATTGTAATGTCAGAAGATGACTGTATTGTAGACGTTACTAAATTCTATCTTGAATTCTGTGTAGAAGAGTCTTGTGGTAAATGTTCTCCTTGTAGAATAGGTACTAAGAAAATGCACGAAATTCTTGAGAAAATTACATCAGGTAAAGGTGAAATGTCCGATATCCAAAAATTAAAAGATATTGGTAAAGCTATGAAAACAGCTTCACTTTGTGGTCTAGGTCAAACTGCTGCAAACCCTGTACTTTCCACATTAAAATATTTTGAAGAAGAGTATTTAGAACATATTCAAGATGGAAAATGTAGAGCTGGTAAGTGTAAAGATCTTATGCAATACAAAATTATTGAAGAGAAGTGTATTGGATGTACAGTTTGTGCAAGAAAATGTCCAGTTAATTGTATTGTGGGTGAGAGAAAAACTCCTCATTTTATTAACCAGGATAAATGTGTTAAGTGTGGTGCTTGTTACGAAGCATGTAAATTTGATGCTATTACTATCAGTTAGGCAAAGGGAGATTTTAAGTGGCTACTGTAAATATTAAAATAAACGGACTGCCTGTCGAAGTTGAGCAAGGAACAAAAATTCTTGCAGCAGCAAAGAAGGTAGGAGTAAATATCCCAGTACTATGTGAGCACTCGGACCTAGAGCCGTGGGCTGCATGTGGTATCTGTATTGTTAAAGTTGAAGGTTCACCAAAATTAGTTAGAGCTTGTGCTACAGAAGTTGTAGAAGGGCAAAACTATATAACACACGATCCTGAAATTCAGTGTGTAAGAAGAACTGTACTTGAACTAATTATATCAAACCATCCTCTAGAGTGTTTAAACTGTGCTAGAAATGGTGTATGTGAATTACAACAATTAGCAGAAGACTTCTGTATTAGAGAAATCCCATACGAGTCTGGTGTTAAAGAGTTACCTAAGGATGAATCTACTAAATCTTTAGTATTTGATCCTAGAAAATGTATTAACTGTGGACGATGTGTTCAAGTATGTCAGCAACTACAGGATGTATGGGCTCTTGAATTTATTGGTCGAGGTGACAATACATTAATGACTGCTGCTGGTGGAGCTTTAATTTCAGAATCTCCATGTATTAAATGTGGTCAATGTTCAGCTCACTGCCCAGTTGGTGCTATCTATGAAAAAGATGAGACACAAACATTTATGCAAATGATCGCATCCGATAAGCATGTGGCAGTTCAAATTGCACCTGCTGTAAGGGTTGCAATTGGTGAAATGTTTGATATGGCTCCAGGTACAATTACAACTGGTAAAATATACTCTGCATTAAGAAGATTAGGTGTAGATGCAGTATTTGATACAAACTTTGCTGCGGACTTAACTATAATGGAAGAGGGTACAGAGTTAGTTCAAAGGGTTACTAAGGGTGGAATTTTACCTCAAATTACATCTTGTTGTCCTGCATGGACAGACTATATGGAAAAATATTATCCAGATATGATTCCACATTTCTCTACTGCAAAATCTCCTATGATGATGCAGGGTGCGGTTACAAAAACATATTACGCAGAGAAAAAAGGTCTAAAAAATACAGATATAGCATCTGTAGCAATTATGCCATGTACTGCTAAAAAATATGAAATATCCCGAGATGATAATATGCAAGCATCCGGTGTAAACGATGTTGATTTAGTTTTAACAACAAGAGAACTTGGAAGATTAATTAAGTCTGCCGGTATAGATTTTGCTAACTTAGTAGATGAAAAAGCAGACAGCCCAATTGGTGCTTATGCAGGTGCTGGTACTATCTTTGGTGTAACTGGTGGAGTTATGGAAGCAGCTGTTAGAACTGCACATAAACTAATTACTGGCGAAGAGATTAAAGATGTAAATGTATCTGCAGTACGTGGAACAGACAATGTTAAAGTTGGTGAAGTTGTTATAGGTGATGCTAAACTTAAAGTAGCTGTAGCCCACGGTATGGCAAATGTTAGAACTATTATGGATGAAGTTAGAGCAGCTAGAGAAGCTGGACTGGAACCTCCGTACCATTTTATTGAAGTTATGGCTTGTAAAGGTGGATGTATAGCAGGTGGTGGTCAACCTTATGGTACTAACGATGAAGTTAGAGCACAAAGAACAGCAGGACTATATAATGACGATGAAAAATCAGTTGTTAGATGTTCTCACCAAAACCCTGAGATAATAGAAATTTACAAAGATTATCTTGGTGAACCATGTAGCCATAAAGCACATGATTTACTACATACTAAATATCAGGAAAGACCTATTTATAGTAAGTAGTTTTAATAAATAACGAGACTCCCGAAAGGGGGTCTTTTTTTTGTGGTAATATCTATTTTCCTATATTATAATTCATATAAAGGTTGTTAAAAAATGAAAAAAGTTTTGTCAGTTTTAACTGTTCTTATTGCTACAGGTCTTATTATTGGGTGTATTTCTGAAAAGAAACCTGTGAAAATTGGGTTTGTATCGGATCTCTCTAAATTAAATTCAACATTAGGTATATCGGCAAGAAATGGTCTTGAATTAGCCATTGAAGAATTAAATAATAAAAACGGTCTGCTAGGGCATGAAATTGAACTTATAACCAAAGATCATGAAGGTTCCGATGAGCTGTGTTACAATTATACAAAACAGTTAATAGAAGAGGGTGCAAATGTAATAATAAGCCCTGTTATAAGTGAAATGGCATTTAAAGTTATTGACGCAACTAAAGAGAGTAATATATTAATTTTAGGTCCAACAGCAAGTGCTTCAGACTTGGCTGGTATGGATGATAATTTTTTAAGGATTGTCTCCCCATCTTCTTCCCAGGGGGTTTTTATATCTAAATTAATGAAAGATAAGGGTTTTAAAAAGGTTATAGTTATAGCTGATCAAAAAAATAAATCCTATGTGGATGGAGTGGTAAAAGGATTTGTTGATGATTTTTCTCAAACGAGCTCCCATAATTTGGAAGTTTTAAATTACAAGGATAGTAATGATTTTACTCCTGTAATAAATACATTGTCTAAATATCAGCCTGAGGCTATTTTCTTTGTAACTAATGGTCTTGATTGCGCTACAATAACCCAACTTTATGCAAAAAATAATCAATTACCGGCTCTATATGGTAGCTCATGGGTTAAAGCATCGAGTGTCGAAATTTTTGGTGGTAGGAGAGTTGACGGGATGATAGTAGTTGATGCATACCAAAATCCTACACCAAGGGATTCCGAAGTAGAATTTATGAATAATTATAGAAACAAATTTCATACAGAAGGGAGTTCTGTTTCTATCTATTTTTATGAAGCAATGATGCTATACTCTTTAGGAGTTAATAAAGCTAAAAGTTTTGATTCTATAAAAGTAAAGAAAGCAATATTAGGAATGGAAATTATAGAGGGGCTTTTAGATAATTACAGATTAGACAGATATGGGGATGGGATTAGAAAAATTTCTATTTTTATTATAAAGGATGGTATGTATGAGACTATTCAGTATTAGATTTATATTTCTAATAATACCCTTAATAATGATTCTAATTATAATTTTATATGTAAATTCTCATCAAAATATAAAGATTGGTTTTATATCTGATTTTGCAAATGACGGATCAGAAATGAGTATTTATAGTAGAAACGCAGCCATTATAGGAATTGAAGATCTTAATAAAAAAGGTGGAGTACATAACAGAAAATTTGAATTAATTGTCCGAAATATAACTGATAACAACAATGAATTAGCAGGTATTATAGAAGAATTAGTAAAAAATAATGTAAAAATTATTATTGGGCCTTCTGTAAGTCGACAGGCTTCTGCAACTTTAAAGGCTATAAAAGATAGGGAAATTATAGTAATTAGCCCAACTATATCATCGATAGAGAGTTCAAACATAGATGACAATTTCTTTAAACTAAATACTTCTGCTAGGGATGAAGGTACTGAACTTGCCTTAAAAGCAATAGAAAATGGAAATAAATCCTTTGCCCTAATTTGGAGCTATTATAACAATTTGTACACTGGGGCTGTAATTGATGGAGCCAGAGAGACTCTTATACAAAAGGGGTATAGTATTCTAATAGATCTTGAATTTACCAATAATGAAGATTCTATAGAAATAGCAAATTTGATAAAGCTATATAGTGTCGATGGAGTTATTTTTGCAGGAAAAGGGGATCATATTGGACAGATAACCCAACAAATAAGTAGATTAGGTATAAATTGCAATTTATATGCTAATCAGTGGAGTAAGTCTACCGATCTTTTAGAGCATGCAGGTAGATCAGCAGAAGGTATGATTATTGCCGATGTTTTTTCATATAAAAATCCTGATTATTTAGAGTTTAGTCGAAAATTCTATAGTAGCTATAAGACTGATCCCGTTCCTTCAGCTGTTCTAACCTACGATACATTAAATGTTATATTTAAAATTTATGAAAATATTGAAGGTAGAGTAACTGCCTCAAAAATTAAAAAATTTTTATTAGAGGATTTCTCTTTTGAAGGCTTATCTGGAAATTTCAGATTTAATAAATATGGAGATGCCCAGAGAGATGAACTAATGTTTTCCACTGTAGTTGCTGGAGAGTATATTTCTTATGAATAAACCTAATAGTATAAAAAAAATATTATTTCAGTTTATACTTATTTCAATTACGCTACCGCTAATTGTTTTAGGGTTCATAGAAATTATTATATCTTCTAAAGTTTTATCTAATGAAATAAGTAAATCTGAAACAGCTTATGTAAATGTAATGGTTGAAACATTAGCCCACTATCTTATTCATCCTAAAACAGAAGTTAATGAAATTATAAATCTACTAGAATCAGAAATTTATATTGGCAATGACCATGATTTAGAAAAAATGGCTAAATTAATTATTAAAATATATCCACAAATAAGAAATGTACAAATTACTTCTAAAGATGGAATAGTTACAGAGATTTTCCCATACGATGAAACATTTATAGGCTTGGATGTCTCTGGATATGGTTATTATAAAGAGGCGGTAAAACGAAATAATGAGTATTGGTCAGCTTCGTACCTATCTCCTGTATATAAAGAGCCTATAGTGTCATTGTGTATACCATATACTAATGGATATTTAATATTAAATATGACTCTTTACGATATTGATATTTTTCTAGGTTCCTTTTTTGATGAAAAACAATCTCTACTATATTCTATTACAGACCAGAATGCTGTTTATATAAGCCATATGGATAAGAATAAAGTTCTTTTAAGAGAGAATAATAATTCATTTAACAACAATTTTAGTATTTGGAATGGTGGAGTAATACAGGAAAAGGTAAAGTACGATAATATTGAATACTACTCCTATAGTCAATTTATACCAAGCTTAAATTGGATGGTTACTCTATATAAACCAACATCTATAATTAAGAGATCATTGTTTTTTATGATTTTCCTTTTGGTTTTGGTTACATTTATAATTCTATCAATTGGAATTTATTCTGGACAGGTAATCAGTCGTAAAATAATCCAACCTCTTTTGTCTCTTTTAGATGCCACTAAAATTATATCTAGCGGTGAGTATCACACTAGAATCCCCGAATTTGATATTCTGGAATTCTCTGAATTAGCAGGCTCTTTCAACGCAATGAGTGAAAGCATTATGGTTTCCCATTCTGGTTTGGAGAGTGAGGTTGAGAAAAGAACTAAAGAGTTGGAGAAGTCCCAAAAACAG
>JAFGYD010000165.1 GCA_016936295.1 Spirochaetales bacterium | reverse complement strand
TACACTAATTGCATTTACAACAGCTCCACCATACTGTACGTATTCAAAACCATTTACAGGATTAAGTTTATTCCCAGGGTCAACAATTATTTTTTTATTCCCTAGTGATGGTGTTTTTTTCAACTCAAGTCCATTCCTGAAAAGTCTATGCCCTTTAATTGATGTATATAAATTTTTGTTGACAGGATTATAAACTACACCTATAATTGGATATCCTTCTCTAGACACTAAAGCTATTGATACAGCAAAACCGTAATCCTTTTCAATAAATGATTTAGTGCCATCTAAGGGATCTATTGCAAAAAAATAGTCCTTAATTAACCTAGAATTATCATCTAATGATTCTTCGGCAAGTAAACCTAAATCAAATTTGACAATAATTGGGTTTAAAATTTTAAGTATTGCTTTCTGAGAGTATAAGTCTGCATTTGTTAAAGTATTGGATGCTAAAGAACTTCCAGATATCTTCTCCAATCTTTCAAATCCTCCAGTTTTAAAATTCATTATTATGTTTCCTGCTTCAACTGCAGCTTTTTCCGACTCTTTTAAAATCTCATGTAATTGATTAAATTTTAACTCCATAAATTATCAATCACTCTATTTGTTATTCGTTCACTATAACTTTTAGGACTCCAATAGCCCGGACTCCAGCCTTTAAGAAATCTGTGAAAGTCAGCCCAAGCAACACTATACAGTTCTCTCCAGGATTTTTCTAATAGATTAAAGTCTATATCTTTATTAATTAATGTATGTTTTAACTCATTGAAGTAGTAATTGGTTAATTCAGTTTCATATTTTTCGCATTCACTATCCTGTAAGCAGCTTCCAATAAAATATACTAAATCCTTAACACCAACCCCTCCACCAACATACTGAAAATCAACAGCTGCAACACTTAATCCATCATTTGAAAAACAGAAATTTTCAAGTTTTGCATCACCATGAACAATAGTTTGAAATGGGGAAGAATCTAATTTTTTATCAATATCCCAGGCTGCATTTTTTAATTTTATATCGGTTAATTTATTTAGTTCATCGGGTCTTGTTTCCAAATACCAATATGTACCCTTTTCCCATAGACCTTGTGGTTTTGTACCCATAAATAAGCCATGAAAATTTGCAAGCCATTTTATACATAGCTTCATATCATTAATTGTGACAGATCTTTTTCGAATACTAAAACCTATATCGTCCAAATCTTCTAAAATAAGAAGTATTTCATCGCCACGATATTCTATGTCTAATAATTTTGGAACTTTACAACAATTATTACATAGATGGCTCCAATTTTTATACCATTCACTCTCTATTCTGTAGGATTTTAATTTTCGATTATGTGATATGTCAGTTTCCCAACCATTAGGGTGGTATTCATTAATAGAAAGTTTTACATCTTTTAAAACAACACTTCTGTATTTAGAACCCTCTAGAGTAAAACGGATTATTTCACCATAATTACTCCAAAGGTTTTGTATCAGTTGCCCATCGTCTATAAACGTGGCTCCTGTTGCTTTTTTTATTATTTGGCTATAGTTATTTTTCATATATTATAAGCCAAATAATAATTTGAATACTATGTTAATTCAACTAATTATATTTAAGTTACTGAATTTTAATAATTTCAGTATCATCCATTATTAAAGGATCGGTTCCAAGTGTCCCTCCACCAAAAACCCACTCTCCTCCGTTTGGAGTTAGACCTCTTAAATTCCCAGAATCTTCATCCCATGTAGAAATATAAATTTCCCACCCTTTTAAACTTTTAGGGAGACCTAAAGATTCACCAGGAATATTAACTGTAATAGTCCTGTTTTCGTGGTCTACAACCGTAGAAGGAGACGGAGTCATTACGGTCTGATTATCAGAAACTGTAGAAGAAGACCAACCAGTAATAGATGTAAAGTAGTTCCAGTAAGACATACTAACAGGAATTACTGCTCCAAGTTCAGGAAGTTCGGTCGCTCCACTACTTTTTGATGCATCCTTAATAAAAATATTAAAAAGAACATGGTCAAAATTATTTATTGTAGGACTCCATACACTAGAGGTGGCTTTCATTTTTAGAACAAGCTTTAAGTCCCCATCGGAAGTATAAGCATCCACACCTATAATATCATGCTGATGAATAAATGTACTATTTGTTGGAGCAATATATTTCTCATCCCCATCTTCATCTTCAACTGACCCATCAAGTGTAAATGGTTTTACAACATTAATTTGTAATCCATTGGAAAAAATATAATCCGCCACTGTTTTTCCATCTATAAAAGCTGTAATCTCATGTTTACCACTTGGGATTGTAGTTAAATCCATGGTGTAACTCCAATTTTTATCAGCCTTAAACTTTACAGCTTTGTTGTAGTTTCCATCAACAAATATTCCTATATTCCCCGGGGTATTTACAGTTCCTGATAAAACAAGACTCTTCTGGGTTACATCTTCTGTTACTTCCGTTTTAATAGAAATACTATTCCCACTTAGTACAGACTCATTTGAGATAGAATCAAAAACATAAATCCCAAAAGATTCCCCCGGAACAGCAATAGTTACATTTCCATTTTTATCACTAGCAATGGTATCCTTAATTTCCATGGATGATGGTGATAGTTTAACAAATTTTGAAAATGGTTTAAACTCTGTTCCTAATTCAATTCCAACCTTTCCATTCTGGGATGTATTAAAAACAACTAATGCCTCTGAATCCTCAGTTGTTAATTTATAAGCAAATAGTCCATTTCCACCACTCTCATCTTTTACTACCGATAATTTACCATTTCTAAATACAGGATTATCCTTTCTTAATTGAATTAAAGCCTGATAGAATTTAAAATCATTGGAGTCCGTATCAAAATAATCTTTACTATTAGCAAAACCATTATCTTTAATACCATCTTTAAACATTGCTGCTCGTCTAACGGTAAAACCCTGCTCTAATCCGTAGTAAATTTGTGGAATACCTGGGATTGTCATAATAAAAGCATAAGCAGATTTAACTAAATTAGGCGTAGTTGTATTAATTAAACGCTCCATATCGTGGTTATCAACAAAAGTAACTAATTTTAAAGGATCATCATATCCTGCATTATCTCTATTCTTTAATACTTTAGAGAGTTCTGCAGTTGGGAAACCATTACCAAAAACATTTCTAATAGCAAAGTTTAAATTAAAGTAAATTACAGAGTCTAAACGTTTCTCTCCATTTTCTCCAAGAGTATATGAAGCATTAAAATCTTCATCATCATCCCATGATTCACCAAAAAGAATAAAATCATCCTTCCCTAAATCTTTAGCATGGGTTTTAATTCCCTTATTTTGATCTTGACTACTATGTACAAACTCTTCAAAAAACTCCTGCTCAACATATTTAACAGTATCAACCCTGTATGCATCCACATCTACTTTATCAATCCAGTATCTAAAATAGCCCCTAAGAAGGTTGGCAACTACAGGATTTTCGGTTTTTAAATCATCTAAATTACTTAACTGATTTGTAAAAAGCTGAGATCTGTCATTATAATCTGATATAGAAGGAGTCCAGTGATAGAAAGAGTTATTTTCCAACTCTTCTGGAGTAAATAGAGATGGATTATTTAAACTCCATGGCAGCTGTTCAGGACTCTTTGTTGGAAGTGTATTTGGTTTCTGATGCCATTTATCATCATTTGCTAAATAGTAAAAATAATCCCCCACATGATTTACAACAATATCCTGAATTACATACATACCCTTTTCATGAGCCTTTTTTACAAAGGATTTATAACTCTCCAAATCACCAAAATGTGGATCTACCTGTGTAAAATCTGATGCCCAATAACCGTGGGACCCTCCGTAATTCCCTTCTGACCACTCATTTTTAACAGGTGGAGTAATCCATATAGCAGTTGCTCCAAGCTCTTTAATATAGTCCAGTTTTTCCTCTAAACCTTTTAAATCTCCACCACTAAACCATGTCTCTTCCTTAGTACTAAACTCATTGTACCCCAGGTCATCGTTGGATTTATCACCATTATAAAATCTATCTAGCAGTGCAAAATATATTATCTGATCTGTCCAAACAGGAGATGGAGTATAGGCTTCCAAATCCTTTTCGCTATCAATATCATACATACTCATAATATTATGAGTATTTCCATTAGGATTAACAGAAAGAACCCGGATAAACGTATCTTCTACAATATTTATCTTTCCATCTACAGGCATTGAGTCCGTAGTTGGAGTATCTCCGTTAGTGGTATAATAAAATTTATCACCTTTACCCCCAAGAACTTCAACTTCTACACTATTTTTGTAAACCCCACCTATAGGTGAAAGTACTGGTAAAACATCCACTTCTTTACTATTTGTTATACAACTTGAAAGAAATAGAAGTAAAAAAATAGAACTTAACACAAATATAAAATTTTTCATTTTTTCTCCTTTTAGTAGGAGTTAAAATCTAAAAACAGACCCTGACAATGGGTAAATATGCTTAAAAACCACACTAAGTATTAATACCTATAGCCCATTTTTAATAATATTCACCAATTCAACTCTATTTTTTGCATCAACTTTATGAAGTGTATTATAGATGTGATTATCCACTGTCCTTTTGGATATATTTTTAATTTCTGCAATCTCCTTGTTTGAAAATCCCTCAATTATATATGTTAAAATATCCTCTTCCCGTGGGGTAATTCCATATTTACCGGAAAACTCTTTTATAAATTGATCATCATTGTTTTTATTTTCCACCCTTATAAACGAAAACAGCCAAAGTATAGAGAGGTAAAGAATGGACAGGATAATATTAAATTTAAAAGACAAAAAGATTAGATCTAGAAATGTATAACTGTAAAGAATTCCATAAAACCCTACGATCTCATTATTAACTATATTTGGGTATATAAAGCTATTCTTATTTAAATAGGCATCATCAAACTGTGGCATCCTATAGTTTGAAATATTGATATTCTTCTCTTTTAAAATTGTAAACTGATTGATAAATTGCTCCAGTTTACTAGATAGTTTTATATCCTTGCCACTAAATTTTCTAGAATCGGATGCTACTAGTTCAAAGTTATTATTAAAGTAAAAAAGAGATATATCCCTATATTTTGTATCCAGATTACCTAAACCTATTTTATTTAGATCGTACCATAGAAATGTATTAAAAGATTGATAATAGTTTAAGTTAGAGTCTATCTTGTTTTGCAAGATGCTAACTATAGACCTTGAAATAAAACCATTCTCTTTTTGTGCATAGTTACCCCTAATAATTAAAAAGAGAATATTAAAGAAAATAAAAAAGATTACAAGTATATATAGGTTCTTTTTTGTATCCAAACTATAAAGAAATAGAATAAATGATAAAGCTCCAACCATTAATAAAATATTTTTAATAAGATCAAAATTACCAATTTTTATTACAGAGTTTAAACTATCCATACCATTGGGAACTAATTTATCTAAATCCGAATCCTGGCACCATATAACATTCCCTGAATTTTTTAAATGAATTGCAAATTTATACTGGTGTTCACCGGGAGGTAGAAATATATCAATACTCCACCTATAGTTTAGTGGATCATCAACATCTGGCTTCATAATATAATTTTTATTTTCTCCATCCCAATCCGAGAAAAAACCGGCTAGTACAACATAATCTACAACTGGGAATTGGGATACAGAATATAGTTTAGATATCTCCTTTGGTAAAGGGAGTTCAAAATCAATTGTTGTAGTTGAAACCCTGTCATACTCAATAAAACTAATTATAAAATATCCACAAATTGAAAGAGTTAACAAAAAGATCTCAATGTATGTAATTTTTTTCTTCACAAATGATATTCTGCAAGCGATTGCACAATCTGTCAATAAAAACAAACCTTTACCACACATATAAAGTTAAACTATAATATAGCAGAGGTATAAATGATTAACACCGGAAAAATGAATAAACTATCCATACTTAGGGAGACAAGTATTGGATTGTATCTAGGGGATAATAGTGGACACGATGTACTACTCCCTAATAAATATTGCCCAGTAGATTACAATATTGGTGACCAACTGGAAGTTTTTGTCTACCTTGACAGATCAGACAGACAGGTGGCAACAAATATTATTCCTAAAATAACACTTGGAGGGTTTGCAAATCTTAGGGTCGAATCGGTTACAGACGCTGGAGCCTTTGTTGATATGGGACTTGATAAACATCTATATGTCCCTAAATCCGAGCAGAAAATTCCAATGGAACTTGGTGAAACCTACTTCATCTACATGATGATGGATGAATCTACAGGAAAGTTGTTTGGAACAAGAAGAATTGAAAGAAATCTTGATAATGAAATTCTTACAGTTGAAAATGGTGAAGAAGTTGAACTTGTAGTATACGAAGATGCGGGACTGGGCTACTCAGTAATAGTAAATAATATTCACAAAGGTATGATATATAAAAATGAAATTTTCAGGGATCTACGTATAGGGGAAAAAGTTAAGGGCTGGGTAAAAAAGATTAGGGAAGATAATAAAATAGATATATCTTTAAACCCTATTGGGTACAAAAAATCCATTGACCCTAACATGAATGAAGTAATGAATCTTTTAACAAAAGAAAAAGGTTATCTCCCATTAAACGACAAGAGTGAGCCAGAGGATATTTATGCCCTGCTTAAAATGAGTAAAAAGGCATTTAAGAAGGCTATAGGATCTCTATACAAAGAAAAAAGAATAGTAATTGAAGAAGAAGGAATCAGGCTTACATGAAATTAGTAAAATCACTTAAAACCTATGATGTATTTAGTTTAGCTTCGGGAGCAATGATAAGTTCCGGCTTATTTATTCTTCCTGCTGTAGCATATAAAGAAGTTGGTAGCTGGGTTATTTTGGCATATTTTTTAGCTGGGATTCTAATGATTCCTGCCCTACTCTCACAAATTGAATTAGCAACAGCTCTTCCTAAAGCTGGAGGAACATATTTTTACATAGATAGAATATTAGGAAGTTCATCAGGTATGGCTGC
>JAFGYD010000164.1 GCA_016936295.1 Spirochaetales bacterium | reverse complement strand
CCGCCTCGATCGCCACCTCTGCCTCGATTTCCACCATCACCATCTTTAGAATCTTTTGCCTGCTCAACTAAAGGTCTATTATCTCTACCTGCATTTTTAAATGCTACAATAATCTCTTCGGCATCTTCAAATGGAACAGTAACAAATGAGAATTGATCAAAAATTTGAACAGAATCCAGTCTTTTACCGGGAACATTTGTTTCGGAAGTTATTAACTCAACTAATGACTTAGCTGTTAAACCATCCTGTCTACCCTGAGCAACAAATAGTCTAGCTGTACCAGATTTTTTCATATTAATTTTTCTGATCTCGTTGTAGTTACTTTCATCTAAATCATCTGCAAATGAGTTTGCTAAAACAGAAGCTATTACTTCAACCGGGTTTTCACTTTCCTGAAGAAGTTGTAGAGCCATCTCATTAAATTTTTCTGCAACCTGGTCATGATTTTCTAATGATTTTAGAATATCAGACATAATTCTTTCTCGTTTAGTAGAAATTATCTTATCAACACCAGGAATTTCTTCCTTCTTAATGTTTTTTCCCGAAACTCGTTGAATATACAATAATTTTCTATATTCATCTTTTGTTACAAATGTAATTGCTGTACCTTCATTTCCGGCTCGACCAGTTCTACCTACTCTATGAACATAGGACTCCGCATCCTGTGGTAATGAGTAGTTAATAACATGGGATAAATGGTTAACATCAATTCCCCTTGCTGCTACATCTGTTGCTACAAGGATATTTATCTGTTTACTTTTTAACTGTGCCAGGATTCTCTCCCTCATTGCCTGGGAAATATCTCCATGCAGTGCACCAGAGGAGTACCCTCTCTCTGTTAGTTTTGTAGAAACTTCATCTACATCAACCTTTGTCCTACAGAATATAATACCAAAGAATTCCTCTTCGATATCAATAATTCTACATAAGGCCTCAAATTTGTCGCTTCTGTTTACTTCAAAATAGATCTGCTCTGTAAGGTTAGAAGTTAAATCCCTCTTTTTTACCTCAAACATCTCGTAATCGCCCATATATTTGCTGGCAATTTGTTGAATTTTTTGCGGCATTGTAGCAGAGAAAAGTAACATCTTTTTATCTTCGTTTACTGTCTCAAGGATTTTTTCGATATCATCGACAAATCCCATATTTAACATTTCGTCTGCTTCATCAAGTATTAAATAACTAAGGTGTGAAAGATCTAAACTACCACGATTGATATGATCTTGTACCCTTCCAGGAGTACCAACAACAATGTCCACTCCACGTCTTAATCTTCTTAGCTGTTCACCCATTGCTTGTCCACCATAAATAGCAGCAACACTTAATTTCTTATCACCTTTTAATGATATAAGCTCATCGCAAACCTGAACAGCTAACTCCCTGGTTGGAGCTAAAATTAGAGCCTGAACTTTATTATCATTATTAACTTTAAGAGTATCCAGAATTGGCAATCCAAAGGCTGCAGTTTTACCTGTACCTGTTTGTGCCTGTCCAATGATATTCTTATTCCCTTTTAAGAGTACAGGAATTGTCAACGCCTGTATTGGCGATGGTTCTTCAAAACCCTTCTTCTCAATCGCTTGCAAAATCTCTTCTGAGAGCCCTAGCTCTCTGAAAGTTTTTTTTTCTTCCACTATATGTCCTTAGAATAATATGGCCTTAGTATAGGAGGTTTATACATTTAATTCTATAGCTTAAAGAGCAAATTCAGCTCATTATCTGATAAACTGGAATCTAACATCATGAATTTGTCAAGCTTTCCTTTAAAATTGTATTTTTTATAGTCATCACCGTTTTTTGCAGTTAGAAAATAAAGAGGCCAATTCCCTTTTAATAAGGAGTTTTCCGAGATTTTATTACTTGCAACAGTTGCTCCATTTACATATATTGAGAGTTCACCCTTAGTAAAACGAATTGCAACACTATTCCATTTTTTTAACTCTATTACATCCTGGGCAAAAACACTTTGGTAATACCCATTACTATCAACAACGAAGTATGCAATATTTCTATTTTTTACCGAGAGAGAAAATCTGCCATCGGCTTTTCCATCCTTATATGTATTACCCCAATTGGAAATTAAAAAAGTATTTTCCGATGTATCTTCCGGAAAAATATACATTGCTAGAGTGAATTCCTCTATATCAGATATAGTTTTACTGTTTTCAATATAAAAGTATTCACCATTTCCACTTGATTTAATTGCACCACCTTCATCGTTTAGAACACCTGTATCGTAGGGAATACTTTTAGTTTTTACGGGATATGCATTACCCGAGCTATCCTTAATTTTACCATCGAATAGAAATTCTAAAATAGTATTACCACTTATTTCCTGACCATTTCCAAAGAACTCCCCTCGAACAATTTTATCCTTGCTTACTTCTAAAATTCCATTCTGAGTCTCAATTTTAACTAAGGTATCATTTAATGAGACAATTGACCCTTTAACACTATTTCCATTTGATAAATAGAGGGTATCGGAAAATATAATTACTCCAACAAGGGATAAAATAAAAATATATAGAGTTTTCATATTTTCAATATTACCATAATTAATGTATTATAATCAGCATGTTAGATTTGAAATTTATTAGAGACAATGTTGAAGCTGTAAAAGCCAACATACAGAACAGATTTATGGATGCAGATGCGGATTTAGTTGTAGAGCTTTATGGTAAATACAATGAATCCCTTTCGAAACTTGAGGATTTAAGAGCACAAAGAAATGATAATGCTTCAAAAATGAAGGGTAAATTATCACCTGAAGAGAGAAATTCTCTTATTGAACAGGGAAAAGAATTAAAATCTCAAATTGCAGAGTTAGAGTCAGAAACAACTGATTTAAAATCCAAACTATCTAGTGAAGCCTCGAAAATTCCTAACATGGCACACCCGGATGCACCAATAGGGAAAGAGGATAAAGAAAATTTCCAGATTAAAGTTTGCGGGACTGTTCCAACATTTAACTTTAAACCTCTTGATCATGTTCAATTGGGAGAAAAACTTGATTTAATAGAGTTTGAAAGAGCAACCAAGGTTTCTGGTTCAAAATTCTACTTTTTAAAAAATCAGGCAGCAATATTAGAATTAGCATTAACTAGATATGCAATTGATATTTTAATGAAAAAAGGATTTAAAGTTTCAATTACACCGGATATTGCAAAGGTAGATATACTTGAAGGTATAGGTTTTAACCCTAGAGGTGAAGAATCTAATATATATTCAATTGAAGGTACTGATATGTGTCTTGTGGGTACTGCAGAAATAACTCTTGGTGGATACCATGCAAAAGAGATTATAGATCTTTCTAACGGACCAATTTTTATGGCTGGAATATCTCACTGTTTCAGACGTGAAGCTGGTGCTGCCGGTCAGTATTCTAAAGGGATTTATCGTGTTCATCAATTTACAAAAATTGAGATGTTTGTTTACTGTAAACCAGAAGAATCAGATTCAATACATGAACAGCTAAGAGAGATTGAAGAAGAAATTTTTAATGGCTTGGAAGTTCCTTTCAGAGTTGTAGATACATGTACTGGAGACTTAGGATCACCGGCTTACAGAAAATATGACTTGGAAGCTTGGATGCCGGGTCGGGGTGAAAATGGTGATTGGGGAGAGATAACTTCAACATCGAACTGTACAGACTATCAGGCAAGAAGATTAGGTGTAAGATATAAAGACGACGAAGGGAAAACAGTAATTTGCCACACATTAAATGGAACTGCAATTGCTATTTCAAGGGCTTTAATTGCTATTATGGAAAATAATCAGCAAGAAGATGGCTCTATTAAAATTCCATCAATTCTTGTACCTTATACTGGTTTTGATGTCATTAAATAAAACATATATTATAGCTGAAATTGGTACAAGTCATGGAGGCAATTTAGATAAAGCTCTCAAACTAATTGAGGGTGCTAAAAATGCTGGTGCTGACTGTGCCAAATTTCAGGTAGTATTTGCAAATGAGATAATTCATAAGAATACTGGCATAGTACAATTACCCACAGGGGACATCCCGCTATACAATGTATTTAAATCCCTGGAAATGGAATTAGATTTTTACAGGGATTTAAAAAATATTTGTACAGAATATGAAATTGATTTTCTAGCATCACCCTTTGGTATAAAAAGTGCCCGAATATTAAGGGATTTGGATTCTAAAATGTATAAAATTGCCAGCCCTGAACTTAATCATTTTCCTCTGCTAAATGAGATAAAATCATATAATAAGCCAATAATTCTCTCAAGTGGTGTTTCCAAACTAAGTGACATTGAAAGAGCTTTAGAGATAACAGGGAGTGAAAACAACACTCTTTTACACTGTATTACTAGCTACCCTGCTCCCGAAGAAGATTATAACCTAAGATTAATAAAGAGTCTTAAAAATATATTTGGTATTGAAACAGGGGTTTCTGACCACTCCCTTGATCCTGTTCTTGTTCCTGTACTTTCTGTGTTAGTGGGAGGGACTATGGTTGAAAAACATATAACCCTTTCTAATAATACCAAGGGATTAGATGATCCTGTTGCTCTTAATTTAGAAAACTTTAAAATTATGTGCGATAGTATTAGATTTTATGAAAACATGGATAGGGATGAAGGT
>JAFGYD010000163.1 GCA_016936295.1 Spirochaetales bacterium | reverse complement strand
GAAATTATATTAAAAGCTGGAAAGAGAAAATTCTTAAAAGTGTGCTCTAATAAGTGTAATGTAGACCAATTAAAGGAGACAGTATAATAGTTAATTATTATAAGTCTGTCGTTTATCGACGTGACCAAATACAACATATAATGTACCCTTAGTTTATAAGGAGATCACTTTTGAGTATAAAAAAAACATACAATATTAGAGTAATTAATTCATTGGATCAAGATTTTTTGTTTGAAATGCTTTATCAATCAATTTATGTCTCACCATGTAATCCTCCTCCAGATAGAGATATTATAAATGTTCCTGAAATACGAAAATATGTTGAAAATTGGGGTAAAAAAGGAGACTATGGTTTAATTGCTACAGACCTAGTCACCGGAAATAGATTAGGAGCTGTATGGCTAAGGTATTTTACAAAAAATAATAAGGGTTATGGTTATATAAGTGCAGATATTCCTGAACTTGGAATATCTGTAGATTATAGTATGAGAGGATATGGAATAGGTACAGCATTGCTTCATGAATTACTTCTTTCTACTAATAAAACTGTAAAATCAATTTCTTTAAGTGTTGATCCTGGAAATCCTGCAGTTAAATTATACAAAAGATTTGGATTTATAGAGTGTGGCGCTGCAGGAACATCTATAATAATGAGATATGATAATAAGTAAACATTATATTACTAAACTAATCTGTATGAAAAAAGTATTATTCACTATGTTTTTAGTACTGATCAATTTTTATTCATTCTCATTTACATTACTTCAAGATTTTGGTCTAGTTGAATATAACAACATATCATTTCTCTCATACGGAGAAGTACTGGACATAAGTAATGATTCCTATATTAAATCACCCATTGATGGAAAAGTTTATTCCTTTATAGAAAATAAATTAGAAGGCCATTATGGTAAATTTGAAGCTAATAATTTATTACTAATAGAAGGAAATAGTAAAAATATTATAGGTATATATAATTTAGAGAATAAAAGTTTTAAAGTTGGGGATAAAATAACTAAAAATCAAATACTTGGAAAGAAAAAAGTTAATACAAAAGCAATTATTTTTATTTATTTAGAATACTTCACAGATTATTTTGATGATCGGATTTTTATGAATATTGAAATGACCGATGAAATGATAGACATTCTAGACAAACAAGATTATATAATGTATAAATTTTCAGATTTTTTTGATTATAAAAACATAATTTCTGTAAAATTGTGATATTGTTTTTTTATGAACAAAAGTGACTCTATTATAGACTCTGATAAACTAAACTTAATATTAAATATTTGTACACCAAAAGAGTCAAGGAAAATTAAAAAGAGGATAGATAAACTATTTAATGGGTTAAGTAAAGATTCATTAAAAGTTGTAAATCTTCTATCAAAATATAAATCCACAGGCTTGGAAAATGAACATTTAGATGAATATAATATAGGAAACAGAAAAATTGTAATTATTAAAAATGATAAAGATATATTAAAGGCTGTTAATGATATTAGAAATTCAAAATATATTGGATTTGATACCGAACAAAAACCTACTTTTAATAGGGGTGAGAGACAAAATGAAATATCAATTATTCAAATAGCAACAAGTAATCACATTTATCTCTTTCAAATGTTATTTTTGAAAAATATTAAACCTGTAACAGATATAATTTCAGATCCTGATATTAGAAAAATAGGGTTTGATCTAAAAAATGATAATAGAGAGTTTTTAAAGCAATTTAATATTATTCCTCAAAATATATATGATCTTTCCATTGTAATTAAAAAAAACTTTTTTCATAAAAATCAAATAGGAGTTAAATCTGCTGTAGCACTTTTTATGGATAAAAAAATAATTAAGTCTAAAAAAACTGTATTATCAAATTGGGAAAATGAAAACTTAACACCAAATCAGATAAAATATGCAACTGAGGATGCAACTGCACCCTATGATATTTATACATATATGCTAGAGAATTTTTCTATGCTACTTTCTTAATATCTTTTTTATTACTACTTTGGTATAGAGATCTTAAAAGTACGCTTGCTATTACAAAAAAACCACCTAAAATTGTTGTTACTGTAGGTATTTCTCCAATAAATAAAAATACCCATACAGGATTTAATAGAGGCTCTATAACAGGAATCAAAACTGCATCTAAAGCCTTTAAATATACCATGGATTTGGAGTATAAAACGTAAGCCAGACCAATTTGAAAGATACCAAGAAATAAAAGAGCCGAAATACTAGGTGTTAATAAAAGTTGTGAACTAAAAAAAGGAATCCCAATAAGAAAAGACAAAATATTCCCATATATTATAGGGTATATTTTATTCTGATCCGGTATTGTTTTAACAACGATGAAAAAACCTGCAAATGAAAAACTTGTTAATACTGCAATCGCATTCCCTAAAAACATCCCAGTACTTAATTCGTCTAAGAAAAAAAGTCTTAAACCAAAAAGCATAAAAGCAATACTAACAAAATCAGATCGTCTTAATTTATCCTTAAGAAAAATAGCTGCAAATATCGCAACCCAAACAGGGGCAATATATTGTAATAAAACTGCATTTGCAGATGTTGTTAATTTATTTGCAGTAACAAAACCTATTACTGTAATTGAATAAAAAATCATTCCAAAAACAATATTTTTTGTAAATGGAATGAATTTGAACTTAACTATAAACAACATAAATAGAGCTGCAATTCCAGCTCTAGCTCCAGATATAGCTATGGGATGACCATTTACCATTTTAATAAAAAGCCCACCGGTACTCCATAAAATTGCTGTTAATATTAAACCAATAACAGCGGTTTTTCTATCTTTAATAAATGGCATTTTGTCCCTTATTATCTGTAAAGATTTATTTCATCCCGTAATTCTTTTGCTGCTTTACCAGGATTTTCTGCGTAAATTATTCCTCTGGATGAGTTAATAATCATCCCTGTACCATCTGGTGTTTTTCCTGCAGTAACTGCTTTTTCCACATCACCGCCTTGAGCCCCAATTCCAGGGGTTAAGAATGGTATATCTCCAATTACACTTCTAATTTTAGCCAATTCTTCCGGGTATGTTGCACCAACAACCAAAAGTATATTTTTGTTTTTATTCCACTCTTCTGTAGCTTTTTTTGCAACATGCATATAAAGGGGTTTTCCATCAATAATCAAATCCTGAAGATCAATTGCACCAGGGTTAGATGTTCTGCAAAGAATAATAGTTCCCTTATCTTTCTCGTTTAAAAAAGGTTGTAATGTATCTCCACCCATATATGGGTTAACAGTTACAGAATCGGCTTTATATCTGGTAAATGCTTCTTTTACATACATTTCTGCGGTAGAACCTATATCACCACGTTTAGCATCTAAAATTACAGGAATCCCTGGATAATTGTTATGGATATAGTCAATTGTTAATTCTAAATCTTTTTCCAGACCTACTCCATTGTAATAAGCAATTTGTGGTTTATAGCAACAAGCATATTCTGCTGTCTGATCTATAATATCCTTATTAAAATCGAATAGCGGGGTCTCGGAACTTCTATATTTAGAAGGTATTTTCCCCAAATCCGGGTCTAATCCAACACATACTAAAGTATTGTTTTCATTCCATCGTTTTTTAACCATTTCCATAAAAGACATATATGCTTCATCCTTTGTATCTTTATTTGTAAACTCATATAACTCTTTTTAATATAAAGAATTATATACTTCTGATTCAAAAAAATATTATATTCAAAAAAAACAATAAAATCAATATTAAGTGTTTACAGGAAATAAATGGCAAATGAACTTAAAAACCATATTAAGTTAATTAT
>JAFGYD010000162.1 GCA_016936295.1 Spirochaetales bacterium | reverse complement strand
TTATTTGAGATTCAGGAAAAATCCCCGGTTGGATATTCCTATTTATAGAGTTCAGGAGGAAAAGATGAACACTAGTAAACTAATAAATCTGGATACATCAAAGCATCCATGTTTTAACAAGGAAGCGGCTAAATCCTACGGTAGGGTTCATTTGCCTGTAGCACCAAAATGTAATGTTCAGTGTAATTTCTGCAACAGAGATTACGATTGTGCAAATGAATCGAGACCAGGTGTAACGAGCAAAATTTTAACACCAGGTCAAGCCGCATGGTTTTATGATAATATTTCTATGGAAGTTCCAATATCTGTAGCTGGAATAGCTGGACCAGGAGATCCATTTGCAGATCCTGAACCAACGTTAAAAACATTAAGATTAATTAAACAGGAACACCCTGAATCTATTTTATGCATATCAACTAATGGTTTAAATGTTTTGTCATCTGTAAATGATTTAGTAGAAATTGGAGTAAGCCATGTAACAATTACAATTAATGCTATTGATGCAGAAATTGGTGCAAAAATTTATAGTTGGATTCGTGCAGGAAAAAGAATTTTTAGGGGAGTAGAAGGTGCAACTCTACTGTTAGAAAATCAATTAGCTGCTATTGCATCCTTAAAAGATCATGGAATTATTGTAAAAGTTAATACAATTGTTATTCCTGGAATAAATGATCATCATGTACCTGAAATTGCAAAAGAGATGAGTAAAAGGGGTGTTAATATTTTTAATGCTATTCCTATGATTCCTGTATCAGGTGCAATTTTTGAAAACATAGAAGAACCTGACCATGAAATGATGTTTAAAATTAAGACGATTAGTGGCGAATATCTACCTCAAATGAAGCACTGTCAAAGGTGTAGAGCAGATGCAGCTGGATTATTAAGTGATAAAAATCCAGATAAATGGAAAAGTCTTATGACTGAAGCCTCAGAAATGTCGATTTTTCCTAAAGAAAACCGTCCTTTTGTTGCAGTAGCATCGAGAGAAGGCTTACTTATAAATCAGCATTTAGGTGAAGCCAGTAGTTTAGCTATCTATGAAAAAATAGATGGAAATATAAAATTAAGAGAAAGACGTATAGCTCCAATGCCTGGAGGAAGTGATACCAGGTGGGAAAAACTTGCTGAAAATTTTTCAGATTGCCGAGCAATTATTGTAAATGGTATAGGAGAAACTCCAAGAAGAATTTTAGAACAAAAAGGATTGAAAGTTTATCAAGTAGAAGGGTTACTTGATGATGCTGTAAGTAAAGTTTATTCAGGACAGTCTTTATCATCTATGAGTTGTAGAAGTAAGGGTTGCGGAGTTGCATGTAAGGGCTCTGGTGGTGGATGTAGCTAATTATTTAAAAGGAGTAAAAATATGGAAAAACCAAGAAAACACATTTTTTTATGTGCAAGCTTTAGAGCTAATGGAACACCTTTAGGCATTTGTGACAAAAGTGGTGGAACAGCATTAATTCAATACCTTCAAGAAGAACTTGATGATAGAGGATTAACAGATGTAATGCTTTCTTTAACAAGTTGTTTAAAGGTGTGTGACAGAGGACCTGCAATGGTTATTTATCCAGATAACACATGGTATGGCGGTATTAATAGTGAGGATGATATAGATGCAATTCTTGATTCATTAGAAGAAAATGAAATTAATGAAGATTATCTAATATCTTAAAAACTTACAAAAATGAATGAATAAAGTCTAATGAATACTTAAAAGTAAGATTAAATATCATTAAATATTGATATTTAGTCTTATTTTTTTGGCACATAAATTGCTAATAATTTTTATGGAAATAAAAATACTAGACACTACATTAAGGGATGGAGAGCAAGCTCCAGGAGTTTATTTCACAACAGAAGAAAAATTTCAAATAGTTAATTTTCTATTTGATGCAGGTGTAAGTGAAATTGAAGCTGGAATCCCATTTATCTCTGATGAAAATTTTAAATTTATTAAGGAAATTATTGAAATTTATCCCTATAAAGATATTTCAACCTGGTCTCGACTAAAACTAAATGATTTAGAAATTACAAAAAAATGTGGTGTTAAAATAATACATATTTCTGTACCTGTATCTGAAATATTATATAAGTCTCAAATAGGAGAGTGGAATGATGTAAAAGCCAGACTAAAAACATGCTTAGACTTTGCTATATTGAATTTTTCAAAAATATCACTGGGATTACAGGATATTTTTAGGTCAAATTTATTGGAATTAGAAGAAATTTTAGAAATTGCAAATAAATACCAAATATATAGAATAAAAATTTCAGATACTGTAGGGTATGCACTACCTTATGAAGTTAAGGAAATAATCTCTTTTTGCAAAACAAAATACAAAGGCTTAATAGGATTTCATGGGCATAATGATATTGGGTTAGCAACAGCAAACTCTTTAACCGCAATAGAATCTGGAGCTACCTTTATTGATACAACTGTAAATGGCTTAGGGGAGAGAGCAGGAAATACTGCTTTAGAAGAAATTTCATTTATATTAAATAAACATCATAATTATTCTTCAAATATTGATCTAAAAAAACTAAAACCATTATCAAAATATGTATCAAAAGCAAGTGGTAGAGATCTTCCAGATTATAAACCTATAACTGGAGAAAAAATATTCTTACACGAATCGGGTATTCATTGTAGAGAACTTTTAAAAAACCCGCTTTCATATCAGCCATTTATTCCTGAACAATTAGGTTTAAATAAAACTGAAATTGTAATTGGATCACATACAGGAAAAGCTGTAATTAAAGATTCGATATCTAAGTTAGGTTATAAATATAATGATAGTCAACTAGATAGTATTATAGATATCTGTCGTTCATTAGCTATAAAAAAGAAAAATTTTCTAACAGTTAGTGAATTAAACAAAATATTTTCATCGGAATTAGGAGTACAAAATGAATTTATGCAGAAAAAATGAATGTGAAGAGAGGCATAGTAAAAATCTGGCACTACTAATGGATATTTCTTCTTCCATTACTCCAGGAGGAGATTTAAAAGAGTTAATACCTAGAATTTTGGAATTAATTGAAATGACCATGAATATTAAAAGAGGAATGGTAACAATTCACAATAGAGAGATATCAAAAATAATAGTCTCTTCGTCTGTTGGAATGTCTAACGAAGAAATATCTAAGGGAATTTATAAAATAGGTGAAGGGATTACAGGTAAAGTGGTTGAAAGTGGTGAACCTATTGTTATAGCAGATATTACAAAAGATAGTCGTTTTCTGAATAAAACGGGATATATAACCCAGGGTATGAATAGAGCATTTATCTGTGTTCCTGTTAAAAATACAAGGGAAGTTATAGGAACATTAGCCATAGACAAAGAGTATGAGGACAGTTTTTTTATGGAAAATGATCTTCGTATTTTAACAATTATATCTACAATGATTTCCCGCGCAGTCAATTTACACCAGGCAATATGCGAAGAAGAGACTTTAGCTGCAGAAAACAACAGATTACAAGAGAGTTTAGAAGAGAAATACCATCCAGGAAATATTATAGGTAATTCTGGGATAATGAGAAATCTCTACAATATGATAATGAAAATTTCAACAACGAACTCTACTGCATTAATATTTGGAGAAAGTGGTTCAGGTAAAGAACTTGTTGCCAAGGCAATTCATTATTCTAGCGATAGAGCCACAAAACCATTTGTTACTTTTAATTGTGCTGCACTTCCTGAATCATTAATTGAGAGTGAACTTTTTGGTCATGGTAAAGGGTCATTTACTGGAGCAATAGCTGATAAAAAAGGTAAATTTGAAGTTGCTAACGGAGGGTCTATATTTCTAGATGAAGTTGGAGAATTAACACCTGCTGCACAGTCTAAATTATTAAGAGTTCTCCAGGAGAGAGAGATTGAAAAAGTGGGAACAAATGAACAAATAAAAGTTGATGTTAGAGTAATTGCTGCAACACATAGGGATCTTTTAAAACTAGTAGATGAAGGTAGTTTTAGACTTGATCTTTATTACAGACTTAATGTATTCCCAATAAATGTACCTCCTTTAAGAGAAAGAAAAACAGATATACCCCTTTTGGTTGATCTATTTATTAAAAAGTATTCTGAGTTTGGTAATAATAGAGTAAGCCGTATATCTACCCCAGCTATTGATATGCTTATGTCTTATCATTGGCCAGGGAATGTTAGAGAATTGGAAAACTGTATAGAAAGAGCTGTAATTTTAGCCGATGACGAAGTAATTCATAGTTATCATCTTCCACCATCCTTACAAACTATAGGTAAGATAACAGATGCAGAGAGTGGTAAATTACAAAGAAATTTAGATATAGTTGAATACGAACTTATAATAGAAGAATTTAAAAGAACAAAAGGTAGTATTAAAAAAGCAAGTGAAAATCTTGGTATAACATATAGGCAATTAGGGATAAGGGTAGAAAAATATGAAATCGATCTTGAAAAATTCAAACGGTAGAAAAATCATTAAAGGGGATAAGAACTCTATAGAAAATATTAGAGATTTAATTTTTTTAATTTCTATGTATAGGCATGACTCTATGGGTGATGGAAAAGAATTTTCAAGCCTAGAAATGAAAAACTTGGAACATTTAATAAAATCAACACCTGATGTTAATTTTTATTTAATATATTTAAATGGTGAATTAGGTGGTGGTGCTATAACTTTTAAAACATTTAGTAGTTTTTCCGCAAAACATCTTATTAATATTCATGATTTTTTTATTGTTAAAAATTTTAGAAAAGTAGGATTAGGTTCAGATCTATTAAAAGAAATTATAGCCGATGCAAAAGACCAGAATTGTTGTAAAGTAACACTTGAAGTTAGAGAAGACAATTTAATTGCACAAGATTTATATAAAAAAACAGGATTTTTAGAGGCCATGCCTAACATGTTGTTTTGGCATAGCCCAATTACATAACTACTTGTAGTAACAGAGATATGCAGTTTCTTCTTCTGCAATAACCTGAAATTTACTATCTTTATAAACTTGAAATGACTTATTCTTTGTATAAGTTTTGTAAGTCTCTTTCCCTGGCAGTTTAACCTTTAATCGGCCTGAAACAACAATCATTATCTCTTTTGTTGAAGTAGAAAATTCATATTCTCCCTTTGCCATTACACCTACTGTTGCAGGCCCTTGTTCTGTTGTCAAAGCTATGGATTTAACATTTCCATTGAAATATTCATTTGATTTTAACATATAACTTCCTTGTCCTTTATTAACTAAATATCTTATACTAAAAGCAGTTTTTAAGCACTATAAATTGAAAAATAATAGGTATAATTATGATTAATGTATTATTTGTTTGTTTAGGTAATATCTGCAGAAGTCCTGCGGCAGAGGGAATATTTATTAAATTAGTTAAGGATAATAATTTAGAACATTTAATAAAAGTAGATTCTGCTGGAACTTCTGGGTATCATACAGGTCAAGAATCTGATATAAGAATGAGAAAAACAGCCGCGCGAAAAGGATATAAACTATTATCCAGATCAAGACAATTTACGGTTCATGATTTTAGAAATTTCGATTTTATTCTAGCAATGGATGAAAGCAATTATTCAGATATTTTAAAATTGGACTTAAATAATAAATTTAAGGATAAAGTATTTTTAGTTACAGATTTTTCAACTAACTACACAGGTCAAGATGTTCCTGATCCATATTATGGTGGAGAAGAAGGTTTCTATACCGTTATAAAAATATTAGAAGAAAGCTGTATAGGCTTTTTAGATTACTTAAAATTAAAATTATAGAGCCTGAGCCCTATAATTTTTAACATTTTTAAAGTTTTGGTGCATAATGGCTAAATTCCATTGCAAAGGAACCTCGCCCCTGTGTTTGACTACGTAAAGTAGTTGTATAACCAAACATTTTAACAAGTGGTGCTTGAGCTTTTACGTGTTCATGGGCTGGCTTACTCTCCATACTACTTACAATACCACCCCGTTGGGTTAATCCACTTATCACATCACCTACATAGTCAGAAGGACAAATAACATCCAGATTCATATATGGTTCCAAAAGAACTGGTTTTGCTTTGGAAAATCCGTTATCAAAACCTAATGCACCAGCAGCTTCATATGCGGTTTCGGTTGCTTTAAGTTCATCGAAATTAGCTGTTGTTAAAGTTACTTTAATATCCACTGTTGGATAACCCATTAATGAACCTGCTCCAAATGCTGCTTCAACACCTCTTCTTACAGCATCCTGGAATTCCTGAGGAAGTACATTTTTCTTAAGTTCGGAAATAAAAATATTCCCTTCACCTCTATTTCTAGGTTCTAAAAGAAGTGTAATATTAGCAAAATTATCCTTTCCTCCTAATGTTTTTTCAAAAATTTCATTATGAGTAACTGGAGTTGTAATAGTCTCTCTATATGAAACTTGAGGATTTCCAACATTTGCAGCAACTTTATACTCTTTTAATACTCTGGTAACTAATACATCTAAATGAAGTTCTCCCATTCCAGAAATAACCAATTGTCCTGTTTCACTGTTTTCGTTTACTTTGAATGTAGGATCCTCTCGTTTTAAATTTTCAAGAGCATTTTTCATTTTATCCTGGTCACTAACAGTTTTTGGTTCTATTGCAACTGATATTACAGGTTCTGGGAAATCCATATTTTCCAACAAGACTTTAAACCCCTCTGTTCCAATTGTATCCCCCGTTTGGGCGAACTTCATACCTACAACAACTGCAATATCACCAGCCTTTACCTGGGATATCTGTTCATAAGAGTTAGCATTCATTCTTAAAACACGACCAATTCTCTCTTTTTTGTTCTTATTAATATTAAGAACTGAAGTACCTGTTTTTAAAACACCAGAGTATATTCTTATAAAGCAGAGAGCACCTGCTTCTTTATCCTGTTGAATTTTAAAAACTAAACCTGCTAATTCTCCATTTTCCGATCTTTCAATAGTGATATCTTCATCTTTTTTTACACTATGAGCTTTTACAGGCTCTAACTCTTCTGGGGATGGAAGATAATCTATTACTCCATCTAAAACAGGTTGTACTCCTTTATTTTTTAAAGAAGAACCAACGAATACAGGAACAATAGACCTATTAATAGTATTTTTTCGGAGTACAGATTTTATTAAATCCAAAGGAACTTCTTCACCCTCTAAAAAGAGTTCTGTTATCTCATCGGAATACCCGGATAATTCATCTACTAATTTTTCTCTCCATATTGTAGCCTTTTCAGTCCACTCATCTTTAATTGGATTTCTGTTTACTATGGTTCCGTCACTTTCAGCATCCCATGTAATCTCTTCCATTGTAACTAAATCAATGTTTCCACAGTAAGATGATTCTTCACCCATAGGTATTTGAACAGGTATTGGGTTAGCTCCTAGTTTCTTTTTAATGTCATCTAAGACATTAAAGAAATCAGCACCTGTTCTATCCATTTTATTAATATATGCAATTCTTGGGACTCTATACTTGTCAGCCTGATGCCACACAGTTTCGGACTGAGGTTCAACACCTCCAACAGCACAAAACACAGCAACGGCCCCATCTAAAACCCTAAGAGATCTTTCCACCTCTGCAGTAAAATCAACATGTCCAGGGGTATCAATAATATTTATTTGATGGTTTTTCCAATAACATGTTGTTGCAGCAGAAACGATTGTGATTCCTCTATCCTGTTCTTGCTCCATCCAGTCCATGGTGGCATTACCATTATCAACTTCACCAATTTTATGGTTCTTACCCGTATAAAATAATATTCTTTCAGTAGTTGTTGTTTTTCCGGCATCAATATGTGCCATAATTCCAATATTTCTCATTGTTTCATCAGCCATAACTATGGATAATAGCATAGTTATTATCAATGATTAATAGACTGTACAAAAAAATATATCACTTTTAAAATAGGTGTATGGAAGATACAATTTTTGATAAAATTTTACGGGGAGAAATTCCTTCAGAAAAGGTTTACGAGGATGAAGTAGTTTATGCATTTAAAGATATAAATCCGGTAGCACCTGTACATGTTTTAGTAATACCAAAAAGTAAATTAGAAAAATTTAGCGATTTTGAAGATTTAAGTAGTTTAGAAGTTGGTAACTTTATAAAAAAGGTTTCAATTGTAGCTAAAGAATTAGGTCTTAAAGAAGATGGCTACAGAGTTGTTTTTAACAATGGAAGAGATGGAGGTCAGGAAGTTAACTATCTGCATGCACATATCCTTGGCGGTAAAAAATTAAGTTTTTCTCGCTTGTAATCTACCTGGTTTTTATTTCTCACTCCATTTATTGTTCCAATATTATGGATTTAATAAATAACTATAGGGAGAGTAAAGGGTTAAATGTATTAAAAATATCTACAAATCTTAACAATAGTGCAGAATATCAAAACAATTACATGATTGAAGCAAATAAAATAACCCATAAAGGTTTGAATAAGAGTAGCGTGCAGGATAGAGCATTGCTGTTTCATGCAACAGGATATAATTTTGGCGAAATTATTGGATATTCTCCAAGTATAGAAGAGCTCTTTCAAGGCTGGAAGGATAGTGAAAGTCACAATAAAGTTTTATTGGATAGTAGGTGGACCTGGATTGGTATATCAATTATCAAACAAAATAATATATATGTGGGTGTTATTAATTTTTCATCTGGCATTCTTGGTTCAGTCACAATAAAAAAAGATCAGGAAATAAAAATTGAAGGTGAATATATTGAAAGGCCAGTTTTTGATAATAAATTCATTGAAAGACTTTATATAAATGAAGATTTAAATAGATTTGAAATATATGTTAAAACTGCATTTAATAACACTTTTATATATTGTTATGATAAAAAAAATAAAATAACAGACAGGATTGATATTTTTTTTTAAGATACTATTGACCAATTATTATATGTTGTGTTAATTTACGTTTCGTTGGTTGTAAATGTTGCAACAAAAACGGGGTAATAGCTCAGTTGGGAGAGCGCCTGCCTTACAAGCAGGATGTCGGGGGTTCAAGTCCCTCTTACCCCAATAAAGTCACCATC
>JAFGYD010000161.1 GCA_016936295.1 Spirochaetales bacterium | reverse complement strand
CAATGATTTTTATGCTCTTCAGAATACTAGGGATAAATTCCAAGGAAATGTAGAAAGTTATAATGCTATATGGCATAATGTAGATATTAAATGATATGGGAGTATATATGGAAAATTTAAAAGCGGTAGATCCTGAATTATTTGAAGCAATGTCTAAAGAGTTAAAACGACAGCGTGGAAATCTGGAATTAATTGCTTCGGAAAATATTGTGTCAAAAGCTGTTATGGAAGCAGCAGGTTCTGTTTTAACAAATAAATATGCAGAGGGATATCCTGCCAAACGATATTATGGTGGGTGTGAAAAAGTAGATATTGCTGAAAATATAGCAAGGGATAGAGCAAAAGAGATTTTTGGGGCCGAATATGTTAATGTGCAACCTCACTCCGGAAGTCAGGCAAATATGGGTGTTTACCTTTCGGTATTAAAACCCGGCGATACTGTATTAGGTATGGATCTATCCCATGGTGGACATTTAACCCATGGTTCCCCTGTAAATTTCTCTGGTCAATTATACAACTTCCAAAGTTATGGTGTTTCTAAGGAGACAGAAGAAATTGATTACAATGCATTGCTACTACAAGCAAAATCACTTAAGCCAAAATTAATTGTTGCTGGTGCATCTGCATATTCCAGAATTATAGATTTTAAAAAATTCAGAGAGATTGCCGATGAAGTTGGTGCATATTTAATGACTGATATGGCACATATTGCAGGATTAGTTGCGGGTGGTGTTCACCCTTCACCTGTTCAATATTCTGATTTTACTACAACTACTACACATAAAACCCTTAGAGGTCCAAGGGGTGGGATGATATTAATTGGAAAAGATAGAGAGAATGGATTGGGAATTGTTGCCCCAAAAACTGGTAGAGTAAAAATGTATTCTGAACTTGTTGATGGTGCTATTTTCCCTGGATGTCAGGGTGGTCCTTTAATGCATGTAATTGCTGCAAAAGCTGTTGCATTTAAAGAAGCATTGGCTCCAGATTTCAAGTTATACCAGGAACAGGTAGTTAAAAATTCTAAGGTTTTAAGTGAGACATTAAAGTCATTAGGCGCTAGAATTGTTTCTGGCGGAACTGATAATCATCTATCTCTAGTAGATTTAACACCACTAGGAGTAACAGGAAAAGAAGCTGAAGCATTATTAGATGAAGCAAGTATTACAGTTAATAAAAATACAATTCCATTTGAAACAAAGAGTCCATTTGTAACTTCAGGTATTAGAGTTGGTACTCCTGCTGTAACAACTAGAGGAATGAAAGAGGCCGAAATGGAAAAAATTGCTCAGTATGTTGTAGAAGTGCTTAAGTCTGGTGGAGATAAATCCGTAATAAATAGAGTAAAAGGAAAAGTTGAAGAACTTTGTGATTCTTTTCCTCTATATCCGGGACTATAGTATATAATATAAAAGAGGTTTAAATGAGCGGTACACAGTTAGGACTAATGTCATGTAGAAAAGGCGCATATATCACAACTATTGGGGAGCATAAAGCCGATTGTTTTTACATCATTCGTTCAGGAAGTGTATCTGTAACTAAAGATATTGATATTGTTGGAGAATCCAGGAGCACAACTTTAAAACCTGGAGACTTCTTTGGTGTTGTGTCTACTATGAGTCATCATCCTCATATAGACACAGCACAAGCTCTTGAAGATACTAAAATAATTACTGTTCGAAAAGATCAATTCCAATTTCTTATTCAAAATAATGCCGCTATAGCAATGAATATTATTAATGGATTCTCAAAACGTGTTAGAGAACTTAATAAAGAAATTGTTAGAAAAAGTGGTATAAGAAAGGATGAGATTGGATCCGAAACTCTTTTTGTTTCTGCTGAAGTATATATTAAAGATAATAGATTCAACGAAGCTTATTTTTTATATAATAAATATATAAATGAATCTGATAATACAGAAAATATTGCAAAAGCTAAAGTTAGAATGGAAAGATTAAAACCATACGCTAAAGAGCAGATAGCAATAGAGAATGATGAATCATTTGTTCGTAAGTACCCTAAAGGTTGTATGATCTTTGGGGAGGGACAAAAGGGAACAGAATTATATATTATTCAGAAGGGTTCGGTTAAAATAACAAAAATAGTAAATAATAAAGAGATAATTTTAGCTATTCTTAAAGCTGGGGATATGTTTGGTGAAATGGCTCTTTTAGAAGACAAACCAAGATCTGCATCTGCTATAAGTCATGAAACAGCAGACTTAATGGTTATAAGTCGTACAAACTTTAAAAAAATGGTTTCTGAACAACCTCAAATTATTACAAAGCTTACAATTCTTTTAGCTGATAGGATTTGGGGAACAACAAAATTAATTGAAAACTCTAATATAATAGATCATGTTGGAAGAATGTATGATTGGTTAGCTGTAGAACTGGAAAAGAATAATGTTGTAGTTAATAGTAAAGAACCTTTCATTTTTAATTTTGGTATAAATGACTTAGTGAATATGGTAAATGTTCCTAAAGAAGCTGTTGAAGAGAGTGT
>JAFGYD010000160.1 GCA_016936295.1 Spirochaetales bacterium | reverse complement strand
GGCTCCTTTGATGCTGAATATACAAAAAGTGGGGTTTCTGTTGTATCTATAACTAAAAGTGGAAGAAGTGATTTTAAGGTTCCAAATGAGCTTTGGTCAGATATAAAAAAAATGCTTAAGGATTGCGAGCAGTTCTCGTTTGAGAAGAGTTTAAAACATGGAGTTACTTTTTTAAATAATATTCAGCTGGATTATTTAAGCGAGGAGGTTACTGCCCACTCCCCAGGTGTTAGAATAAAAAGGCATATGGAGTATTACGAAAAAGCAATGGAGTCTAACTCTATTGTTGTTATAGAGGATGAGGCACAAAAAAAAATTGGGGATTTAAAAGAGAATCTAAATGAAAAAAGATTAGCTATCTCTGTTAAAAATCCCCACCCGACCTGGGTTATTAATATGCTAAAAGCCTTTGAATTCAGGGATATTAGTATGAATAGATGCTATTATGACTTAATAGAAGGTGATGATAGTGTTGGAATCCTTTCAGTTTATTTGGAACCTGAAATTGATACTGTACAAATTAAAGATGATCTACACTCGTTAACCAAGGTCCCACAGGAGAAAAACCGCGAAGAGAGTGAGTTTAAACAGAGGGTCGATGGAATAATCAGGGCTCTTACTACAATATCGCCAACAGATGAAGGGTTTAAGGATTCTATAGAAAATTTACGAAATTTATGTATAGAGAATTCAGACCTATCAGTAGTAAAGGAGTATAATAACTTCTATTTAAATTCTGTTACAGATTTTTTTAAAGCGGCTGATTTTGCCGGAATATCAAGAAATATGGATGTTATGTCTCTTTTATTAAAATATGAAGATTTAGATGAATTTTTTGTCTCTTGTAGAGAGGATGATAAATTAACTAACAAGCCAGGTTTTAGGGCTAAACATAATAGCGCAAGAGGACCTAGTAAGGGTGGGTTAAGAATTGATTCCATTGTTAGGTACGATGAAGTAGCAGCTCTAAGTTTTATGATGACTTGGAAATGCGCAAGATCCAGAATACTTTTTGGAGGAGGTAAGGGTGGTCTTAAACTAAATCCAGCCGACTTTAAGGATAAAAAGATGGATTTTTTTGAAACTCTATCTAATTTTGGTAGATCGATATTTACGGTTACTGGTCCTGCAAAAGATGTTCCAGCCGGGGATGTCGGGTGCGGAGGTACCGAGATTGGTCACCTTTTTGAAGGATTTAAATCTGCGTTAAGGGATTTAGCCCTTTTAGCTTACGGTATAAAAAAAGGAGTTTCACAAATTGGAAATAAAATTATTTCTGTAGAAGAAGCTAGATCAATTTTATATAACAATTTTGATATTGATTATTTAGATAGTTCTATTTTAAAAGAGTTATCTACAAACGAAGAGTATTTAAACTTAGTTACAGCTGCACAGATAACCGGAAAACCAAAAATGGGTATTGCAGCAAGAACCGGGGCTACAGGTAGAGGGCTTTGCTATAGTATTTTACAATCTGTGACAAATTTATTTTTGGATGGTAAATGGGAGTCCTCACAGCCTATAAGTAGCGATGAAAATCAACTTCTTTTAAAAGCCTCAGAAATTAACGAGGAATCATTAATAGAATCAGAAGCATCACCCCTTTTAACAAGAGCTGAATGGGAAATTTTGCATAAAATTATATACCCTAAATTACTTTTAAGTAAAAGAGTTGCTGTTCAGGGGTCTGGTAAGGTTGGTAGTTCAATAATGAAAGAGCTAACTAAATATGGTGTAAATATTATAGCTGTAGCAGATGCTGGAGGTATGATATGTGGCCATAATCTTAATCTTGATGAAATGTTAGTTAAGGTTAATGGTCCTGAAAGGTCAGTTATAAATTGTACCCAAAATGTAACAAGAAGAGTTCCTGGTGCTAAAGAGGGGGCTGAAATTGTTGAAATTGAGTGTGATATTTTAATTCCTGCAGCGCTTGAGAATGCAATTACGCAAAATAATGCGTATAAGATTAATACTAAAATTGTTGCTTGCGGTTCAAACGGTCCTTGTAGTTCTAAAGCAGAATTAATACTAAACAGTAAAGGCGTTTTAGTAATTTACGACTTTTTAGCAAACGGAGCTGGTGTTACCGCTTCATATTTTGAATGGCTAAGGAATTTATACGACAGGTTTAAGTATGAAGCAAATGTAATAAGAAGAGAGGATTTCACATTTGAAAAACTTGAAAAATATATAATGCCAGAATTTAATGAAAGAATTAAGAGAATACTTTTAGAGGATGAGGGTGAGTGGACTACAAATGAGTGGAATTTACTTATAAGGGATATTGTATTCTCGGAAATTAACGATGATTACAGGTTTTCCAAGGATAATAATATATCTATGAAGAGTGCAGGTTTTGTAAACTCTATGCTTAGGGTTTTAACAGCAACTCTTATTAAATTGGATACTAAACAGAGGGGTGTAATTTGGAGTAATTTGGAAGAAAAAACAAAAACCATGCTTTTTCCTTACTTCAATCACCCCGAAGCTGGTCAGCTAGCAGAAAATATTGAAGTTATTAAAAAGGAACTTTTTACTTAGTTCATTGAGTGATATACTTGGGTTTATGCAGAAGTTTTTATCACTCTCAGTTTTTCTATTATTTTTTGTTTCTCTATTTTCACAGGAGATAGAAGATAAAAAAATTATATTTAATGAAACTGAGTACGATCCTTTTTTTTCCGCAGTAGTTGTGGATAACGAGGGGGAAGTCTTTAATATAACAAGGGTCTCTTTTTACGATGAATTTAAAGATAGGAAATTTTTCTTTTGGGTTAGGAGGAATTCCGCACTCTATGCTCTATCTTTTAAAAATATAAAAAAGATTACTTTTACAGAAGGTGATTTTGCAGATGATAGGTATAAAGGTTATACAAGGTGTACAATTGATCTTATCTCTGGTGAAAATTACTCTGTCTATTTAAAAACAACAGGATATATAGAGGCCTTTGACGAAACATTTGCATCACCTGTTACATTTTATTTACACTATAACTTAATTACTTCTATTGAATTTGTTCAGAATGGTGAGTATCAATATTGTCCTTTTTGTGGAACAATTTATTTTAATAATGAATTAGATAGTTGTATTTATGATAAAACCCCTTTAGTGAAAGGGGTTATCTCCAGTAGTGAAAAGTGATTACTCTTCATCCTCGGAAAGTGTTATTTTAGTCTTGCTAACAATAGTTTTAAGTACGAACTTTGTAGAACATCGCTCAACACCTGGAAGTTTAGACAGTTGTTCAAAACTAAACCGGTCAAAATCCTTAATATCTTTAACCCTAACTTTTAACAGGTAATCTCTGTCTCCAGATATTCTGTAACAGTCTTCCACCTCTTCAAGGGTCGCAATAGTTTTATTAAACGAGTCAACGTTCTCTGTTGTATGTTTACTCAACGAAAGTTCAACAAATGCAACTGTATCTTTATCAACTGTTTTAGGGTTAATTTGAGCTACATATTTACTTAAAATACCTCTGCTTTCCAGTTTTCTTACTCGTTCCAGGGTTGTTGCCGGAGCTAATCCAACTCTCTTTGCTAATTCATTGTTAGTAATAGAACAATCATCCTGCAGGATGTTAAGAATTTTTCTATTTATCTTATCCAGATTTTCCACAATATCTCTCCGTATGTGATTTTATTTATATTATATAACAAGGTCAATAGTTTTACTTCTCCATAACATTAAACCCATTGCGTTTAATTTTATGTCTATATCGAAAAGTTTTATTATTTCAGCATCGGATAAATTTATTCCGTGATGTCTACACTCTTTAAGATAATAATATTTAAAATCCTCTTCTAAACTTAAAATATTTTGGCTATTGTACTCTTTGTATGGAAAAACCATTTTTTTATAGTCCATTAATCTTGTTACAACAGTATTTTCCACATCTTTTGGGTTTTCATCTATACCATAGTGGGTAAAAAATAGAAATTTAGGCTTTAATTTCATCATTTTATCGATGGATTCAACCATTTTATCAAATTCAAATGCTGTAGGTGTTGTCGTTGGTTGATAAAATCTTCTGTTATCTACTGTAAGCTGGGGATATGATAGTCCAAAGCTATCTCCTGTAAATATTCCTTTGGATAGTGTATCGAAAATAGAGATGTGGTGTCTTGCATGCCCTGGGGTCTCGATTGTAATTAATTCCCTGTTCCCTAATTTGAAGCTTTCATAATCCTTACAGGAAATAACTCTATCCTCATCTATTGGTAATATTACACCGTAATCGGATTCTACCACTTCCTTCCCGTATACTGCGATTGCTCCATTTATTAATTTTTCCGGGTTTATCATATGATTGTAACCATTACTATGTACTACTAATTTAGCATTTGGAAGTTCTTTAAGAAGGGATCCAGCTCCACTTGAATGGTCTAAATGTACATGGGTAACAAAAACATATTTAACACTGCTTAGGGCAAGGTTTAACTTTTTAAGAGTCTCAATTATTTTAGGCACAGCATGGTTTGTGCTAACCTCTATTAAAGC
>JAFGYD010000026.1 GCA_016936295.1 Spirochaetales bacterium | reverse complement strand
TGATAGGTACCTCTGGTACAATTAGAAAGTGTTTCACCGCTAGCAGAAAGCGTTGTACCATCTTTTTGCCATTGTATGGTATAAGGCAAAGTTCCTCCTGAAAGATTGAGTTGAATTTCACCGGTATTTTCTCCAAAACAGCTAGGATTACTTAGATCAGCAGTAAAACTAAAGTTTGTACAATCGTCATTCGGAGCTATGGTAATGGTAAAATCTTGGTATTGCACATTATAAGAACATGGAATAAACGAAGATCCCGGACTAGTGCAGAGAATCTTTCCCACACGCATTTTGGTTGTTCCCAATATAGCATCGTGAGGAACAGTTATATCGCTGTTTTCATCAAACTGTTCGGTAGATATATCGAACTCTCCATCCTGATTGAAATCTATCCAACAACACGTACCAAAACAAGGAGCTGTAGATAAGGCTGTTATACTAAACAAATAGGAAGAGTCGCGTTGTAAAGTAGTGGTATAAGGTGCTTCAAAAGGAAGTTCTCTTCGAAGATCATCAGTACCGGGATAGGTGTATAATAGTGTATTTAATGTTATTGATTCCACAAAACTATTACAAGCCCATGAAGGTGTGCAATAAATCAAATTATTTGTCGTAGTAAATGAACCCATGCAAGGATCTGCTATTCCGGAAGCATTAAAAGCTATTATTTTATAATAATAAGTAATTCCTTCAGCTAAAACAGGTAATTTGTATTCGGTAGCAGTAAGGCTATCTGCTAATAGATTCATATCCAAACTATCTGTACCAAAATATATTTTATAATAATTAGTACTGGAGGTATATTCCGGAGACCACGATATGGTTACATTAGTTGGAATTTCAGTAGCTCCATTTGCAAAGACATAACCTGTAGTATTTGTGCTCCCTGTTAATCCAATATAATTAGGAATACTATCCCATGAACGAAATTTAAAGAAAGCCGTTGGCGAATGAAGAATATTAGAGACAACAGGTGTAAATTTATAGGCAATATTAGTGGGGAGGCAGCTACTGTTATAGTCACAATAGCTAAGAGAATCCCCATCTATTGAAGTTAGCCAAGTATTATCTCCATAAATTATTTTTCTAATATTTAAGTTAGTTGTTTTGTTATTATCCCCTCTTATACCACAATAAACAGGATATGTTGAACTTGGTTTTGTTTTTGTTAAACCAAACCAAAATTCCACTTCATTTTTCCATTCATTCAAAAATATATAACGGATATTGGACCAAACATCTTCATTAACATAAATATATTTTACTACAAAAACACGCTTACCAGGATAACCAACTAATTGATAACGAATATTTGCTCGATAATTAGAAAAAAGATTGGGGTCTAATTGAAACAATCCAATTATATTCGATCTTAAACTATCATTACCCAATTTAAAAATTCCTCCAGGAATAGTATCATTGTACATAGAGAAAACCTCATTGTTAGCTTTACCCAGTTTAATATAGAAATTACTTGAAATACCAACTCTATTAAATTCTTGACCATTATACATGAAATTGAACCCTATTGGATAACCCACTCCTGACACTTCTATGTCAGAACTTTTAGCACCATTATTCATAAATACATATTTGGCACAATTTTCATCATTATAATTATCGGAATAAAACACGTTAGTCCCCATACTTTCTGATGTTAATAGAGCATAAACATAGTCTTCTCCGGCATAGTCTTTATTCGTTTTTGACATTTGCGAAAAAGTATATTCGCTTACTTGTGCTTGCACTGCTGCTGTAATAAATAGAAGGGAGGCAAGGATTTTGGATTTGAGGAGTGTTTCCATGGTGGTGGTGAGTTTGGGTTAATTATACAACTGTTAATAAAGTAGAAGCGTATGAAAAGCGCCCACTTTCAGGAACGGATAAAAAAATACGTTCTCCTTTTTTTAATTTTCCGGAATGGTATAACTCTTCTAAAGCCAAATAGATAGATGCCGAACCCACATTTCCAACTTTAGATAGATTAATAAACCACTTTTCAAGAGGAATAAGTATATTTTCGTCTTCCAACTCTTGTTGTAATTTTTCTTTAAAAACCATTGATGATAAATGCGGTAAAAAATAGTTGAAATCTTTTGATGGGTTTAAATTGTATTTTTCAAAACAGGTTTTTAAATGACATACTGCCAATTTTATTACCTTGCTATCCAACATACGGACATCTTGCTTTAAAGCAAAAACAGAATTATCAAGCCACTCTTTTTCCGAAAAACTTTTCCAACTTTTAAGTTCTCCGTTTTCTATTTTTTCTGCCCCCATATACATACAAACCTGAGCTTCATTTGCATAAGAAACTGTTTCTATCCATTCAATTTTAAGAGAAATTTTTCCCCTTCTTTCCTTTTCAACCAACATAGCCCCAGCTCCATCTGAAAGCATAAAACGCAAAAAATCTTTTTCAAAAGCAATCATAGGCTTTTCTTCTAATAGCCTTAATTTATCGTACTCTTCTTTGTAATTTTTAGAATGTAACATTCCGGAAGCTAACTCAGAACCTGTACAAATAGCATTTTTTGAGTTACCTGATTTTATAGACATATAAGCTATTTTCAAAGCATGTACCCCACAAGCACAGACCCCAGAAGGAGACATAATTTCCATCTGTTTGTTTTTCAATAAGCCATGAACCATAGAGGCATGAGAAGGTACAATTTGATCGGGTACGCTGGTGGCACAAATAAGCATATCAATATCATCTATCGTTATACTATCATCTAAAAGTCCATTAATAGCACAAACCACCATCTCCGCATTGGTATGTGTTATTTCATTCTTTTGATTTAATGCATAATAACGGCTTTTGATGCCATTTTGTCTTAATATAATACTTTTTACTCTCGAAGGTTCCTCTCCTATTTTACCTAAATAGTTTTCCATAGAGTCATTATCCAGTGAATTGTTTGGGAGAAATTTAGTGATACGATTAATAAATACTTCCTTTTCCATTTTGTTTTTAGGTTGGTTTTTTATTTAATGAGCTGTTATTCCTTTAGCGTTTCATAAAACTTATAAAATATATTTTCTAATTCGTCCTTTGTAACACCATCTTTAAAAGAAAACAAATATGACATCCCGCTAAAAGAATATCTGAACATTCTAGCTGTAAAATCTGCATCAACATCTGCTCTTATTTCACGGGTTTCTTTTGCATGTTCAATCATGGTTTTCCATAAATTGATTTCTTTTTCGTTAATAAAAATCATTCTATCTGCACAATCTTGATGTTTTTTACAAGCTTGCAGTATAAAAGACAGATAATCTATAGATTTGAGCTCCCTATAGTCGAAAAGAGCTCTTAATGCTACCATTGTTTTTACAACTCCTTCTATATAAAGTTTGATGAAATCGGATAAAGAGTAACAACCCTTTTCAAACTTCTTGGATGGATCTTGTTGCTTAAGGATAAACTCCTCTACAACAACTCTATACAATTCCTCTTTACTCTTTATATGAGCAAAAAGACTGGACTTCTGTATGCCTACAGCATCTCCTATTTGTGATAAACTTGCACCATCATATCCCCTTGTGGCAAAAACGTAGGCTGCTTCTTTTAAAATTTCACTTTTATTTGTTTTCATTTTATATATTAATTACTATTACTGTTTATTATAAATTAGTGTTATTAATAAGCATATTAACTTATTGTATTTGTATAGCCTTTTTAAAAATCCGATGCTTACAAAAAATAATTTTCTAAGCATCCGTTTCCAATTTCCTAAGCAGAAAAATAAATCCACTAACTAGAAAAATTTAATTCACTGCCTAAAGAATTTTATACGTATAGTTAACCCTCCCTATCAGTTACTTTCATTAGTTGTATTTATAGTAGAAGAAAGACTATAGCCCTTACCTA
>JAFGYD010000159.1 GCA_016936295.1 Spirochaetales bacterium | reverse complement strand
CCTGCAACCTTTTGGTTGTATAGCTAATCACATTGTAGCAAAAGGTGTTGAAAAGAAAATGAAAGAAGTTCATCCTCACCTTAACCTTTTATTCCTTGATATGGATGCAGGAACAAGTGAAGTTAATACTGCAAATAGATTGGAGTTCCTTATTAAAGGAGCAAAAGAGTCTATGGCGGCTGCTAAGGCAAGAACAATATAAAGATTAAATTGGGATTCCCTTGGGAATCCCAGTATAATTAACTATTTTCTTTGGGTAGAAAACCACAACCCAGCAAGGATAATTACTTCCCTTGAAAGATTTTTTAACCAAACCAGTAATTCTGGTTCTATAAAATTATTGGTAAAATAACTATAAATTATATAAACAATCCATAGTGCAAAAATCGCAAAATAGATAAATCTATTATTAATTCGAATTATTGAAGCAAGAAGTAAAAATAGACCTGCAACTAAAAATACAATGGAAATAATTAATGGTAGATAGTTGTTTTTTCCCATTAATTTATTTACATCGTTAAAAACCTGGTTCATTCCAGAGTTATACCCCATTATTCCTAATAAACCGGATATAAAAAAATATATACCAATTGTTAACTGAATTAAAAGCTGAGAAGAAATATAATTTCCGTTTCCTTTTTTCATTTATAACCTCACTATCTATATTTTACATTCTTATAACCCGAAAGTACTATACAATTTTTTGAATTTCTAGCGATAAATTTTCTATGAAGGTATAAAGGAGTTTATATGATCTTAGAAAGTGCATTTAAAAACTACAAAGAAGGTACTCTTGAAAAGGAAAAATTCAAGAATACAGTTATAGAATATGCTTATTCACAGGTTTTAAAAGATAAGTATATTGAGGCCGGAGACTTTATTATGACTTTTATACCTAAATGCGACTATATAGTAGATAGTTACAATGAAGAATTAGCAAGTTTTACACATTATATAAATAAACATATTAAGTGGTTAATGTTTAGTTTTAGTAAAAATTATGTAATTGAGAGAGATAAATCCGATGCCTATAACACACACTATGTTACCGAATTTAAAGAAAATTTATATGTAATGGAGGAAAATTGTGAATATAAAATTTCTCCAGATGCCCAAAAAATACTATCAATAAAAGATGGAAAGATATTAAAAGATGCTTCTAGAAAAAGACTAGAAATATTTACACTTAAAAATGCAAGGAATTTAAGCCCAGAATATATTGAATTAATAGCACCTCTATTAAATAGAACAGTTGATTGGTTATACGATATTAAGGAAAAACTTGAAACTATTTGTGAAAAAAGAGTTGCAAACAGAGATTATTTACAACTGAGATACAATAGACTTTTTATTGAAATTACAAAGGATCAAAAAAGAATTCTTGAGTCACAGGATATTTATGAAAAGGACATATTGGGTAAAAGAATTTTGGAAAAAACAAGGATAAGAGATGCCATTAAAGAGAAAATAGAGTTTAGAAATTGTGGCCCTAAAAATGAAGAAATTGCCAAAATGCTTGGAATACCCAAAGGAACCGTAGACTCTTCACTTTTCTATATGAAAAAGTCACTGCAGTCACTTCTCCCCAATGTAATTTTAGATTAAACTAATTTTATGAAAATAGTTTTAGCGACTGGGAATCTACATAAGAGAGATGAACTGAATAAAATACTAAGTGAACACACTTTAATACTTCCTAAGGACTTAGGAATTGATATAGATGTCGAAGAGAGTGGTACTACATATATTGAGAACTCCTTAATAAAAGCGAAAGAGTTATTTAAACTTTGTGGTGGACTACCAGTTTTAGCAGATGATTCGGGAATATCTGTAAAAGCACTTAATGGTGCACCTGGAGTTTATTCTGCAAGATATGGGGAGAAAGAGTTTGGACGGGAGTTAACAGCTTCTGAAAAAAATAGTCTTCTATTAAAAAATATGGATGGAATAACCGATAGAAGTGCCGATTTTGTATGCTGTATGGCTCTTATATTAGATGAAAATAGAATATTTACAGTTCAAGAAACATTTTCCGGATTAGTAGCAGATAGACCCTATGGTAATGGTGGATTTGGTTACGATCCTGTTTTCTTTAGTCCTGAATTTAATAAAACAGCAGCTGAGTTAACTGACGATGAGAAAAATAGGGTCTCTCATAGAGGAAAAGCTGGTAAAATTATTAATGAGTTATTAAGAAGCCTATGAACGAGACACTACTATCAATTTTTTTACCAATAATATTAGGATATATATTATTAAAAATTAAATATATACCGGAAAGGGTAAATAAAGATCTAAAACTTTTTGTGGTTAGAGTTGCCGTTCCTTTTAGAATTTTTACTGCTATGTATAACACTTCAATGGAAACAATTAAAGAGATACTCCCTCTATCCCTCTCCTTTGTTCTATTAACAGCAATATTAATAATATTTTCCTTCTTATTACTATTTAAAATTAAGGATAGCAAAATTAAAGCATCCTATATGTTAGGTATAGTTTATGGAAATTATGGCTGGATTGGATGGGCTGTTTTAAATGGGGCCTATGGAACTGAAGGATTATCCCGTGGTGTGTTTTTTACATCGTTATGGTGGCCAATACTATATTTAGGATCCTTTGCTATTGCTAAAATAACTAAAGTTGATAGTGAATTAGATGTGAAAAACTACGTTTTAAATATGGTTGTACCTATAGCTAGCCTTATAATTGGATTAACATTTAATATTTTGCAAATCCCTATATATCCAACATTTGAAAAAACAATTAATGGGTTTAGCGATATGACCCTACCAATAATACTATTTACAGTGGGGCTATCTATCTCGGTAAGAAATAGTTTTAAAGATATTAAAAGATCTATATTACCCGTAGTTTTAAGACCTGTTTTAGGTATCATAGGAGGATTATTAACCATTTTTATTATAGGGTTTAAAGATCCATTATCTATAAATACAGTTTTAATGGAATCAACAATGCCTGTAGCTGTTTTTACTGTTGTTCTAGGTGATATGCTTGGTTTAGATGAGAAATTACTCTCTTCTATATTAATACTTTCTACTTTATTTTCATTAATAACTGTTCCATTGGTACTATATTTTCTATGAAAAAGTTATTGTGTCTTTTATTAATTTTTGTAACAACTTCAGTATATTCAAATGATTACGAAGCCCTTCCCCCAAAGGAGAGAGAGATTTTAAATATGGATCTAAGTAAAGAACAGGCTAAATATGGTTTAATTTTATCTTCTGTTCTAACCGCAACTTCTGCAACCTTATCAGTAGTTAAAACCTATGAATTACTTGAAAATCTACCAAAGGATAATATAGAAATAAGCAATGATACGGCTTTAATACTATGTACTATTATTATTACAGCAATAGGATCCTGGCTAATAAAATATTTTATTTTACTAGAATAAACTCAACCCTTCTATTTTTCCAATTATTTTCAATATCAGTGTATGGATATATGGGATTAATACCTCCTAAACCTAAAACTGATATCTTGCTACTATCCATTCCAAGTTCTACCAGGGAATCTTTTATTTTTTGGGCTCGTTTTGTAGTTAATGGAATTAATATGTCCCTATTCTCTTTCTCCATAGATTTTTCAGACTCTAATCTGGTTAAATTACCATAACCAACAATTTCTATAGCATAGTCAGGATATTTTGATAATTTTTCGTAGAGTTTTAATATTACAACCTGGTTTCTCTCAATCTGTTGGTTATCAAGTTTTAAAAAATCTGCAGAATCTGCTGGAAAAACTATAGATGCAATCTTGATTTTTCTCTGCCCATTAACAGTTTCGACTAAAATATCGCTTAAAAGTTCTTTGGTTTGTTTCGTTTCTCTATTTAATAAATCGGTGGTAACAATTTCAATTAAATAGTTTTCTGCTGATTGTATAGATTCTCCTACTGAATTAAACCCATCCCACTCTATTTTATTAACTAATTTCCCATCATATTTATAAGTGTAAAAAAGAACCGATTTAGAATCATATACATTAAAATCGATTTTTTTTATGGATGATGGATTTTTTATATCCAAGTCAATAAAAAGTGTATCGTTTTCTTTATCACCATCTGGAGAGAATTTAGATGGGGATAAATTAAAGGTAAAATTAACTAGTGGGACTGGTAGAAAATATGGGGTCTGTTTTTTAATACCAAACATTATAAAGAGATCACCTCTTCCATCTATACCTGAATTTATAGAAATGTAGTTTCTATTAAAAATATGAAAATCTAAAACCCCATTGACTCTTAATCTTAAAGTGTCATTTATATAAAAACCTAATTCTGGGGTAAATGAGACTATATCCCTAATATTAATTTCATAACCTAAATTTAATCCTGCATAGGGATATATAAAGTCGTATCCAGTAAATATTCCAAACATGAAATGTTGATCCATTCTATTGAAATTTAAAGAGGCCTCAACTCCTCCATACTCCCCAAAAAACGAAGATGATATAGAAGAACTTACAGATAAAGTTCTCTCTTCTGGGTAAAAATTTTGGGGATAAAGAGTTAACACTATTGTTAGTTGAACAAGAATAAATACTCTTTTCAATATTTAACCCCAAAATATAGACCTGCACATAGACCATTTGGGGAGGTATATAATCCCGAAATATTGATAAAAATACTGGAGATATTAATTTGAATATTTCCAAAAATAAAAGCCATGAAAAGATCTGAATACTGTGGAGATAAGGATCCATTTATGGAAATTCTAGGTGGAGTTTCTATAAAATTAGAGAGGTAACCCTTTACAACAATGTCCTGAGTACTCTCTATCAAAATATCACTT
>JAFGYD010000158.1 GCA_016936295.1 Spirochaetales bacterium | reverse complement strand
TTACAACAAATTTCTGGTTTATGTGGCAAACAACTTTTGCATTCCAGAAATGGTCTAGTCTTTTTGAATTTAAAAGATATATGAACAGAATGATGTTTGAGTATTCCAGAATTGAAACTCTTGAGGGTGTTACCAGAACTGAATTCAACCAATATGATTCTGTTATCCTTCCAATGAAATCTCACCTTGATAAATACGGTGTAGATTTTTCGTTAAAATGTACTGTTACAGACCTCGAGTTTAAAAAAGGAGATGGGATAACAGTAGAAAAAATAAAATATATAAAACAAGACAATGCCATAGATGAAATTACACTTAATCCTAATGATATTTGTATTATAACAAACGGTTCAATGACAGATAATGCAAAGTTAGGAGATTACAAAACCAAGGCTCCAATGGTAAATGATAAACCAATTTCTGGCGAACTATGGAGAAATATTGCAAAGAAAAAAGATGGTCTTGGGAATCCTGAACCATTCTTTAATAACCCGGAAGAGACTAATTGGGAGTCTTTTACAGTAACTTTAAATGGAAATAAACTCCTTAAAAAGATAGAAGAATTTAGTGGAAACATCCCTGGTAGTGGTGCATTAATGACATTTAAAGACTCCAAATGGTTAATGTCAATTGTAGTTGCAGCACAACCTCATTTTATAGGACAAACTGCCAATGAAACAATTTTTTGGGGATACGCATTAAATACAAATGTAGAAGGTGACTATATAAAAAAACCAATGAGAGAGTGTACCGGTGAAGAAATTTTCGAAGAACTAATGCACCACTTACATTTATCAAATGAACTTGATGAAATTAAAAAGGATATTGTGAATGTAATACCATGTATGATGCCCTATATAATATCAATGTTTCAACCAAGGAAGAAAACTGATAGACCACAAGTTGTACCAAAAGGATCAACAAACTTTGCAATGATTAGTCAATTTGTTGAAATTGCCGAAGATATGGTATTTACAGAGGAATACTCAGTTAGAGCTGCTAGAATTGCTGTATATAAACTTCTAAATCTTAATAAGAAAATATGCCCAATTACTCCTCATTCAAAAAGACTTAAAACTAAGATTAATGCAATAAAAACATCTTATAGATAGAGTCTCAAAATAGATTATTCTCTCCTACTTGTAAATTATTACAACCGGGTATTTAATACACAATAGGAGAGAAAATGGAATACCGATTAGCAACTTATAATGATATAGACAATGTTCTAGAACTTCATAAAAAGTATCATATAGATACCATTAAACCTGAAGATAAAGCAGATGGATTTATCACGACATTATTAAATACAGAACTTTTAAAAGAACTCATTGACCAGGACGGTTTAGTAATTGCAATAAACAACAAACTGGTAGTAGGTTTTGTTATGTCTGCATCCTGGGAATATTGTTCAAAATGGCCCATGTTTCAGTATATGATAGGGAAATTAGGAGAACTTGAATACTTAGGCCAAAAACTAACCACTTATAATTCTTACCAGTATGGGCCTGTATGTATTGATAAAAAATTTAGAGGAACAGGAGTACTTGAAGGATTATTTGAATATGCAAGAATTATAATGAATAGAAAATATCCAATCCTTGTAACCTTTGTAAATAAAATGAATCCAAGATCTGTTTCAGCTCACACTAAAAAATTAAAATTAGATATAATTACAGAATTTGAGTATAATAATAAATCCTATTTAGAGTTAGTTTATGATACATCAAAAGAATTTAAAAACAGTTGAAGACTATATTAACTCAATAGATAGTAAATGGACTAAACTTTTTAATTTAATTCATACTACTATTAAGAATAATATACCTAAAGAATTCGAAGAGACAATAAGCTATAACATGATTGGGTTTGTTGTCCCCTTTTCTATATACCCACTAGGATATCATGTTAACCCGGAACTACCACTACCCTTTATTAATTTAGGAGTTCAAAAAAATTATATTTCTATCTACCATTTGGGATTATATAACAATAAAGAGATTCTGGAGTGGTTTATACAATCCCATATAAAAGAGAAAGGTAAAAAACCTGATATGGGGAAATCTTGTATTAGGTATAAAAATATAAACTCCTTTCCAGTGGAGACTTTTACCCAATTATTAAAGATGATAAGTGTCGAAAGTTATATAAAAGATATTGACATATTAAAAACCATATATAATAATAGTTATCAATAGCAATAATAATATATATGGAAATTCGGTTTAAGTTGAACTAAATTTAATTAAGAAGCAATCTTATAAGGAGATTAAAAATGAATGATGAAAAAGAGATGGGACAAGTAGTACCAATGCCAAGAATCGGAGATCAAGCTCCAAAATTTAAAGCAGTAACAACTCAGGGGGATATTAATTTTCCCGATGATTATAAAGGACGATGGGTTATTCTGTTTAGCCATCCAGCAGATTTTACTCCAGTATGTTCATCGGAATTTATTACTTTTGCAAGTATGGAACAACAATTTAAAGATGCAAATTGCGATTTAGTTGGTCTTTCTGTAGATGGATTATATAGCCATATAGCATGGCTAAGAACAATTAAAGAAAAACTATCATATAAAGGGCATACAAATGTAGAAGTAAATTTCCCACTAATAGAAGATATTACTATGAATGTTGCAAAGATGTATGGAATGATTCAACCAGGGGAAGCAACAACAAAAGCTGTTAGAGCTGTATTTTTTATTGACCCTAAAGGTATTATTAGAACTATGATCTACTATCCACTAAGTTTAGGAAGAAATTTCGATGAACTTTATAGGGTTTTACAAGCATTAAAAACAGCCGATGAGTTTGGAGTTGCAACACCAGCTGACTGGAGACCTGGGGATGATGTAATTGTTAGTCCAGCAGGTTCATGTGGAACAGCAAAGGATAGAATGGAAGGAAAAGAAGAAGGTGTTGAATGCCAGGACTGGTTCTTCTGTAGTAAAAAACTGGATAAAAACAAAGTTCTAGATGCTATTAAAAAGTAATCAATAATAAGATATGTGCTGTTAACCATTGAAAAAACAGCACATGTCAATTAATATTCTTTCAAATCAAGGAGAAAGAATGAGTAAATCAGATTACAATATA